>NZ_JAILXP010000015.1 GCF_020740895.1 Streptomyces sp. UNOB3_S3 | reverse complement strand
GGCCTCCTTCGAGAACCCCATCGCCCGCCTGCTGGCCCCCCCCCCCGCTACCCTCCGCCTTCCCCTCCACGTTCCCCCTCCGCGTTCCAGCGAGCGGAACACTTCCCCGGTCCCGCCGCCCGGGTGCCTAGGGTCACGGACAACCGCACGGCCGAGGAACCCGCCACGGAAAGCCCGGACCACGGAGCCAGGGAGGGGAGACCGGATGCGATCCTGCGTACTCAAGGCGGTCCCGGAGGACTACACCGTCACCGAGTGCCTGGGGCTGCCCACCGGCAGGGCCGCCGAACGCGACTACCAGTACCTGCTGCTGCGCAAACGCGGCTACACCACCCACGAGGCCATGGGTGCCCTCGCCGCCCACCTGGGTGTCCCCCCGGACGCCGTCGCGGCCGCCGGCCTCAAGGACGACGACGGCGTCACCGAGCAGTACCTGTCCCTGCGGGGCCCCGTCTCCGACGGCCGGCTGCGCGCCTTCAGCGCGGGGATGGACGACGACCACCGCTGGCTGCGCGTCACCGCCCACGGCTACGGCCCCGAGCCCCTGCGCGCCGGCGACCTCGACGGGAACTGCTTCCGCGTCGTCGCCCGCGCGCTCGACCCCGGGACCGCCCGGCTCCTGCGGGAGGGCCCCGCCCGGCACACCCTCTTCTTCGTCAACTACTACGACACCCAGCGCTTCGGCGTGCCCGGCGGTCCCAAGGAGACCCACCTGCTGGGCGAGGCGCTGCTGCGCGGCGACGACGCCAGGGCCTTCGCTCTGCTGCGCCGCTCCGGCTCCCCCGAAGGACGCCTGGCACAGGGTCACCGGGGCAGCCCCGCCCGCTTCCTGGCCGGCCTCGACCCCCGCGTCCCCGTCTTCTACCGCTGCTCGTACGCCTCGTACCAGTGGAACGGCCGGCTGCGCGACCAGGTGGAACGGGCGGCGGGCGGGCGGACCGTCGACGTGGAGGACGACGGCATCCCGTACACCTTCCCGACCACCGCCGAGGCCGCCGTCGCCGTCCTCGCCCGGTGCCCCGTCCTGGAGTACGACCGCTACCGCTGGGCCGCCGGGACCATCCGGCACGACCGGGCGCCACGGCCGGCCGTCGTACAGACCCAGCTCGGCGTCGACGGCGTCGCCCCCGACGAGCTCCACCCGGGCCGGTGGCGCTGCCGGCTGTCGTTCTTCCTGCCCTCCGGCTGCTACGCCACCACGGCCGTACGGCAGTTCCTGCTCCAGCGGGAGCACGCGCGGGGGAGCGAGCGGGAGCGGGAGCCGCGGCCGGAACGTGAGCGCGAGCGGCGCCGCACCGCCGCCCGGCCCGCCCACCGCGCCGGGGCCTGAGCCGGGCCCACGCGCACCGGCCGCCGTCACCGGGGCTCGACGGCCCCCAGCTGGGCCACGGTCGCGGCCGCGGCACCCTGCGCGTGCCGCACCGTGGTCATCAGGCGCACCCCGTCCAGCGGGCCGAACACGGTGATGCCCGCCAGGGCGTAGCCCGTGGGGTGCAGCACCGGCACCGCGACGGCCACCGACCGCAGCCGCCCCGTGGCCACGGCGTACCCCTGCCGGGCGACCCTCGACAGCTCCTCCCGCAGGGCGGGCCCGCCCGGGGTGTGGGCCAGCATCGCCCTGCCCACGGCCCCGGCGCAGACCTCCCCCTGCTCGGCGCGCCAGGGGCCGTCGGCGGGCGGCGCGGGGGAGCGGATGCCCTCCAGATGGACGACGCTCGTGCCGTCGAGGACGGACAGATAGGTGCTCCGGCGCGTCACGTCGTGCAGTCGTTCGAGGAAGGGTGACGCCACCTCACGCAGCCTCCGCTGCCAGGGCGCGCGCGAGCCGAGCAGGAAGAGGCCGTGCCCCAGCCGGACGCCTCCCGGCCCGCGCTCCAGTAATCCCCAGTCGACCAGCTCCTTGATCAGCCGGTGGACGGTCGGTTTCGGCAGCCGGGTGCGGCGGGCCAGCTCGGAGAGGGTCAGTTCCGTCTCCTCCGCGCGGAAACAGGCCAGCAGCGCGAGACCGCGCGAGAGTTTGGAACGGGCTTCGGGCGTGGCGGTGAGATCGAGGTGGACCAAGGCTGCCCCCCAGCGTCTGCGGCTCACCCCTCCGTGGAGAGGCCCGGAGAGAAACTACCGCCGCGGGTATGGATTCGGGTGGCGTGGACGCCACGTTCGTCCGGACCTTGTGGAGAGGGAGAGCACCATGCAGAAGATCACCCCGTGTCTGTGGTTCGACGACCGGGCGGAGGAGGCGGCCACGTTCTACACGTCCGTCGTCCCCGGCTCCCGGATCGTGGAGATCAGGCACTACGGGGAGGCCGGTCCGCGGCCGGCCGGGATGGTGATGACCGTCGGGTTCGAGCTCGCGGGGCAGCGGTTCCTCGCGCTCAACGGCGGGCCGCAGTTCACGTTCAACGAGGCGATCTCGCTGAGCGTGGACTGCGCGTCGCAGGAGGAGGTGGACGCGCTGTGGGCCGGGTTCACCGAGGGCGGCGGGGAGGAGGGCCCCTGCGGCTGGCTCAAGGACAAGTACGGCGTGTCGTGGCAGATCGTACCGAGGGCCCTTCCCGAGCTGCTGGGCGATCCCGATCCGGTCAAGTCCCAGCGGGTCATGCGGGCGATGCTGGGTATGAAGAAAATCGACATCCAGGGGCTGATGGACGCCTACGAAGGGTGAAGGCGGACCGTGGCGGCCCGGGTGGCGGGAGGGAGGGGACGGCGCGAAAGCGTCGCATCGCGGTCTGTTTTACCTCGTCAATATTGTGCCATGACCAAACCTTGACTAACGTCCTGTCGTGGCAGCGCGGCGCAGCGCCGACGCACCAGTTCCGCAGACGCAGAAAACCCCGGGTGTGTACCGCGCCTGACCGCGCGTCACTCCCGGGGCCTTCCCCACTCTTCACTTCTCGTTCCGTGGCGCCGGTGGCACGACCGCGAGCTGTAGCGGGCAGCGGTCATCGCCAGGCGCCGACGCAACCTGTTCCCCGGAGGGTACCGTGAATCACCCGAACCGGCTACGTGCCGCTATCGCCGAGAACGGCACCACGCCGCTCATCGGTGTCTTCGACATGTTCTCCGCCTCGGTCGCCGCCCAGCACTACGACGGCATGTTCGTCTCCGGATTCGGCTTCGCCGCCTCGCACTACGGCCTGCCGGACATAGGCTTCATCGCCTGGCCGGACATCGTCGCCTTCGTCCAGCGGATGCGCCTGGCGTTCCCCGCCCACCATCTGCTCGTCGACATCGACGACGGCTATGTCGACCCCGAGACCGCCTGCCACACCGTGCAGCACCTGGAGGCCATCGGCGCCTCGGGCGTGATCCTGGAGGACCAGAAGCGCCCGCGCCGCTGCGGCCACGTCGACGGCAAGCAGATCCTGCCCCTGACCGAGTACCTGGAGAAGCTCGAACTCGTCCTGTCCGCCCGGCGCGACCTCGTCGTCGTCGCCCGGACCGACGCCACCGAGGAGGACGAGATCCTGCGCCGCGCCGAGGCGCTGGCCGCCAGCGACGCCGATGTGATCCTGGTCGACGGCGTGCGCAGCGTCGAGTGGATCCGCAAGGTGCGCGGTGTCATCGGTACCAAGCCCCTGCTGTTCAACCAGATAGCGGGCGGCAAGTCCCCCCGCCTCAGCCGGTCCGAACTGACCGAGCTGGGCGTGGACGTGGCGATCTACAGCACACCGTGCCTGTTCGCCGCCCAGTCCGCGATGGACGAGGCGCTGCGCCGGCTCAAGGACGACGACGGGCGGCTGCCCGAGACCACGCCGTCGAGCGTGGGCGTCGCCGAGTGCCTGGCCCTGCTGGAGAAGAACATCAGCCGCCACCACCGCGCGCCGGCCGGGAGCTGATCCCGTACGGCGGTGGCCGCCGCCCCCGCCCACCGGTTCCCCCTCGGGCCGGTGGGCGGGGGCGCGCGGCCGTTCCGCGATCCGGCCCGGGGCTATGCGCCGATCGCGTCCAGATAGGCGCCGGCCTCCGCCGGGTCGAGGAACCACCGGGCCCCGGACGGGTCCGCGTACACCTCGGCGAAGCGGTCGGCGACCTCCTTCCGCTCGGTCGCCGCCCCCAGCACCCGTGCGACGTGCGGGGGCAGCGGGCCGAGCATCGCGGTCGTGAAGGCCGTCGCGTGGCGGGCGTAGGCCCAGAACTCCTCGAAGGTCCCGCGCATCCAGGAGTCGTCGAAGGGCCGTTCGCCGCGCGCGAGGATCGACCGCCGGTAGAGGTCGGCACAGCGGGCGGCGCTGTTGGAACCCTGCCCGGTGACCGGGTCGTTGACGACGAGGGCGTCGCCCATGCCCAGCACGGACACGCCGTCGTCGAGCCGGGCGACGGGGTGCCGGACGACGGGGTCGACGGCGCCGTAGAGGGTGGCGGTCGCGTCCGTCGGCTCCGCCTTCGCGCACAACTCGTACTCCCACGGCACGAATTCGCGCATCAGCTCCAGTGAGCGCTTGAGGTGGCCGTCCGGTCCGGGGCGGTCCTGCCAGCAGTCCAGCGGGCCGCCGGGAACGGCCTCCCACAGCAGGATGGTGCAGGGGCCGCTCTTCGTCAGGGCGGGCTGGAGGAGCCCCTCGCCGACGCCGGGCGCCATCAGGACGCGCACATGGGTCTCCGCGGGGTCCGGGGGAGCGGCCACGCCGTGGAGGTAGAGGCAGGACAGGGTGCGCTGGGGGCGGTCGAAGGGGGAGCGCGCGGTGTCGCGCGGGAAGATGTCCGAGAGCTCGCCGCGCCCGGCGGCGACGATCGTCAGCTCGTGCCGGCGGGCCAGTGTGGCGAGCCCGGCCCGGTCCACCGAGCGGTATTCGACGTGGCCGCCGCGCCGCTCGAACAGCTCCAGCCAGCCGGAGAGTTTCACCCGCTGGTCCACCGACCGCTGGGGGTGGGCCAGCCTGCCGGTGATGGCGGCCGCGAGGGTGCCGGGCGGGTCGATCATGCTTGCCCGTATCGCGTGGACGGCGGGCACCCGGTCGTCCCACAGGTTCAGCCCGGCCTCCCGCTCGACGGTCTGCGCCGGCCCGAACATCGCCTGGGTGGACAGCACATGCCCGTCCCGGATCTCCCCGGCCGTGCGGGCGGATATGAGTGTGACGTCGTAGGCGTGGGCCTGGAGCCCCAACGCCAGCAGTAATCCCGCCTGTCCCGCTCCTACGATGGCGATCCGCCGCATGAGACCCCCTCAGGTCCTCGGCCCGGCAACGCGCGGTGCCCGGCGGGCACCACGCGTCCCATCGTGCAATGGCGCACCGCCGGCCGACAGGGGGCGGTGGAGAGCCAACCGGAACATAGCCTTCCGTAAGACTTTACGATCGCTCGATGCACAAACGCCCGGCCGCGAACGCCATTACTTGCGGAGGGGGTCGAGCGAGGACGCCCTCTCCGGGGCGCGGTGACGCGGGGGCGTGGACAGGCCCCGCCCGGCCCATGACCATCCACAACCGGAGGGACCAGTACTTCCGTGATCCCACACGATGCAGGCGACGGGGCGACGGGCCGGCGGCGGGGAGGGAAACGGTGACGCTCTCCCGCCACGCGGGTACGTTTCCCATGACCGAACTGCCTGCCGATTATCGTGCGTTCCACCAGCTCTACCGCCCCCGCTACATGCAGTGGGCCGAGCTCTACCTCGGCAATCGCCACGACGCCGAGGAGGCCGTCGACCAGGCCTTCGAGGACCTCTGCTTCACCTGGAGCGAGGTCCTGAGGACCGAGTCGCCCAACGCCTACGCCTGGTCCGTCGTCCGGCACCGCACGATCGACTGCGCCCGCGCCCGGGGCCGGCGCCCCACCGTCATCGACACCGCCGCCTTCGAGACGTCCGCGCTGCGGCACGCCGTCGACCCGATCGGCGAGCTCGAGGAGAGCCTGTCGGTCTACAAGGCCATCTGCGCCCTGCCCGAACGCCAGCACGACGTCATCGTCCTGCACTACTGCCTCGGCTACAGCATCCGGGAGACCGCCGACATCATGGGCATCACCCAGGGCGGGGTGCGGTCCACCGCCCGTTTCGCGAGACACCGTCTCCACGACGCCCTCGGACTGGAGAGAGAAGAGGAGCACCGGTGATCGGGTCCCTCGACCATGCCCTGGCCAAAGCCCGCCTCGAACCCCGGCCCTACACGATCGCCGACACCGACCAGGCGGAGGCCCGGCTGCGGGCCCGTCTGGCGGAGCGGATGTGGCACGGGGCGCTGTACTTCGACGACCAGATGGAGCCCGCCCGCACGGCCGCCGTACGGGCCGCCGAGCGCAACTCGCTGCCGCACCGGGCCTTCCGGCGGCGGCTGCGGAGCCTGTGCGAGACGGTCGTCGCCCAGGACCTCCACAAGCTCGGGGCCTTCCTGGCCCACCGGATGCTGGAGCCCGACGGCGCCCTGGTCCTCGGCTGTGTGCTCCAGCTCGCCGACCGCGAGGACAGCGCCCGGTTCTGGTGGCAGTTCGCCGCTGGAGCGGACGCCGCCGGCGCCGCCTGCTGCCTCTACCTCCACCACATGGCCTTCGGCGAGCGCAGGGAAGCGGAGCTGTGGCGCCGTCAGGCGGGGCTGGAGGCGCTCATCCCGCAGACGCCCGAGGACATCGACCGGGGCGATCTCAACGCCGCCCTCCAGATGCTCGACAGCCTTCGCGACGGGGAGTGCTTCTCGCCCGCCGCGAGCGCCGTCATCGCCTATGTCCCCGACGCCCTCGGCTTCGTCGAGGAGGTCGATCTGCCCCTGCCCCAGCCCGACTTCCCCGAGCGGATCGGGGAACTCACAGCCACGGCCTGACGGATGACACCCCGGAGGGACCGGCGGGACGCCGGTCGCCTCCCGGGGCGTGCGATGCGCACGGGGGCGTGAGATATGGACAGGGGGCGCCCGCCGGACCGAGAATCACCCTTATGACCTCACCTGACTTCCGGACGCGCCTCACCCGGCCCTCCGAGGCCGAACGGAACCAGGCCCTGGTCGTCCTCCGGGACGGCGCCGGCGACGGCAGGCTCTCCCACGACACCTTCATGCGCCGGATGAACATCGTCCTGACCGCCCGCCACCGCGCCGAGATCGACCTCGCCATGGCCGACCTGCGCACCCACGGCCGCTTCTCGGATTTCCTCGTGCGCACGGTCACCCGGCTGGCGGGGCTCACGGGCCGGGTGCGCGGCGCCTGGCGCGCGGCCCGGCTGCCGGGCCTGCGGCTGCCCGAGCCGGGCCGGGCCGCGCTGAGCATCGGCCGCTCGCCCGGGTCCGACCTGCGCTTCGACCACGACACGGTCTCCCGCCGCCACGCCGAGCTGCGCTACGTGGACAACCACTGGCGCCTGTCCGACCTGGGCTCGCGCAACGGCACCTACGTCAACGGGCTGCGCATAGCGGGCACCGTACGCGTCCACCCCGGCGACCAGGTCGCCTTCGGCAGTCTGCATTTCCGCTTGTCCGCCTGATGCGTTTGTCCGCCTGATCCTTCGCATCGCCTCGCACTCCTTCGCGCGGGGAGCGCGCACCCCGCCCGTTTGACACCCCGGAGGCCGTCCGGTCGTTGGCCAGGGCATGGGGAGACGGCAGGGCGACGGGCGCACACGACGGGAATTCCTGGCGACGGCGGGAGGCGCCGGCGGTGCCGCCGCCCTGGCGGCCGCCGGACGGGCCGGGGCCACCGCCCGGCACGGTGGAACGGGCCGCAGTGTGGCGGTGCTCGGCGGCGGCGTCGCCGGGCTCAGCGCCGCCCAGGAGCTCGCCGAACGCGGCTACCGCGTCACCGTGTACGAACGCAACACCGCGCTCGGCGGCAAGGCCCGCAGCATGGACGTCCCCGGCACGGCCCGGGACGGACGGCGCCCGCTCCCGGGAGAGCACGGCTTCCGCTTCTTCCCCGGCTTCTACCGCAACCTCCCCGACACCCTGCGCAGAATCCCGCTGCCGGACGGCCGGCACAGCGTCCACGACAACCTCGTCAACGCCACCGAGGAACTCTTCGCCCGCGACGGCGGCCGCCCGGACCTCCGCATCCCCTTCCGCACCCTCCTCGCCCCGACCGACCTCACCGCACTGCTCCCCGACGCCCTGCCCGGCACCCTCGCGGGCGCGCTGGACACGGCCCTGCGGCTGCCGGCCGGCGAGGCCCTCCACTTCGCCCACCGCGTGCTCGTCCACCTCACCAGCTGCGACCGGCGCCGCTACGGGCAGTGGGAGCGGGTGCCCTGGTGGGACTTCATCGACGCGGCACACATGTCGCGGGACTACCAGCGCCTCCTCGGCACCGGCATCACCCGGAACATCATCGCCACCAAGGCCGAGACCGCCAGTACCCGGACCGTCGCCCGGGTCCTCCAGGCCTTCCTCTACAACGGGCTCGGCCGGGGCAACGACGGGGAGCCGGACCGGGTGCTCAACGCCCCGACCAACGAGGCGTGGATCACCCCCTGGGCCGCCCACCTGCGCCGCCTCGGCGTCCGCTTCGAACTCGGCACCGAGGTCGAGGAGGTGGTCCACCGCGACGGCCGGGTCAGCCACCTCCGGCTGCGGTCCCGGGAGATCGGCGTACCCCGCGCCACCAGCGCCGACCACTACCTCAGCGCGATGCCCGTCGAGCACGCCCGCGCCACCTGGGGGAGCGCCCTGCGGGCCGCCGACCCCCGGCTGGCCCGGTGCGACCGGCTGCGCACCGACTGGATGGTCGGCGTGCAGTTCTACCTCCGCACCCGTACCCCCATCGTGCACGGGCACGTCGATCACGTGGACTCCCCGTGGGCGCTCACCACCATCAGCCAGGCCCAGTTCTGGCCCGGCCGGGACTTCCGCGCGGACTACGGCGACGGCCAGGTCGCCGACTGTCTGTCCGTGTGCGTCTCGCAATGGGACAAGCCCGGCATCCTGTACGGCAAGCCCGCGATCGCCTGCACCCGGCAGGAGGTGATCCGTGAGGTGTGGGCCCAGCTGAAGGCCGGGCTGAACGACACCGGGCGGCGCGTGCTGTCCGACGACGACGTCCACTCCTGGTTCATGGACCCGGCGGTCACGGGGCTGGGCGGCCCGTCCCCGGCCAACCGCGAACAACTCCTCGTTCACCCCACGGGCACCTGGTACGACCGCCCCGCGAGCCGCACCGCCGTGCCCAACTTCTTCCTCGCCGGCGACTACGTAGCCACCGACATGGACCTCGCGACCATGGAGGGCGCCAACGAATCGGCCCGCCGCGCGGTCAACGCCCTGCTGGACGCGGACGGCTCCCCGGCCCCGCGCTGCCGCGTCTGGACCCTGTACCGCCCGCCCGAGCTGGAGCCCTTCCGGCGCCAGGACGAGGCCCGCTACCGCGCGGGCCGGCCGAACGTCTTCGACGTGCGCTGACCCGCCGCCTCAGCCGAGGCCGCGCGCCCGCCGGAAGCGGGCCAGGCCCTCGGTGAGATCCACCAGCGGCGCGGGGTAGCGCAGCGCCGCCCGCTCGGGGCCGCCGAGCCGCCACGGGGTGTGGACCGCCGCCCCGGGCAGCGCGGCCAGCTCGGGGACCCAGCGGCGCACGTAGTCGCCCCGGGGGTCGAAGCGCCTGGCCTGGACGAGCGGGTTGAGGACGCGGTGGGGGCGGGTGTCGTTGCCCGTGCCCGCCACCCACTGCCAGTTCAGCCGGTTGTTCGCCACCTCCGCGTCCACGAGGAGGCCCTCGAAGTGCCCGGCGCCCTCGCGCCAGTCGTGGTACAGCGTCTTGGTCAGGAAGGAGGCCACCAGCATCCGGGCGCGATTGTGCATCCACCCCTCGTGGGCGAGCTGGCGCATGGCCGCGTCCACGACCGGGTAGCCCGTCGTGCCCGCCCGCCACGCGGCGAGCTCGTCGGGGTCCGTACGCCAGCGGTCGTGCCGGGCGCGGTAGTCGCGGTGCGCCGCCTCCGGGACGGCGGCCAGGACCTGGTGGTGGAAGTCGCGCCACGCCAGCTGGCGGACGAACGCCTCCGCGCCCGCGTGCGGCCCGTCCGCCGGGGCGGCCCGGCGGGCCCGGGAGATCACTTCGACCGGTGAGACGCAGCCGAAGCGCAGATAAGGGGAGAGCCGGGACGTGGCGTCCGCCGCCAGGTCGTCGTGCGCCTCCGCGTAGCCCGCGAGGCCCGAGCGCGTCCAGGCCGCCAGCCGGCGGCGGCCCTCGCTCTCGCCGCCCTTCGGCAGCCCCGCCGGGGCCGGGCCACGGGCCAGGTCCCCGGCCGCGGGGAGCGGGAGCGAGCGCACCCGGGGCAGCTCGACGCGCCGGGGCGCGGGGGAGACGGGCCGGAGCCGCTCGGCCGACCAGCGGCGGTGGTAGGGGGTGAACACCGCGTAGTGGTTCCTGCCCGAGGGCACGAGCGCCCCCGGCGGCACGGCGGTGGTCACCGCGTCGTGCACCCGCAGCGACCGGCCGTCCGCAGCCAGTGCCGAGCGCAGCCGCTCCTCCCGCCGCTGGGCGTAGCCGCCGGCCCCGCTCGCGAGGTGCACCTGCGTCGCACCGGTCTCGGCGGCCACGCGGCACGTCTCGCGCACCACCTCCCCGGCGCGGACGATCAGCCGGCCGCCCCGGGCCCGCAGTCCCCCGTCGAGATCGGCGAGACAGTCCGCGAGAAAGGCCGCGCGCGCCGGTGTGACGAAGCCCGCACCGGCGATGCCGGAATCGATCACGAACAGGGGCACCACACGCTCGGCCGCGCGCAGCGCCGCGCACAGCACGGGATTGTCGTGCAATCGCAGATCGGCTGTGAAAAGGACGACAGCGACGCGCATGCCCCCACCCGCCTCGTTCCGGTGGCCCAGGCCGTGTCCTGCGGGCTCAGGCTAGGACAGGAGGGACGGAAACGACGGGATTGACTGTGACCCGCGGGCTTGCGAATTCCTAGAAGGGATGTTCTGGTGTGGACACGTCGTGCCGGATCGACCGGCCGCGTGGGGCGCCGTGCCGGATCGACCGGCCGCGCCGAGGCCGAAGACCGGGCCGGGGCGACCTCTGGCACATGGTGTCGGTCCTCACTGCCGAGGAAGCGACTGATTTAAGTACCGGCCGTCCAGGGCCGGTCACAGTACGGCCCAGGATCGGCGACAGGCCAGCAGTGCCTTTCGCCAAGGGTCCGCGTTGGGAGATTCACGTGTCCGCTCTGTCGTCACAGCCGCCTCTGTCCGTCATCCGAACGTCCCGGCCGCCCATCGCGATGGCGGCACCCCGCACCGGCGGCGCCCGCCACGCCCGTCCGCTGGGCCTCTACGACACCTGGTGGACGGTCGGCGGTGCCGCCGTCGCCCTGTGCGCGGGCTGGGCCGCCAGCGTGTGGGTCTCGATCCACCTCCAGGCGGACGCGTCCCTCCACACGGTCGCGCTCTTCGTGCACCTCGCCAGCCTCGTCCTCGGCTTCGGCGCCGTGCTCGTCGCCGACTACTACGGACTGCTGTGGATCACCGGCCGTACCACCCTGCGCGAGGCCCTCGGCAGCGCGGGCAAGCTCCACCTGCCCATCTGGGCCGGTCTCGCCGGTCTCGTCGCGAGCGGCACCCTGCTCCACCCCAACCCCTCGGCCACGCTCACCGCGATCAAGCTGGCGTTCGTCCTCGTCCTGAGCCTCAACGGCCTCCAGGCGGGCATGCTCAACAAGCACATGGCCCGGCAGTCCGCCGGCGAGCCGTCGCCGCGCGTGCTGGCCTGGGGCGGGGCCACCGCGATGATCTCCCAGATCTGCTGGTGGGGCGCCGTGGTCATCGGCTTCATCAACACCACCAGCCACTGAGTGGCTCCGGCCGTCACGGCCGGTGTTCTGTCCGGGCAGGGCCGCTGTCACCGTCGAGGACGGTGACAGCGGCCCTGCCCGTTCGGCTACGGGGTGGAACGCCCGGGGCAGCCGAGCGGCGGCTCCGCGAGCAGCGGCCTCCCGGGGCCGCGCAGCACCCCTATGGCCACGGTCGGTGAGACGAGTCCGGTCACCGGGGCGGAGAGAGTCAGGACGTCGAAGAGGGCCCGGCACGTGGCGGCCCGCCCCGTCGCGGTGAGCATCAGCCGGTCCATGTACCCGCGCAGGAGCGTGGTCGCCGCGGGGGGCCGCCGACCCGTGGTGCCGGGGTAGAGGATGTCCTGCGCGACGGCCAGGTCCCAGGGCCCCTGGACGAGCCGGCCGATGGCGCGCTGCGCGTCGCGGGCGACGCCCGGGGCGAGCCCCCGGGCGCGAACCGTCTCGCGGAGAAGGGCGGCACCTTGCGCGGCGACGGACATGCCCTGGCCGTAGAGGGGGTTGTACGCGGCGACGGCATCCCCAAGGACGACGAAACCGGCGGGCCAGGCCGTCATCTTCTCGTAGAGGCGGCGCCGGTTGACGGTGCTGTGGGTGACGTGGATGTCGGTCAACGGCTGTGCGCGGGCGATGAGATCGCCGACGAGGGGGTGGCGCACCTGCCGGGCGAAGGGCACGAACTCGTCCGCGGATGCGGATGGTTGGCCTCCGCGCGTGCCGGAGAGCGTGACCAGCCAGCGGCTGTCCTCGATCGGCAGGAGCGTGGCGGACTGCCCCGGGACGGGCCGGCGCGGGTCGGGCTGGATGCCGATGACGGGGAATCCGCCGGAACCGGCGGGTGCCCGGAAGATCCGGGTGGCGTAGGCGAGACCGGAGTCGACCGCGTGCTCGGGAACCGCCGGCAGCCCGAGACCGGCCAGCCAGCGCGGGGCGGAGGACCCGCGGCCGGTGGCGTCGACGACGAGGTCGGCTTCGAGACGGGTCTCGGCGCCGTGCGCGTCACGGACGACCACGCCGGTGACCCGCCGGGCGTCGCCCGTGAGCCGGACCGCCTCCGCGCCGTCGACGAGGGAGACCGCGGGGAGGGCGAGGGCCTGCCGGCGCACGACGTGGTCGAGGAGGTCACGGGAGCAGACGATCATGTACTGCGTCTCGGGCCAGCGTCTCAGCCAGCCCTGCGCGGTGAAGGTGACCAGCCCGGTGGGGAGGGGGACGCGGCGCGCCCCCGCCTTGAGCCACCGGTCGTGGGTTCCGGGCAGCAGGCTCTCGACGGCGCGGGCGCCGCCGGAGTACAGCAGATGGGCGTGGCGTGCCTGGGGGAGGCCGCGCCGGGGCGAAGCGGTGTCCGGGAGGCGGTCGCGTTCGACGACGGTGACGGTCGCCGCCCGGTCGGCGAGGGCCGCGGCGGCGAGCATGCCGGCCAGGCCTCCGCCCAGGACGACGGCGCTACCGGTGCGGCTGGGGGATGTCGTCATGGGCGTGGGCTCCTGCTGCGGGTCGGTGTCCGCCGAGGCGGTGACGGCGGGGCCGTGACGGCGGGGCGGGGGTGGCTCAGCTGCCGCAGACGGCGACCAGCTCGGCGGCCTCCTCCGTGATCGACCGGGCGAGCAGGTCCAGGTCGGGCACGGCGACGGCGTCGGCGAGCAGCCCGTAGCAGACGCGGTCCTCGTAGGTGGTGATGCCCACGGCGAGGGACTGCCCGGGCGCGAGCGGGGCGAGCGGGTAGGCCTCGCGGACGCGGCCGCCCGCGAGCGTGAGGCCGTGGACGCCGCGCAGCGGGACGCTGGAGACGAGCAGGTCGTAGAAGAGCCGGCCCGAGCGGGCGATCAGGCCGCCGCCGAAGCGGTGGCCGAGGGGCGGGATGACATCGGCGAGCAGCGCGGCGGCGCCCGGGCCCTCGGCGGGCCCCGCCAGCTTGTTGCGCCGCATGACCTCGCGCACCGCGCGCAGGCGGGCGAGGGGCTCGGCCTCGTCGACGGGGAGCCGGACCAGATAGCCGGAGAGCCGGTTGCCCGAGGCGCCCGGGTCGCCGGGGTCGCGCAGCGACACGGGGACGAGGGCGCGGGGACGCACGCCGTCGCTGCCGTCGCCGCGCTTGTCGAGCCAGCGCCGCAGGCCGCCCGCGACCACGGCGAGGAGGACGTCGTTGACGGTGCCGCCCGTGGCCTCGCGGACGCGGTTCACATCGTTCAGGTCGACGGTCGCGCCGTCGGCGCGCCGGGCGCCGGTGGCACGGGAGGCGAGGGCGGGCGAGGAGCGCACGTCCAGCGCGGCCCTGGCCATGGCGGAGCCGATGGCCAGCGCCCGCCCGGCGTCGCCGACGGCGCCGCGCACCATGCCGGGCAGCTCGCGCGGGCCGGGCAGGCGCAGCCCGGAGCCGCTCTTCCTCGGCCGTGGCGCGTCGGCCGGAACGGGTGCCCCGTCGGCGGCGGCGGGGTCCAGGAGCGACAGGGCGTACGAGGCCGCGCGTATGCCGTCCGCGTGGGCATGGTGGAACGTGAACAGCACGGCGAAGGACGTGCCGTCCGCGCCGGGCAGCACATGCGCCGCCCACGGCGGCCGCTCCCGGTCCAGGGGCTGCTGCATCAGGGCCCCGGCGGCCGCGAAGAAGTCCCGTACGGGCGCGGTGAGATGGACGTGGTCCGACGGGTCGTAGCCGGGCGCGACATGGCGGGCGGCGCCGCCCACGGGGAGCAGGACGGGACGGATGCGGGTGTTGAGCCCCGGTACGCGCGCGGCGTGGTCGGCGAGCAGCCCGGCGGCACGCCGGGCGGCGTCCGGGCCGGCGGCGTCGAGGACGACGAGCCCGCCCATGTGCAGGGGGTGGCCGGCGGACTCGATGTTCCAGAAGGCGAGGTCGAGCGGCGTGAGCGGTTCGGGGGTCACTTCAGGGATCACGGGGTCTCCGGAGTCACGGGGCTTGGACGTGCTCGCGCGTCGGGTGAGCCAGGGGACGGCGCTGCTGTGGACGTAAGCGAGCAGAAGTCAATCGTCGCCGGTCGACTACGGTCAAGTGCGATCTGGATACGCTCTGTTAACCGCGTATGTCGGCCCATGGTTTTCAGCCCCTCCCACGCCTCTCCCGGCGCCCCGGTTCCCCGGGTAACCGCCTGCGACCACGGCGTCGGTCCCGCGCGCTACTTGTCCGGATCGGAACCCCGCGGGCGGTGGCGTGTACGACACGGTTACCGTCGGACCGGCAGACCGTGGACAACGGCCCGTGACCCCGGCCCCGGCGCCGCCCATCACATCGACAGCACCGAAGACGCCGTCGCCCGGAAGCTCCAGGCCCTCGGCGGGGCCAAGGTCGTCCTGGCCACGGTCACCGACGCCGGCGCCATGTCCGCCACCGTCGACGGCCTCGGACGGCGCGGCGAACTGGTCATCGTCGGAGTCTCGCCCGACCGGCTCCAGATCAGCGGCCTCCAGCTGCTGAACGGCGACCGGAAGGTCTACGCGCACTTCTCCGGCGCCGCCCTCGACATCCAGGACACCCTGCGCTTCGCCGCGCAGACCGGCGTGCGCGCCTGGACCGAGGACGTCCCGCTGGAGGGCACCGCCGCCGCGGTCGAGCGGATGACCAGCGGAAAGGCCCGCTTCCGCATGGTCGTCACCACCGGCCGCTGAAGCCCTGGAGTCGGCTCGTGACCGACCGTGCCGAACTCGGCCGCTTCCTGCGCGCCCGCCGCGAAGCCCTGCGGCCGGCCGACGTCGGGCTGATCCCCGGTTCCCGGTACCGACGCCGCGGAGTGCCTGGCCCTCACTTTCGCGCCCGAAAAAAATCGGGCGGCGATGTCGAGAACCCGCGTCCGGCTCCGTCCCCGGGATGAAACGCGGCCACAATGGGTCGCACGAGCACCGAGGAGAACCACGATGGCCAAGTACCTGCTGCTCAAGCACTACCGAGGCGCCCCGGCTCCGGTCAACGACGTACCGATGGACCAGTGGACGCCGGAGGAGATCTCGGCACATGTGCGGTACATGAACGACTTCGCGGCCCGGCTGGAGAAGAGCGGCGAGTTCGTCGACGGCCAGGCGCTCGCCCCCGAGGGCGCGTGGGTCCGCTACGACGGCGAGGGGCGCCCGCCGGTCACCGACGGACCGTTCGCCGAGACCAAGGACCTCATCGCCGGCTGGATGATCATCGACGTCGACAGCTACGAACGCGCCGTCGAACTGGCCGGGGAGCTGTCGGCCGCCCCCGGGGCGGGCGGCAGGCCGATCCACGAGTGGCTGGAGGTGCGCCCGTTCCTGACCTGCCCGCCCACCATCACGGAGTGACCTCACCGATGGACGAGGCCCTGCTCAGGAGCCTCACACCGAGCGTGCTCACCGTCCTCGTCCGCCGCGGAGCCGGCTTCGCGGCGGCCGAGGACGCCGTGCAGGACGCGCTGGTCGAGGCGCTCCGCGCCTGGCCCGCCGGCCCACCGCGGGATGCGAAGGGCTGGCTGGTCACCGTGGCCTGGCGCAAGTTCCTCGACGCGACGCGCGCCGACACCGCCCGCCGCCGGCGCGAGGACCGCGTCGAGGAGGAGCCCGCGCCCGGGCCGGCGCCCGCGGTGGACGACACGCTCCAGCTCTACTTCCTGTGCGCCCACCCGTCGCTGACCCCGGCATCGGCGGTCGCGCTCACGTTGCGCGCCGTCGGCGGGCTGACCACCCGCCAGATCGCCCGGGCCTATCTGGTGCCCGAGGCGACCATGGTACAGCGGATCAGCCGGGCCAAGCGCACCGTCTCCGGCGTGCGCCTCGACCGGCCCGGCGACGTCGCCACCGTGCTGCGCGTCCTCTACCTCGTCTTCAACGAGGGCTACTCCGGCGACGTCGACCTCGCCGCCGAGGCCATCCGGCTCACCCGGCAGCTCGCGGCCGCGATCGACCACCCCGAGGTGGCCGGGCTGCTCGCCCTCATGCTGCTCCACCACGCCCGGCGCGCCGCCCGCACCGCGCCCGACGGCAGCCTGGTGCCGCTCGCCGAGCAGGACCGCGGCCGGTGGGACACCGCGCTGATCGCCGAGGGCGTCGGGATCCTCCAGACGGCCCTCGCCCGCGACCGGCTGGGCGAATTCCAGGCCCAGGCCGCCATCGCCGCCCTCCACGCCGACGCGCCCACCACCGCCGAGACCGACTGGGCGCAGATCGTCGAGTGGTACGACGAGCTCGCGCGCCTGACCGACAGCCCGGTCGTCCGGCTCAACCGCGCGGTCGCCGTCGGCGAGGCCGACGGACCGCGTGCCGGCCTGGCCGCGCTCGCCGGACTGGACGCCGCACTGCCCCGCCACACCGCGGTGGCGGCGTACCTCCACGAGCGCGACGGCGACCTGGAGACGGCGGCACGGCTGTATGCCGAGGCGGCCCACAAGGCACCCGACCTCGCCGAGCGCGACCATCTGATACGCCGGGCCGCCCGGCTCAACACCCGCCGGAGCCGCTGACGGGTCAGGCGGCCGGCACCACCCGCTGCCCCGGACCGTTGTACGCGCCCAGCGGCCTGATCAGCGCGTTGTGGGCCAGTTGTTCGGTGATGTGCGCCGTCCAGCCCGTGACGCGGCTCATCACGAAGATGGGGGTGAAGGACGGGATGTCGAACCCCATCAGGTGGTACGCGAGCCCCGCCGGGTAGTCGAGGTTGGGGTGGATGCCCGTACGGGCGGCCATCGCTTCGCGCAGGGCCGTGTGGAGGGCCGCCAGGCGGGCGGTCCCCGGGTCGGCGGCGGACAGGGCGAGGAGCCGGTCCGTGGCCCGCTGCATCAGTGGCACCCGCGAGTCCCCGTGCTTGTAGACGCGGTGGCCGAAGCCCATGACCTTGCGCTTGGCGGCCAGTGCCGACGCCAGCCACTCGCCGGCCCGCGCCGGGTCGCCGATCTCCTCCAGCGTCCGCATCACCGCCTCGTTGGCCCCGCCGTGCAGCGGCCCCTTGAGCGCGCCGACGGCGGCCGTCACCGCGCTGTAGAGGTCGGAGAGCGTGGACGTCACCACACGGGCGGTGAACGTCGAGGCGTTGAAGCTGTGCTCGGCGTACAGGATCAGGGAGACCTCGAAGCAGCGCACCACCTCCGGGTCCGGCACCTCGCCGAAGCACATGTGGAAGAAGTTCTCGGCCAGGCCCAGCGAGGGGTCGGGCGGGATCGGGTCGAGGCCGCGCCGCCCGCGGTGGCCGGCGGCGACCACCACCGGCAGCTTCGCCAGCAGCGCCAGGGACTTGGCGCGGTTGGCGGCCGGGCTGCCGTCGTCCTCGGCGGGGTCCTCCGCGCCGAACAGGCTGACGGCGGTCCGCAGCACGTCCATCGGGTGGCACGTCCGGGGCAGCCGGGCCAGCAGCTCCGCGGTCGAGCGGCCCAGCGGCCGCAGGGCGCGCTCGCGCGCGCCGAACTCCCGCAGCTGCCCGGCGTCGGGGAGCTCGCCGTGCCACAGCAGAAAGGCGACCTCCTCGAACGAACGCCGGTCGGCCAGCTCCTGTACCGGATAGCCGCGGTACGTCAGCGAGTTGCTCTCCTCGATGACGGTCGAGATGGCGGTGGTGTCGACGACGACCCCGGCCAGCCCGCGGTGGATGCTGAGTGTCATGGGAAACCTCCGGGGGTCGGGTCAGGTGCCGGGCGGGAGAGTGAAGCCGAAGACCGACGCGTCGAAGGCCGTGTACTCCTCGTAGCCGAGGAGCTCGTACAGCCGCGACCGGGTCTGCATCCGGGGGAGCAGGGATTCCTGGGTCCCCTCGGCGGCCAGCGCGCGCAGACCGTCCTCGACGGCGCCCATGACCAGGCGCAGCAGCGTGACCGGGTAGAGGACGATGTTGTAGCCGAGGTCCTCGAGCGTGCGGGCGTCCAGCAGCCGGCTCTTGCCGAACTCGGTCATGTTGGCAAGCAGCGGGACGTCCACGGCCGCGCGGAACGCCTCGAACTCCCTTTCGTCTGCAAGGGCCTCGGGGAAGACGGCGTCGGCGCCGGCGTCCACGTACGCCTTCGCGCGGTCGATCGCCGCGGCCAGGCCCTCCACGGCGCGGGCGTCGGTGCGGGCCATCAGCAGGAAGTCCGGGTCCCGGCGGGCGCCGGCGGCGGCCCGTACCCGCCGCGCCATGTCCTCGCGCGGCACCACGGCCTTGCCGTCGAGGTGCCCGCAGCGCTTGGGGTCCACCTGGTCCTCCAGGTGGAGCCCGGCCAGGCCAGCGTCCTCCATCAGCTGGACGGTCCGGGCGGCGTTGAGCGGGCCGCCGAAGCCGGTGTCCGCGTCGATGAGGGCGGGCAGGTCGGTGACGCGGCAGACCTGCTGGGCGCGGGCGGCCAGTTCGGTCGCGGTGGTGAGCCCGATGTCGGGCAGGCCGAGGTCGGCGGAGAGCACGGCCCCGGAGAGGTAGACGGCGTCGAAGCCGGTCTCCTGGATCAGGCGCGCGGAGAGCGGGTTGACGGCGCCCGGTACGCGCAGCAGCCGCCCGGAGGCGAGCCGCTCACGGAACGCGCGGCGCCGCTCGGTGGGGGTGGTGCGGGTGTGCAGCATCAGAACAGCCCCTTGGGCAGCCCGGCGTCGTACGCGGCGAGCGCGGCGGTGTCGACGGCGGGGAACAGCCCGTCCAGGCCGGCCGCGTCCAGCCCGGCGAGCCGGCCGGCCGTCTCCAGGAACCGGTCCTGTTCCTTCGGCTCGACGCGGCCCTCCGCGAGGGCGCGGAACTTGGCGGCGTAGTCCGCGCGCCCGAAGGGCCGGGCCCCGGCGGGGTGGGCGGCGGCGACGGCCAGCTCGTCCTCGATCACCGCGCCGTCGGTCAGGGTGACCACCGCCCGGCCGCCGAAGGCCCGGCGCCCCGGGTCGGGGTCGTGGTAGCGGCGGGTCCACTCCGGGTCCTCCACCGTCGAGACCTTCCGCCACAGCGCCACGGTCTCCGGCCGGCGGGCGCGCTCGGGCGCGTAGGAGCGCTCGTGGTGCCAGGCGCCGTCCTCCAGGGCGACGGCGAAGACGTACGGCACGGAGTGGTCCAGCGTCTCCCGGGCGGCCCCGGGGTCGTACTTCTGCGGGTCACCGGATCCGGAGCCGATCACCTGGTGGGTGTGGTGGCTGGTGTGGAGGACGATCCGCTCGACGCGGTCCAGGGGCCCGATCCGGGGCCCCAGCCGCCGGGCGAGGTCGATGACGGCCTGCGCCTGGTACTCGGCGGAGTGCTCCTTGGTATACGTCTCCAGGATGCCGCGCAGGGCCTCCCCGGGCTCCGGCAGCGTAACGGTGTACTCGACGTCCGGGCCGCCCAGCAGCCAGGCCAGGAAGCCGTCCTCGCCCTCGTAGATCGGCGACGGGGAGCCCTCGCCGCGCATCGCGCGGTCCACGGCCTCGACCGCCGCCTTCCCCGCGAACGCCGGCGCGAACGCCTTCCAGCTGGAGATCTCGCCCTTGCGGGACTGCCGCGTGGCGGTCGTGGTGTGCACCGCCTGCTGCACGGCCTGGTACACCGTCTCCGTGGGCAGCCGCAGCATCGCCCCGAGGCCGCAGACGGCGGCCGCGCCCAGGTGGGCGACGTGGTCGATGCGGTGCTCGTGCAGACAGACACCCTTGACGAGGGCGACGTGCACCTCGTACGCGGCGACGATGCCGCGCAGCAGATCGGCGCCGGAGCGGCCGGTGTGCTGGGCGACGGCCAGCAGGGGCGGGATGTTGTCGCCGGGGTGGGAGTAGTCGGCGGCCAGGAACGTGTCGTGGAAGTCCAGTTCCCGGACGGCCGTGCCATTGGCCCAGGCCGCCCACTCCGGGGAGACCCGCGCCCCGGCCGGGGCGCCGAGGACGGAGGCGCCGGGCCCGGCCCGGTGGGGGAGGGCCTGCGACCGGGCGACGGCCACCGGGCGGCGCGCCAGCGAGGCGACGGCGACGGCGGTGTTGTCGACGACCCGGTTGACGGCCATCGCGGCGGCGTCGGGGTCGAGTTCTGGGGCCGGTGGGGTGGCGGTGGCGACGGCCGCGAGCTTCCAGGCGAGCTGATCCTCGCGGGGCAGCGGGGCGGCGCTGGGGTGGACGCGTATCCGGTGGTCGATCACGGGACTCCTCGGAGTGGTGCGGGGGCTTCCGGGAACGAGCCTGCCCGCTCCGTCCGCCGTCCGCGACGGCTCCACCCTGCGGAATCCGTACAGCTCCGAGCTGCGAATCCGCGAAAGTTGCGAAACATGCGGATGCTACTTTCGCAACAGGGGGCGTGGGGAACTTCGAAGGGGAGGACGGTATGGCGCGAGCGGCGGGCCGGAAGATCTACGCGCACGCGAAACTGCGCCGCTTGCGCCGCGAGCACGGCCTCAACCAGGTGGAGCTCGCCCGCGAACTCGGCATCTCCACCAGCTATCTCAACCAGATCGAGCAGAACCAGCGCCCGCTCACCGCCTCCGTGCTGCTGCGGATCGCCCAGGTGCTGGGCGTCGACGCCGAGTTCTTCTCCGAGGCGGAGGAGGAACGGCTCACCACCGACCTCCGGGCCGCCCTCGGCGACGAGGCGTGCGGCCCCGGGGCCCCGCCGCCCGCCGAGGAGATCGCCGAGGTCGCCCGCGACCACCCCGAGGTGGCCCGCGCCCTCGTCGCCCTCCACCGCCGCTACCGCGACGCCGCTGAACGGGCCGCCGCCCTCGCCGCCCCCGGCGACACCACCGCCCTGCCGCCCGCCGAACCGCACGACGAGGTGCGGGACTTCTTCTACGGGCACCACAACCACTTCGGCTCGCTCGACACCGCCGCCGAACGGACCGCGGCCGAACTGGGGATACGGCCCGGCCGCTCCGCCGGGGCGCTCACCGCCCGCCTCGCGGCCCGGCACGGCGTCACGGTCGTCCAGGCGGCCCCGGACCGGACGGCCCCGGACCGGACGGCCGACGCCCGGCGCTTCGACCCCGAGGCCGGGCTGGTGTTCCTCTCGCCCTGGCTCAGCGACGGCCAGCGCGCCTTCCAACTGGCCACCCAGCTGGCCCTGCTGGAGCACGCCCCCCTGCTGGACGCCCTCGCCGACGGCGCGGCCCTGTCCTCCCTGGACTCCGCCGCCCTGGCCCGCATCGGCCTGGCCGACTACTTCGCGGGCGCGCTGCTCATGCCGTACACCAAGTTCCACACGGCGGCCGAGGAGCTGCGCTACGACGTCGAACTGCTCGGCTCCCGCTTCGGCGTGGGCTTCGAGACCGTCTGCCACCGCCTCAGCACCCTCCAGCGGACGGGACGGCGCGGGGTGCCCTTCTCGTTCCTGCGGGTGGACCGGGCCGGGAACATCTCCAAGCGGCAGTCGGCGACGGACTTCCACTTCTCCCGCCTGGGCGGGACGTGTCCGCTGTGGACGGTGTACGAGGCGTTCTCCGCGCCGGGGCGGATCCTCACACAGGTCGCGGAGATGCCCGACGGCAAGCGGTACTTCTGGATAGCACGGACCGTCACGCGCGGTGGCTTCGGCCACCGGGCCGCGCGGGCGGACTTCGCCGTCGCCCTGGGCTGCGAACTCCGGCACGCGGGCCGGCTGGTCTACGCGGAGGGCATCGCCCTGGACGACCCGCGGGCGGCCACCCCGATCGGCCTCGGATGCCGCATCTGCGAGCGCCGCGACTGCGCGCAACGCGCGCGCCCACCGGCCGGCGGCCGACTCGCCGTCGACCCCGACCGCCGGACGAGGGTGCCGTACCCGGTGGTGGGGGAGTGATATTGCCGGGCGGGTCGGGTGCGCCCCGGCCACCGTTTCGAAGATCGTCAATGCCGAGGGAACGACTTCGCTGACGGCGCCGAGTCCACGCGTAACGTCTTCACTCCACCGTTGCCAGAGCGCCTGGGCTGCCCGACGCCGGCTTCGGCGGCCCGCAGGCGGTCCTCGTCTCAGGTCCAGCAGCGACCCGCAGGTCGGGAAGCTCCGACTACGCATCGACGTCGACGCTGGCCAGACCGGCACCGAGAACTAGCCTGGCGGGCCGGCAGACAACAGCTAGTCAACGTCCCGGCCGAGACGAAGGATCGGCGGCGAGGCTTCGGGCTCGCCAAGGCCTGATTCCCGAGCAGCCTGACCTGCGGTAACCGCGTCTGTGGCGGGGGCGTCACAGCCCGCCACAGACGTCGTGCGCCTGAACAGATAAGATCACGCCGATCTCTCACAGGTCCTGATCAGGGCCAATCGCAGGAGGCGGCGCGCCAACAGTGCCATCGTTCTCGCCCCTTAGTTCGGCCCGCACCTCACGGAGTGCACGGATTGCCTTCACGGCCTTCGCGCACAGCGTCGGAATCTGATCGAAAACACTGCCGAGCACCCATACGAGACCGGCGATCAAGCTGACGAGCGCCGCCGCCCACCCTGCGGTTTCCATCCCTGTCCAGCAGCCTTCTTCTCAGGTGGCTGGACCAGGCGCGCGACAGGCTCAGTCCGGCCACAAGTGTGGTCTGAACCGAGTCCCTGCCGACATCCCAGAATCTCAGGTGGGGCGGTGCCCCTGCGGGCCATTGGCCCACTGCCTCTTCCGTGTGGATGGTGGTTTCGCATTCGCGGTGCGAGGGTCAGCACTCCCGTCGGCCGAGCGATGTCGGACACTCGCCGTCGAAGGTCTGCCCACCCGAGCATTCCCGCGCTCGGGGCCTAGCAAGCCGCACCTGGGGCGCGACGGACTCAGAGTACAAGCGGAGCAGGACCAAGGGGCGGCGTTGCAGGAAAAGTGCCGGAGCACATCCGGTCGCACTTCTGGGCGGGGCATCACGCCCCGCCCAGAAGCTGGCCACGCCTCCCGTCAGGCGCTGGCGACCTGGGTCAGCATGTCGGTGTTGGCCTTGACGTCGTGGCCGAGGTTGAGCGTGTGCTGGGGCAGTTCGCCCAGGCGGTCGCGCAGCGGCTCGGTGCTGGTGGTCTCGGTGGGGAGGAAGCCGAAGACGTCAGGGTAGCGGTCTTCGGTGCTGGCGGTGAAGAAGTCGGCTTCGCGAACGGTGCGCTCCTCGTCCAGGGCGGTGGGTTCGGCTCCGGGGATGATCTGGGGGAAGAGGATGCGGGCCGCGTGGCCTTCGGTGGCCAGGGTCAGGCCGAGCCAGGAGTGGAGCTGGTCGGGGAAGAACTGCGGCTTCAGCTCCTTTCCGGATTCCTTCCACAGGGGTGTGCGGCTGCCGGAATGGATGGCGTCGGTCACCTTCTGGTGCTGGGTGGGGTGGAGCTGTTCGCCGCGCTGGACGCGTTCGCGGACCTGGTCGTACCAGCCGAGGGCGTCGAGGAGGCCGAGGCCGATGGCGGCGGCCGAGGGCCAAGGCAGGACGCGCAGCCGGCCGTCCTCGGGGCGGATGAAGACGCGGTCGTTGGCCAGCAGCTGCCATCCGGCGCGGGCCAGCAGGAGCCCCACGGTGGTCTTTCCGGCGCCCTTGTCGCCGAAGGTCAGTACCGCCTGCCCGTCGCGGACGACGGCGGAAGCGTGCAGGATCGACCAGCCGTCGGCCAGCAGCCGGCCCCGGACGACCTCGCGGACGAGGCGGGCGGCGGCCAGGGCGACGGGGACGTCCTCACAGCCGTAGATGTGCAGGGGGCCGCCGGGCTCGGCCTTGTAGGCGGTCTTGTCCTCGGGCTGGGCTGCGAAGACGGTGCCGTCGCTGTCGCGGTGGATCAGCATGCCGGTGTTGGCGTAGACAGTCTCCTCGTGGGGGTGGTCGGCTACGCGCTGGGTGATCTCGGTGACCTGGTCGGGGTTGACGTCGGCGTTCACCGGGGCGTCGGGGGCCGGCGTGGTGCTGGTGGCGTTCCACCAGGGGCCGAAGTAGCGCAGGGCCCAGTCGGTGACCACCGTGCTGTTGCTGGTGACGGTCGCGGCCTGGGTCGCCGTGGCGATGCGGGTGGCGGTCCTTGTCACTGCGGTCTTCTCCTTCTGTGAGGGGTGCGCGGGGGCGTACAGGCGGGCGAGTGGCTGGTAGGCGTCGCGGAGTTTGACGTCGGCGGCGACGAGTTGCCGGGCCTCGGCGGCATCGAGTCGGGGGAGGCACACGGTTGGGGTTCCGGCGGTGAAGCGCAACGGAATTCCGAGCCACCGGTTCTCGTGGTTGACGGACAGCTCCACCACGCGGTCCTCCAGGCCGAGGCCGACGCGGAGGGCGGCGATGACGGCGCCGGCGGGGCCGCAGCGGGTGCGGCCGAGACCGGCATTGATGCGGGCCGGGCGGTCGGCCAGCTCGCGCCGGATTCGGCCTACCGGTACGGCCACGGGGTGACCGTTCACGCTGGTGGAGGAGGCGCACACGACGGCCTGGTCGCCGTGCTCGCCAATGACGTGGCCCCTGACGCCTTCCACTGCAACACCGAGCTGGGCGGCGAGAGCGAGCCGGTAGCGGGCGCTGTCGGTGTTCGTGCCGACGCCGTAGACGCGGCGGCAGCCGGAGACCTCAGCGAAGAGGCGGGCCATGATGTCGACGGGGTTGGTCACCATGACCACGAGTCCCTGGTAGTGAGCCAGGGTGCGGGCCAGGGTGGCAACGACCGGGGCGTTCGCGTTCAGCCCCGCCATGCGTACGTTGGTGCGGTTGGTGTTGACGAACTCGGCCCTCGGACAGACCACCACAGCCTCGCAGGAAGCCAGCTCACGAGGACTGGTGGTGTGGATCGCCCGAACGGAGGAGCCGGTGACCTGGCACATGTCCTCCAGATCGGTCACCAGAGCCCGGGCCGAGAGACCCGTGCGGGAGACGATGCGGACGGACTCGCACCAGCCGCCGGCCGCTAGCAGCATCGCCACGCCCTGGCCGACTGCCCCGGCGCCGATCACCCCAATCGCTCCGGACCTGACGGCGGTCACCGGTTCGCCGCCTTCACTACATCGGCCAGCACCAGCCGCCACACCGCCCGTGGGTCCGTCCCCGCGACCAGGCCGGCGGTCGCGTTCTCCAGCAGACCGCACACTGCCTCGGCCTGCGCGGTGATCTTTCCCGCGTGCTCGGGCAGGGGCAGATCGGGCGGGCACGTCAGGTAGGTACTGAGGATGTTGGTGGTGTCCATCAACCACAGCACCACCAGATGGCGCAGCCACTGGGCCCGCTCGTCCGGCCGCAGGTCTGCGGTGAGCGCGTCGGCGAACTCCTCGATGCCGGCCGTCGTGGCGTCGGCCGTCACCAGGTCCGGAGAGGAGGCGATCAGGTGGAGGACCGTCCGGGAGATGAGCTTGGCCGGGTCGGTCTGGGAGCGTCCGCGCCCCAGGCCCGGGTCAAGGAAGACTGGGCGTCCGTCGGCCCCGTCGGGGAAGACCACGTGGTCGGGCTTGAGGTCGCCGTAGACCACCGGTCGATGCCCGGCCGCCGGGGTGGGTCGCAGCCGCCGCAACCGGAGTGCCACGGTGGCCAGCGCCTCGCCTGCCTGCCCGGCCTTGCGGAGGTAGGTGGGGCCGCTGATGCCGTTGAACTTGCGGTCGAAGGTGGAGCCGATGCCCCGCTCGATGATGGCGGCCTCATCGACGGCCCGCGCGATGGCCGGCCGCTGGAGCCCGGCCAACTCGACCACTGCCCTGGTCATCAGTTCCCCCGCCTGGTGCGGCTCCTTGGCCAGCAGGTCAGCGAGCGTCGGCCCCGCCACGGGCTCGGTGAACAGCACCCCGCCGTGGCACCCGGCGACCTGGCACGCCCGTGCTCCCGCCTCCTGCACGATGGCCAGGCCCCTGGCCTCCCGCTCCAGCAGCGCCCCCGGCGACCCCTGGTAGGCGGCCTGCGCCGCTCGCACCTGGGCCCAGTCGCCGACCGTCCCCCGCAGAACCGAGACCAGCGACAGGCCCAGCAGGGAGACCTTCGCGTACTGGAGACGGCCGTTCACCGTCAGGCGGCGCACATAGGCGGTGACGCTCGGCGTGTGCTGCCCGAGGTGCACGGCAGCGCCCGGCCACAGCTCGGCGGCAGCCTTCTTGATCTTCTCGTCGGCGTAGGCGGAGACCTCTGCGGCGGGAATGGCGCTCGCGGTAGCCATCAACGGCCTCCCACCATGACGTCCTGCGGCAGAGGCAGAGCGGTCTGCCCGGTGCGGTCGAGGTCGTGATGGACGACGGCGGCCAGGTTGCCGGCCGCAGCGATGGTGCCCAGGGCCCAGACCCAGCCGAGCATGGGCCCGAACCAGCCGCCGCGAGTCCTCGTGCCGCCGGTCGTACGGCATGTGTACGTCACCGTCGTCTCCTTCTCGTTCCAGAGATGGGAGCAGCGGGCCGTCAACGCGGCGAGGAGACAGTGGTGGGCGCCGAAGGCCCGCTGCTGCTTCATCCGCCCTTGCATCTCGGGCGGTGAGCTTCAGTGAACGGCCGTACGGCGGGCGGCAGGAGGGGCCAGGATGTAGGGCAGCTGTAGGCCCGTGTAGGCCAGGGAGGCGACGGCATCGTGCCGACCAAGCAGGAACTCGCCAAACTCATCCGCGAGGCGTGCGAGGAGCGCGGCTGGGGCCCGACCAAACTCGCCCGAGAAGTCAGCATCGCGGCCGGGCGGCCCCCGAACGCTATCGAGCGGCAATACGCCCGCCGCTGGATGTCCGGTGAACGCTCGCCGACCTACTGGCTTCCGCACGTCGTCAAGGTCCTCGACCTGGACTTAGGCACTGCCAAAGCGCCACAACCGGCAGTGCCCGAAGCGGAGGTCACCGATACCGTGGCCTCAGTCATCCAGTTGGGGAGGAGCGACGTGGACCGCCGGAACTTCCTTGCCGCCACAAGTGGTTACGCCCTCAGCGCCTTGGCGCTGCCCGACTTGGACAGCATCACCCGCCACACGAAGACCGCTCAGTCCGGAGCCGTCCGCGTCGGCGCAGGCGAGGTCGCCGCAGTGAAACAGATGGTGAAAGCCCTGGGCGACTCCGCCGCCGAACTCGGCGGCGGGCATGCCCGGCACCTGGCCGTGCGTTACCTGACTGAGGACGTCGCCTCCTGGCTCAATGGCAAGTACACCGAGGCCACCGGCCGGCAACTGTTCGCCGCTACCTCTCAGCTCGTCCACCTCGCCGGCTGGATGGCCCAGGACGAAGGCGACGACCCCGAACACCAGGGCCGCGCACAGCAGTACTACGCGCACGCCTACCGCCTCGCTGCCGAGGCCCACGACCCCGAGCTATCCGCCACCGCGCTGCGCGGCCTCGCCGTACAGGCCATCGACCTCGGCTTCCGGGCCGAGGCCGTCCAGCTCAGCGAGGCGTGCGTGCGGTACGGCAAGGACCTCGACAACGCCCGAGCCGTCGCCTACTACGAGGCCACCTTGGCCAACGCCGCCGCCCAGGACGACGACCGCCGCTTGGCCACCCGGCACCTCGCCCTCTCCGAGAGCGCCATCGGCCGCTCGCCAGCTACGGCAGGCGAATCCTGGGCTGCCCACTACTCTCCCGGCCGCTGGGCTCACGAATCCGGCATGATCCTCGCCCGCCTCGGCGACCTCGACGCCGCCGAGGAACACCTGCGCCTCGCCCTCGACATCCACGGCCTCGACCGCCGCCGCACCCGCGCCATCGTCCTCGCCGACCTCGGCGGCGTACGCCTGCGTCAGGGCGACATGGACGGCGCCCTGGCCACCTGGGACGACTTCGTCGACTGCGCGGAAGGCATCCGTTCCGTGAAGGTCCACAAGGCGGTCAATGACATGCGTACCAGGCTGAACCGATTCCGCGCCATGCCCGGGGCGGAGCGACTGCGGCAGAAGGCGGCGCAGCTCCTCATCTGAGATGAAGCAGAGTTCGTTGTGCTAGGCCCGGCCCGACGGGGCGCGTGATTGAGCCGGGGGGCGCTTCTTTTCCGTGTGCGGCAAGGCTTTGTGCGCACGGCGATCAACATTCCGCACACCAGGGGTGGTGTCGGCGATCCGCGGAGTGTCCTCGATATTCAGAGCGCCGAGCTCGGCCAGACTCGCGCGGAGCCGACATTGTACGCCTCAGCGACCGCGTCGAAGATTCCAACGGTGGTGGCCTTGGCGAGTTCACCGACGGTTCTCTACGCCGCGCGCTGTAACGTCTGAATGCCGGTGATCCTGGCCACGACCCAGCCCGGCGCTTCAAGGCCGGCGGTGAGCAGCCGCGCGTCAGTCGAAGGTGCCCGCCTGTATCAGGGCGGCCACTGCGGCGCCGGTCTCGGTGAGGATGCGTTCAACCTCGCCCTTCACCCGGTACCGCGGTCGATGCAGATCGCAAACGGGTGTAGTGACCTGCATCGGCCGATAGCCCGTGTGGGACTCGAACCCAACAGATTAAATGTCCACCGCAGCGACTATCGGTGCTTGAACTCCGGCTTCCGCTTCTCCGTGAACGCCGCCATCCCTTCCTTCTGGTCCGCGACGGCGAACACCGCGTGGAAGACGCGCCGTTCGAACCGCACGCCCTCCGCGAGCGTCGTCTCGAACGCCCGGTTCACCGCCTCCTTCGCCATCATGGCGACCGGCGCCGACATCCCGGCCACGGTCTCGGCGACGGACAGGGCCTCCGCGAGGAGCTCGTCCGCCGGGACGATGCGGGAGACCAGGCCCGCCCGCTCCGCCTCGGTGGCGTCCATGGTGCGCCCGGTCAGGCACAGCTCCATCGCCTTGGCCTTGCCGACGGCGCGGGTGAGCCGCTGGGAGCCGCCGATGCCGGGGATCACCCCGAGCTTGATCTCCGGCTGCCCGAAGACGGCGGTGTCGGCGGCCAGCAGGATGTCGCAGAGCATGGCGAGCTCGCAGCCGCCGCCCAGCGCGTAGCCGGAGACGGCCGCGACGGTCGGGGTGCGGAGGGCGCCGAGCCGGTCCCAGGCGGTGAACCAGTCGTTGAGGTACATGTCCATGTACCCCTGCGGCTGCATCTCCTTGATGTCGGCACCGGCGGCGAACGCCTTCGCCGAGCCGGTCAGGACGATACAGCCGATGTCCGGGTCCCGGTCGAGGGCTTCGGTGGCCTCGACGACCTCGTTCATGACCTGGATGTTGAGGGCGTTGAGGGCCTTGGGGCGGTTCAGGGTGACAAGGGCGACCCGGCCCTTGCGCTCGACGAGAATGGTCTCGTAGGCGGTCTCGTACGCGGTGGTCATCAGGAAGCCGTCTCGTTTCGTTCGTTCTGCTGCCGGATCGTCCGGATGATCCCGGAGAAGTCCTCCGCCGCCCCGGCGCCCGCGGCGAACTCCGCGTACTGTTTCGCCGCCTCGATCCCGAAGGCGGAGTCGATCCCGCTCGCGCGGAGCGCGTCGGCGGCGAGGCCGAGGTCCTTGGCCATCAAAGGCGCGGCGAAGCCGGGCCGGTAGTCGCGGTTGGCCGGGCTGGCCGGGACCGGGCCCGGCACCGGGCAGTTGCTGGTCAGCGACCAGCACTGGCCGGACGCCGTGGAGGCCACGTCGAAGAGGGCCTGATGGGACAGGCCGAGGCTCTCGCCCAGGACGAAGGCCTCGCTGACCGCGATCATCGAGATGCCGAGGATCATGTTGTTGCAGATCTTCGCCGCCTGCCCGGCGCCCGGGCCGCCGCAGTGCACGGCCTTCTTGCCCATGGCGGCGAGCAGCGGCTCGGCCCGGGCGAACTCGCCCTCGCCGCCACCGGCCATAAAGGTCAGGGTGCCGGCCTCGGCACCCGCCACCCCGCCGGAGACGGGCGCGTCCAGGGCGTGGTGGCCGGCCGCGGCCGCGGCCTCGTGGGCGGCGCGGGCGTCGGCGACGTCGATGGTGGAGCAGTCGACGAACAGCGTGCCGGGCGCGGCCGCGGCGAGGAGCCCCTCGTCCCCGTAGAGGGCCAGCACATGCCGTCCGGCGGGCAGCATGGTGATGACCACGTCCGCGCCGGCGGCCGCGTCCGCCGCCGAGGCGACGGGCTCGACACCGGCGGCCGTGGCCGCCTCCAGGGACTCGGCCACCAGGTCGTAGCCGCGCACCCGGTGCCCGGCCTTGACGAGGTTGGCGGCCATCGGGCCGCCCATGTGGCCGAGGCCGACGAATCCGACGGTCAGGGGAGTACCGGTGTTCATGACGCCACCTCCTGGGACAGGGCGAGTTCCTTCTCGCCCAGCGGTGCGAAGAACCGGGCGACGTCCGCCTCGCCCACCTCGGCGAGCGTGGCGGGGGACCAGCGGGGGCTGCGGTCCTTGTCGATGACCTGGGCGCGGATGCCCTCCACCAGGTCCGGTGAGGCCAGGGCCGCGCACGAGACGCGGTACTCCTGCTCCAGCACCCGTCCCAGCGAACCGAGCCCCGGGACGGTGCGCAGCGCTGCCAGGGTGACCTTGAGCGCGGTGGGGGACTTGGCGAGGATCGTCTCGGCGGCCTCCTTGGCGGCCGGGGTGCCATGGCCCTGGAGGCGCTCGACGATCTCCTCGACGGTGTCGGCGGCGTAGCAGGCGTCGATCCACTCGCGGTGACCGGCCAGTTCGCCCCCGGGCGCCTCGGCGGCGTACCGGGCGACGACCTCGTGGGCCGGGGCGTCGGCGAGCTCAGCTAGGAGCGCGGGCAGCCGGTCCGAGGGGACGAAGTGGTCGGCGAGCCCGCACAGCAGGGCGTCGGCCGCGCCCACCGGCTCACCGGTCAGGGCGAGATGGGTGCCGAGCTCCCCGGGCGCCTTCGCCAGCAGATAGGTGCCGCCGACGTCGGGGACGAAGCCGATGCCGGTCTCGGGCATGGCGACCCGGGAGCGCTCGGTGACGATCCGTACGCCGCCGTGGGCGGAGACGCCGACGCCGCCGCCCATGACGATGCCGTCCATGACGGCCACGTACGGCTTGGGGTAGCGGGCGATGCGGGCGTTGAGCCGGTACTCGTCGCGCCAGAAGTCCGCCGAGGCCGTGCCGCCGGAGCGGGCGTCCTCGTGGATGGAGCGGATGTCGCCGCCCGCGCACAGCCCGCGCTCGCCCGCGCCCGTGATGACGACGGTCCCGACGGCCGGGTCGTGCTCCCAGGCGGTGAGGGCCTCGTCGATGCGGGACACCATGGTGTGGGTGAGGGCGTTGAGGGCCCTGGGCCGGTTGAGGGTGATCCGGGCGGCCCGGCCCTCGACGTGGAGGAGTACGGAGTCGTCGCTCATCGGCCGGCCCCCGTCAGGCCGCGGGCCACGATGAGGCGCATGATCTCGTTCGTCCCCTCCAGGATCCGGTGGACCCGCAGATCGCGGACGATCTTTTCCACGCCGTACTCGTTGAGGTAGCCGTAGCCGCCGTGGAGTTGCAGCGCCTGGTCGGCGACCTCGTACCCGGTGTCGGTGGCGAAACGTTTCGCCATGGCGCACAGCTGCGGCGCCCGGTCATCGCCGCGGTCCAGCGCCTCGGCGGCCTGGCGGACCAGGGCGCGGGCGGCGGTCAGCTCGGTGGCCATGTCGGCGAGGCGGAAGCGCAGGGCCGGGGAGTCGAGGAGGGGCTCCCCGAAGGCCTCCCGGTCGGCGAGGTAGGCCAGGCTGCGGTCGAGGGCGCTCTGGGCGCCGCCGAGGGAGCAGGCGGCGATGCCGAGCCGGCCGCCGTTGAGCCCGCTCATGGCGATGCGGAAGCCCTCGCCCTCGCCGCCGAGCAGCCGGTCGGCGGGGATCCGGACGCCGTCGAGGATCACCTGGCGGGTGGGCTGGGCGTTCCAGCCCATCTTCTTCTCGTTGGGGCCGAAGGACAGACCGGGGTCGTCGCGGTGGACGAGGAAGGCGGAGACGCCGCGCGCCCCGGGGCCGCCGGTGCGGGCCATGACGATGTAGACGTCGGTCGAGCCCGCACCGGAGATGAACTGCTTGACGCCGTCGAGGACGTACGTGTCCCCGTCGCGGTCGGCGCGGGTGGTCAGCGCGGCGGCGTCGGAGCCGGCGCCCGGCTCGGTGAGGCAGTAGCTGCCGAGGGTCTCCATCGCGCACAGGCCGGGCAGATAGCGGGCGCGCTGGGCGTCGTCGCCATAGGTGTCGATCATCCAGGCGACCATGTTGTGGATGGAGAAGTAGCCGGCGACGGAGGGGCAGCCCGTGGCGAGGCTCTCGAAGACGAGGACGCCGTCGGCGCGGGTGAGGCCGGAGCCGCCGGACTCCTCGCGGACGTAGACGCCGCCGAGGCCGAGGTCGGCGCCCTTGCGGAGCACGTCGACGGGGAAGTGCTTGTCGCGGTCCCAGTCGACGGCGTTCGGGGCGAGGTGCTCACGGGCGAAGTCGAGGGTGGTCTCGGCTATGGCGCGCTGGTCCTCGGTGAGGAAGGTGGTCGTCATGGCGGTCAGCCCATCGTCGGGATCGTGAAGCTCGCGCCCTCCTTGACCCCCGAGGGCCAGCGCGAGGTGACGGTCTTGGTGCGGGTGTAGAAGCGGATGGCGTCGGGGCCGTGCTGGTTGAGGTCGCCGAAGCCGGACCGCTTCCAGCCGCCGAAGGTGTGGTAGGCGACGGGCACGGGGATCGGGACGTTGACGCCGATCATGCCGGTGTCGACGCGGCGGGTGAAGTCGCGGGCGGTGTCCCCGTCGCGGGTGAAGATGGCGACGCCGTTGCCGAAGGGGTGCTCGCTGGGCAGCCGCAGGGCGTCCTCGTAGTCGGCGGCGCGGACCACCGACAGCACGGGCCCGAAGATCTCCTCCTGGTAGATCCGCATGTCCGGGGTGACCCGGTCGAAGAGGGTCGCGCCGGCGAAGAAGCCGTTCTCGTGGCCCGGCAGGACGAAGTCCCGGCCGTCGACGACCAGTTCCGCGCCCTCCTCGACGCCCAGGTCGACATAGCCGCGTACCCGGTCGACGGCGTCCCGGCCGACGAGGGGGCCGAAGTCCGCCTCGGGGTCGTCGGAGCGGCCGATGCGCAGGGTGCCGATGCGCTCCTTGAGCTTGGCGACGAGCGCGTCGGCGGTCTCCTCGCCGACGGGCACGGCCACCGAGATGGCCATGCAGCGCTCCCCGGCGGAGCCGTAGCCGGCGCCGATGAGGGCGTCGACGGCCTGGTCGAGGTCGGCGTCCGGCATCACGATCATGTGGTTCTTGGCGCCGCCGAAGCACTGGGCGCGCTTGCCGTGGGCGGCGGCGGTGGCGTAGATGTGCGCGGCGATCGGGGTGGAGCCGACGAAGCCGACGGCGCCGACACGCGGGTCCTCGAGGAGGGTGGTGACGCTCTCCTTGTCGCCGTTGACGACGTTGAGGACGCCCGCCGGAAGACCCGCCTCCAGGAACAGTTCGGCGAGCCGCAGCGGCACGGAGGGATCGCGCTCGGAGGGCTTGAGGATGAACGCGTTGCCGCAGGCGATCGCGGGGGCGGCCTTCCACAGCGGGATCATCGCGGGGAAGTTGAACGGGGTGATGCCGGCGGCCACGCCGACCGGGCGGCGCAGCGAGTGGACGTCGATGCCGGTGCCGGCGTTGTCCGTGAACTCGCCCTTGAGCAGGTGCGGAATGCCCGCGGCGAACTCCACGACCTCCAGGCCGCGCTGGATGTCGCCGAGCGCGTCGGGGACGGTCTTGCCGTGCTCGGAGGACAGCAGCCGGGCCAGCGCGTCCTTCTCGCCCTCGACCAGCTGGAGGAAGCGCAGCAGGACCCGGGCCCGGCGCTGGGGGTTCCACTCGCCCCATTCGCGCTGGGCGCGGACCGCGTCGGCGATGGCCGCCTCGGTCTCCGCGCGGTTCGCCAGCGGGACCCGGGCCTGGACCTCGCCGGTGTTGGGGTCGTACACATCGGCGAAGGCGCCCGATGTTCCCGGGGTGTGCTTTCCGCCGATGAAGTGGGTCAGTTCACGGACCATGGAAGCCTGCTCTCATCAGGTGAGATCCGGGGACAGGCACGGCGGTGCCGCGGGCGCGCGCCCTTGTGGGGCGCGGTCCGTCCTGTCCGTCCTCGTGGTTGTCCCCGAACATATAGTTGGACGTCCTACTAAGTCCAGAGTCGAAAAAACGTGCGAGGCGGCCGGTGGTCGCCCCGCACATCGGGGAGGGATACGGAATCCGGTCAGGGAGTGGTTTCGGCCACTCCATGGGCAGGGCTGCCGGAGCCGGCCCGCCGGGCGAGCCGCCGTTCGGCGAGGTGGCCGAAGAGCAGGCCGAAGCCGGTCCACAGGACGCACTGGACGGCCAGGGCCGAGAGGCGGAACCGCCACAGCACGGTGGCCGGGAAGTCCCCCGGAACCTCGTCGTACGAGGGCAGGAAGGCGTACGCCAGGCCGACCGCGAGGACGAAGGCCGCCACCGCGGCGACGGTGGCCCACCAGGCGCCCAGGCGGGGTGCCAGCCGGCGCCCCAGGATCATCGCGGCGAGGCCCAGCAGCACGCTCAGCGCGATCATCAGGAAGAAGAGCGCCGTGCGTTGGCCGATGGTGTCCGGGTCGCTGGTGGCCGGCGGGTTGGCGGGGTACTTGAGGAACGGCACCACATAGACCGTCAGCAGCCCCCCGAGCGAGAGGAGGGCGGCCGTGGCGCGCGGCCCGAACCGGCCGATGCGGCCCAGGGCCACGCAGAAGGCCAGCGCGGCGATGCCGCCGAAGGCGACGCCGTAGACCAGGACGCCGGTCGCCAGCCCGGCGGTGGACTGCAGCGCGCGGCCGACCAGCTCCACGCCGTGGTCGTCGTGGTGGCTGTGGGCCTCCTCGTAGCCGATGGCCGCGTCCACGGACGGCTCACCGAGGAAATAGGCCACCAGCAGCGCGGCGCACCCGGCCACCAGCCCGGCGAGCATGCCGCGCACCAGCAGCGACCGTACGGAGACGGTGTTCACGAGACGGGCTCCCCGGCGGTCAGTGGCAGGGGAAGCCGAGGAGGTGGCGTCCGTCGTGGACCCACTCGTGGACGCTCTCACCGGAGAGCAGCGAGGTGGCGCCCTGCTCGGCGCCGACGAAGTACAGCAGCACGAGCATGAGGACGCCGAAGAAGACCGCCCACGGGGCGATCGCCTTCAGGGATATGGGGGCGACCTCCGGCAGGGCGGGGGAGCCGGTCGCGGAAGCGGCGGAGTGAGCCATGATGCAGACCTCCTGGGGAAACACGCGTCCCAGAACTAGGGGTTCCTGGACGACGGAGGGCGGGTCTGACTCTCCGGGCGTCGCCGCGCTGCCGCGGGCGCCGGCCGGATTCACAGTGGCGCGACCGTGCCGGATTCCCACCGGCTTCCGTCACCCCGTCGTCATGTCCACGCGACCGTACCGTTCCGGCCAACATTGCGCCATGGGGTGGGGGATGCGCAACGGCGTACGACCCGGCGTGCGCGCCCTGGAGCGTGCGCGGGGGACGCGCCTCCTCCGCACTCTCGGCACCCGGAAGTCGCCCGCGTACCGCCTGGATACGGCCGGTGTGTGACCGGTATGTGAACAGGGCTGTCCCGAGGGCGGTTTCTGTGCCTACGCTGACGACCGCAGCCGGTTCGCCCTGCCCGCCAGGCAGGCGCGTCGCAAGAGGGAACCCGGTGGGAATCCGGGACTGCCCCGCAGCGGTGAGCGGGAACGACCGCCGTCATACGCACTGGGCCCGGCGGGCCCGGGAAGCGACGGCCACTAGGTGTCCGCCCTCGGGTGGACGCGCCCGCGAGTCCGAAGACCTGCCCGCTGCCCGCGCGCGAACGGATCGCGCGCGGAGATCCCGGTGACCTCGAGGGCGGGTCGGCGCGCACGGACGAGCCCCGTCGGCTCGCCCGCACCGAAGCGACCCCTCGCGGCCCTCCCGGGATCCCGGAAGACGAGCTCGCGAAGGAGAGTTCCGTGACCAGCAAGTCCGCAGCCGCGGCAGCCCGGGCCACCGTGTACGGCTACCCCCGCCAGGGGCGGGACCGGGAACTGAAGAAGGCCGTCGAAGGCTACTGGAAGGGCGCCGTCACCGCCGGCGCCCTGCGCCGGACCGCCGCGGGACTGCGCGCCGCCACCTGGCGCGATCTCGCCGCCGCCGGCCTCCACGAGGTCCCCACCGGCGACTTCTCGTACTACGACCACGTCCTCGACACCAGCGTCATGGTCGGCGCGGTCCCCGCCCGCCATCGCGCGGCCTTCGCCGCCGACCCCCTGGACGGCTACTTCGCCATGGCGCGCGGCACCCAGGACGTGGCGCCCCTGGAGATGACCAAGTGGTTCGACACCAACTACCACTACCTCGTCCCGGAACTGGGCCCCGACACCGCCTTCACCGCCGACCCCGCCAAACAGCTCGGCGAGCTCCAGGAGGCCCTGGCCCTCGGCCTGGCCGCCCGCCCCGTCCTCGTCGGACCGGTCACCTACCTTTTGCTCGCCAAGCCCGCCCCCGGCGCCCCGGCCGGCTTCGACCCGCTGACCCTCCTGGACCGGCTGCTGCCCGTCTACGCCGAGGTGCTCGCCGCGCTGCGCGCCGCCGGGGCCGAGTGGGTCCAGCTGGACGAGCCCGCCCTCGTCCAGGACCGCACCCCCGCCGAACTGAACGCCGCCGCCCGCGCCTACCGCGACCTCGGCGCCCTGACGAACCGGCCGAAACTCCTCGTCGCCTCCTACTTCGACCGCCTCGGCCAGGCCCTGCCCGTGCTGGCCAAGGCCCCCGTCGACGGCCTCGCCCTGGACTTCACCGGCCCCGCCGCCGCCAACCTCGACGACCTCGCGGCCGCCGGCGGACTGCCCGGCAAACGGCTCGTCGCGGGCGTCGTCGACGGCCGCAACGTCTGGATCAACGACCTGACGGCCTCGCTGGCCACCCTCGCCACCCTCCTCGGCCTCGCCGGCCGTGTGGACGTCGCCGCCTCCAGCTCCCTCCTCCACGTCCCCCTCGACGCCACCGCCGAACGCGACATCGACCCGCAGATCGCCCGCTGGCTCGCCTTCGCCCGCCAGAAGACCACCGAGATCGTCACCCTCGCCCGCGGCCTCACCCACGGCACCGCCGCCATCACCGCCGAACTCGCCGCCAACCGCGCCGACCTGGCCTCCCGCGCCGGCTCCGCCCTCACCCACGACCCGGCCGTCCGGGCCCGCACCGCCGCCGTCACCGGCGACGACGCCCGCCGCTCCCTGCCCTACGCCGGGCGGACCGCCGCCCAGCGCGCCCGCCTGGGCCTGCCCCCGCTGCCCACGACCACCATCGGCTCCTTCCCCCAGACCACCGAACTGCGCACCGCCCGCGCCGACCTGCGCGCCGGACGCATCGGCACCGACGCCTACGAACGGCGCATCGAGGCCGAGATCCGCGAGGTCGTCGCCTTCCAGGAGAAGACCGGCCTGGACGTCCTGGTCCACGGCGAGCCCGAACGCAACGACATGGTCCAGTACTTCGCCGAACGCCTCACCGGCTACCTCGCCACCCGGCACGGCTGGGTCCAGTCCTACGGCACCCGCTACGTCCGCCCACCGGTCCTGGCCGGCGACGTCTCCCGCCCCGAGCCGATGACCGTGCGCTGGACGGCCTACGCCCAGTCCCTCACCGCACGCCCCGTCAAGGGCATGCTCACCGGCCCCGTCACCATGCTCGCCTGGTCCTTCGTCCGCGACGACCAGCCCCGCGCCGAGACCGCCCGCCAGGTCGCGCTCGCCCTGCGCGACGAGGTCGCCGACCTGGAGGCCGCGGGCACCGCCGTGATCCAGGTCGACGAACCCGCCCTCCGCGAGACCCTCCCGCTCCGCGCCGCCGCCCGCCCCGGCTACCTGGACTGGGCCACCGAGGCCTTCCGCCTGACCACCGGCGGCGTCCGCCCGGACACCCAGATCCACACCCACATGTGCTACGCCGAGTTCGGCGACATCCTCCGGGCCATCGACGACCTCGACGCCGACGTCATCAGCCTGGAGGCCGCCCGCTCCCATATGCAGGTCGCCGGCGAACTCGCGGGCGCCGGCTACCCCCGCGAAGTGGGCCCCGGCGTCTACGACATCCACTCGCCCCGCGTCCCCGGCGCCGACGAGGCGGCCGCCCTGCTGCGCCGGGGCCTGGCCGCCATCCCCGCCGAACGGCTGTGGGTCAACCCCGACTGCGGCCTGAAGACCCGCGGCTGGCCCGAGGTCCGCGCCTCCCTGGAACACCTGGTGACGGCGGCCCGCACGGTACGGGAGGAGCTCCCGGGCTCGTCCTCATGAGACGCTGAGCAGGGGTGCCCCGACCACAGGGGCACCCCTCGCCCCGTAGGACTGAAAGACTGGCCGCATGGCCGAACTCAACGGAAAGCCCGTCACCCTCGACGACCTCCAGACCCTCGCCCTGACGAATTACGGGCACTTCACGTCCATGCGGATGGAGGACGGCACGATCCGGGGCCTGTCGCTCCACCTGGACCGCCTGGTGCGGGACTGCCGCGTCGTATTCGGCGTCGAGCTGGACCGGGAGCGGACGCTCGACCACATCCGCAAGGCCGCCGACGGCGTCACCGGGGTCGCCGGCATCCGCGTCACCGTCTTCGACCCCGCCCTCGACCTGGCCCGCCCCAGCGACGCCAAGAACCCCCACGTCCTGGTGAACCTACGGTCCGCCGGGGCCCTGACCCCGCCGCCGTTGACAGCCAAAACCTTCCCCTTCAGCCGCGACAGCGCGGAGGTGAAGCATGTCGGAATTCACGCGCAGCTCAAACTCCGCCGCGACGCCCAGCTCGCCGGCTTCGACGACGCCGTCTTCGTCGAACCGGACGACCGGGTCTCCGAGGGCGGCACATGGAACCTCGGCTTCGTCGACCAGCACGGGACAGTCGTCTGGCCGGACGCCCCCGCGCTCCCCGGCACGACGATGCTGCTCCTCCAGAGCCTCGACACCCCGAAGCAGCTCACCGCCCCGGTACGGCTCGCCGACGTCCCCACCATGGCCGCCGCATTCGCCACGAACGCGTCCATCGGCGTCCGCACCGTCAGCGCGCTCGACGACGTGCGGTTCCCGCCGGACCACCCCGTGCTCACGGCACTGCGCGACGCCTACGCGGGCATTCCGGGCGAACGCCTGTAGCCGCCGCTCAGGGGTGAACCAGGGCCCGGTCAGGGTGCTCACCGATGGGCAACGGCGGCTGCTCCCAGCAGGGTTGGCTTTGCCGCCAAGGCCCGTCAACACTGCTCCGGAGGCCCCTCGATGCGTACCCGCCTCGCCCTGACCGCCTCGTCGTGCGACCGCGTGGCCTGGGCCCACAGCGGTGCCATCTCCGGCTACGGAACCTGGGCCGCGGCCATCGACGACGGCCGCGCCGCCAGCGTCACGATGACCCTTGAACCGAGGACCGGTGAAGCCATAAAACACCTCGAGTCAGCCGTGGACGCGGCCCTGTGCTCCTGAACCGCGCCTCTTTCGCCTGATCCGGCGCGGGAAAACAGAAAGACCCCAGATCAACTGGGGTCTTACAACAGCTAACAGAATGAGTTGATCTGTCTGAGGGTGATGAGGCAGCAGGCGAGGCGGAGGAAGGCTTCATGGATGTCGGCTCGTCGTTCCCAGCGGATGCGGAGGCGTTTGAAGCCATGCAGCCA
>NZ_JAILXP010000149.1 GCF_020740895.1 Streptomyces sp. UNOB3_S3 | reverse complement strand
GTCAAGGGCGACGGCGCCGTGACCTCGATCGTCAACAACGGTCCTGTCGGCAGCAAGCTCGACATCGTCTTCATCGGCGACGGCTACACCGCCTCCCAGCAGGAGGCCTTCCACACGGCCGTGCGCGCCAAGTGGGCGAAGATGGCGGCGGTCGAGCCCTACGCCTCGTACCGGAACCTCTTCAACGTCTGGGCCGTGGACGCCGTTTCGCGCGAATCGGGTGTCTCCGGCGACCCGGCGCAGGGCGTGAAGCGCGACACCGCCCTCGGCTCGGGCTTCTTCTGCGACGGGGTCGAGCGGCTGCTGTGCGTCGACACCGGCAAGGTCGAGTCGTACGCGGCCAAGGCGCCCGCCGCCGATCTCGTCGTGGTGCTCGCCAACTCCACCAAGTACGGCGGGGCGGGCTACAACGACGTCGTCTCCAAGGTCGGCTACGACGGCATCGCGACCGCCTCCTCCGACAACGACCGCTCCGACCAGATCGCCGTCCACGAGACCGGCCACTCGCTGGGCAAGCTCGCCGACGAGTACCAGTACGACGAGTACGGCACCTACACCGGCGCCGAGCCCCGCGACGTCAACATCAGCACGCTCGACGCCGGCCGGATGGCCGCGCAGCGGACCAAGTGGTACCGCTGGCTCGGCCAGTCGTCACCGGACGGCGGCACGGTCGGATCCTTCGAGGGCGGCGGCTACTACCCCAAGGGCCTCTTCCGCCCCACCGAGAACTCGATCATGCGGTCGCTGGGGCGGGAGTTCAACCTCCCCGGCCGTGAGGCGATGATCGCGGGCTTCTACCGGCACGCGAGCGTGCTGACCGCCGCCGACGGAACGGCGGCCGCCGGTACGACGGTGGGGCGGGGCGCGCGCGTCGGCGTCCGGCTGCCCGCCGCGACGAGCACCGTGCACTGGTACGTCGACGGCCGCGAGGTCGTCTGGTTCCGGGGCAAGACCACGGTCGTGCCGGGTGCCGTGGGCGTCCCCGGCGACGGCCGCGCGCACACGCTGACGGCCCGCGCGGTCGACCGCACGGACGCGGTGCGCGACCCGGAGCTGGCCAAGAGGCTGCGCGGCGAGCTGTCGTGGAAGGTCGCCGGCTGAGCCTCGTACGGAGGTGAGCCTCGTACGGAGCTGAACCTCGTACGGAGCTGAGCCTCGTACGGAGGTGACCTATGAGGGCTCGGCGTCCAGGACGTGCGAGCCCTCATAGGCGCGGGCGAGCCGGGAGAAGCCCAGGTCGAGGGTGTCGTTGGCGGCGGCGCGGACCCGCTCGACGGGCTCGTCCGCCTCCAGGGCGATGTGCAGGGCCTCGTAGCCCCGCTCCCCGGCGGCGACGGTGAGCGCGGCGAACAGCTCCAGCTCGGCCCGGGTGGCGTGTGGCGCCCGCGCCACCAGCAACTCGGTGAGCAGCCGCTGCCGCTCCCGGGCCATCGGCAGGTACCCGCTCGTCAGCGCGGGGCTGCCGCGCAGCACCCGGGCGAAGACCCGCCCGTTCTCCAGCCGGTCCGGGGCGAGGACCAGCTCGATGCCGTGGCCGTAGAACTCCCGCAGGCCCGCGATGAGCTCGGCGCCGGTCCGGGCCGGGGTGACGGCGTCCGGCAGGCCCGCCCGGAACTCCTCGCGACGGCTGAAGAAGATGTCCTCCTTCGACGCGAAGTGCGTGAAGACCGTCGCCGGCGCCACATCGGCCTCCGCCGCGATCCGCGTGAGCGTCACCGCCTCGAAGCCCTGCTCGGCGAAGAGCCGGAAGGCCGCGTCGGAGATGGCGCGGCGGGTCCGCTCCCGTTTGCGGCCGCGCATCCCCGTCGTGGGCGATGCGCCGGGGGAGGTGCTGTCGGCGCTCGTCTTGGCCTTCGTCATGGCGTCCAGAATAACCACCTGACGAACAGAAGTAGAGGTGCTACATTTTTAGAGACGCTCTACTTCCGAGTCTTCGACGCTCTCGTGAGGACCTCCGTATGCACACCGCCGCCGCGCCCCAGCGGACGGGGGACGGCCCGGCGGCCGCTCCCGGACCGCGTTCCACCGCCGCGATCCTGGCCATCGCCTGCGTGGCCCAGTTCATGGTCATCCTCGATGTGTCGATCGTTAACGTGGCGCTGCCGTCCATGGGGGCTGAGCTCCACCTCGACGGCGCGGGCCAGCAGTGGATCGTCAACGCCTACACCCTCGGCTTCGCCGGGCTGCTGCTCCTCGGCGGCCGGCTCGCCGACCTCGTCGGCACCAAGAAGGCCTTCCTGACCGGCGTGGCCGCCTTCACCGGCGCCTCCCTCGCCGGCGGCTTCGCCACCGACGGCGGCCTGCTGATCGCCGCCCGCGCGGTGCAGGGCGTCGGCGGCGCCGTCCTCGCGCCCGCCACCCTCACCCTGATCATGACGACCTTCACCGAGCCCGCCGCCCGCACCCGGGCCATGGGCGCCTGGAGCGCCGTCATGGCCGCCGGTGGCGCCGTCGGCGCCGTGATCGGCGGCGTCCTCACCGAGTACGCGGGCTGGCGCTGGGTGCTGTTCGTCAACGTGCCCATAGGCGTCGCCCTGCTGGCCGCCGCCCTCGTGTACGTCCCGGCCGCCGCCTCCGGCGGGGGCGGGCTGCGCCGCCTCGACCTTTCCGGCGCGGTGACCGTGACCGCCGGGCTCACCGCCCTCGTCTACGGCATCGTCGCCAGCGAGACCCACGCCTGGGGCTCGCCGCAGGTGTGGGGGCCGCTCGTGGCCGCCGCCGTCCTGCTGGCCGCCTTCGTCGCCGTCGAGGCCCGCGTCGCCCATCCGCTCGTACCGCTGCGCGTGCTGCGCCGCCGGGCCGTCGCGACCGCGAACCCGGTCGTCGTCGTCATCGGCGCGGCCATGTTCTCGATGTGGTTCGTGCTCTCCCTCTACTTCCAGCGTGGCCTCCACTACAGCCCGATCCGCGCCGGCATGGCCTTCGTGCCCGGCTCCCTCGCGATCATCCTGGGCTCCCGGATCGCCACCCGTTTCATCGGCCGCACCGGGCCGCGCCCGCTGCTCGTCGGCGGCATGGCCCTCAGCACGATCGGCTTCCTCTGGCTCTCGCGCATAGACGCGAGCGGCGGCTACACCGCCGATGTCCTGGTGCCGTTCGTGCTGGCCACCCTCGGCACGGGCCTCGCCACCATGCCCGCCACGGTGGCCGCGACCGCCGGCGCCGACCGCGCCGAGGCCGGGCTCGCCTCGGGCCTCGTCAACACCTCCCGGCAGGTCGGCGGAGCCGTCGGCCTCGCCGTCGTCGGTACCGTCGCCGCGCACGTCACCGCGGACCGCCTCGCCTCCGGCGCGCACGACGTCGCCTCCGCGCTGACCGCCGGCTACGGCAGGGGACTGCTGATAGCCGCCGCGTTCACCGCGTGCGCGGCGCTCGGCGGCCTCGCCCTGCCGGGCCGGCCGGCCCGGCAGACCTCCTGACCATCTCGTCCCACCGCCCCCTGGAACAAGGAGCAGTCATGGCAAACGAGCTGAACCACATCATCGTCCACGTCAAGGACCGCCGGCAGACCGCGGCATTCCTCGCGGAGCTCATGGCCTCCGAAGCCCCCCTCGACTGGGGCCACTTCACCCAGGTCACCAGCTCCAACGGCGTCGGCATCGACTTCTGCGACGACCTGGTGGCGCCGGCCGACCTTAACACCAGTCACCTCGCCTTCCTCGTCACCGACGGGGAGTTCGACGCGATCCACGGCCGGATCACCGAGCGCGGGCTGTCCTACTACCCCGACCCGCTGATGAGGGCCGAGACCGCGGGCACGATCAACCACGAGTACGGGGGCCGGGGCCTCTACCTCCGCGACCCGGGCGGCACGGTCGCGCTGGAGTTCATGACCACGCCGTACGGGGACGAGCCGACCAAGCGCCCGACGCGCCGGTCCGAGGTCTGAGGGCCCGGCGCACTTACCGCACTTACCGCGCTCACCGCACGAGCTCCCGCTCCAGCGGCGTACGGAACCGGGGCGTGACGCGTACGTCCCCCAGCCACGCGGCCAGCCGCCCGGCCTCGGCCTCGACGGCGGCGGCCGCGTCACGCCCCGCGTCCACGAGGGCCCGCCAGACGACCTCGCCGTCCGCCCGCTGGGCCCAGCCGCCGATGATCCGGCCGTTCCACCACACCGTGGGCCCGATGTTCCCCGCGTGGTCGAAGAGGAAGGGGACGTGCTCCGGGTCCAGGTACCAGTCGCGCTCCCGCCAGCCCATGGCGGTCGGGTCGAGCCCGGGCAGCAGGGCCGCCCAGTCGCCCGCGTCCTCGACCGGTCCGAGATCGTCCGGCAGCGCGACCCCGGTCCCGTGGTCGAGCCGTACGCCGACGGCGCCCGTGTCGGCCAGGGCGGCCCGGGTGTCCCGCAGCGACCAGCCCGTCCACCACTTCAGGTCCGCCTCGGTCGACGGCCCGTACGAGGCGAGCCAGCGGCGCACCAGCTCGGCCCTGGCCTCGCGCTCGGGCATGTCGGGAATGCGGGGCGAGGGCGCCCACGCGTAGAGGCTGCTCGTCCAGGACCCGCGCGGCCTGCTCCGCCGTACGTGCCCGTCCGAGGCCAGCAGCCGCAGCACCCGGCTGCCCACGCTCTGCTGCGATTCATACGGCTTGCCCGGCGACATCGTGATCTTCTCCTTGAGCGCGGGCACGTCCTCGGCCAGCTCGGCCGTCGTCGCCTCCCCGCGCGCGGTGAGCGCCGCCAGCACCGCCCGCTCGGTCTCCGCGAGACGCCGCTCGCCCCACGCCTCCCCGAGGACCTTCAGCAGCCCGGCCCGTGCGCGCCGCGCGACAGGACGGGCGGTGGAGTTCTCCACGCAGGGGGCGGTATCGATGCTCACGGCGAAGATCGTGCTCCGCATCGACCACAGTTTGACCAGCGTCACGTCGTCGTACAGCCCCCGCTCCACCTCGGCCGGGTCCGGCTCGGCGAGCCGGGCGCAGGCGGACAGATAGACGGTCGCCGCGTCCGTGGCGTGCAGCCCGACGAGCGCGTCCGCCACGTCCTCGACGGCGGCGGCCCGGTGCGCGGGCGCGAGCAGGTGCCGGCTGCCGAGCCGGGCACGACGCGCGTCGTCGCTGATACGGGGGAGGGCGCTGTTACTCATGGGGGTGACGGTAGACGGGATATAGGACAGAACCCGTCCTAGGCCACCGGAAATAGAGCTGCGCGAACGCCCGTAGGGCTGAGACGGTGCGCCGTATGACCGACACGATCGATACGACTGACGCGACCGACGCGACCGACGCGACCGACGCGACCGACGCGACCGATGCGACCGATGCGAACACCGTGATCATCCGCCGCACAGAGCCGGCCGACGCGGCCGGAGCCGCCGAGGTGTGGCTGCGCTCGTACACCGCCGCCCTCCCGACCGTCCGCCGGGCCCACACGGACGACGAGGTACGGGCCTGGTTCCGCTTCGTGGTCGTGCCCGAATACGAGACGTGGGTGGCGGAGGAGGAGGGCGGGACGATCGTGGGTGTGATGGTCCTCCAGGGCGACCACTTGGACCAGCTCTACCTGGCCCCCGAGCGGCGGGGCGAGGGCCTGGGCGACCGCTTCGTCGCACTGGCCAAGGCGCGCCGTCCCGAGGGCCTGGACCTGTGGACCTTCCAGATCAACACCCCGGCCCACCGCTTCTACGAGCGCCATGGATTCACGGCGGCGGAGCGCACGGACGGCAGCGGAAACGAAGAACGGGAGCCGGACATTCGCTATGTCTGGCTCCCGTCTAAGGAAGTGCGCTCGGCAGGATTCGAACCTGCAACCTCTTGATCCGTAGTCAAGTGCTCTATCCGTTAAGCTACGAGCGCTCGGCGTCCCGGGCGGCGTTTCCGCTGGCCGGTCGGCGTTGCGGGAACAACTGTACATGAATTTCGAGGGCGCTTTTCTCGCGAGCGCGAGGCGGGTGGGTAAACGCCGCAAATAGGACGTAACCCCCAGTCGGGGAGCGCGACGCCGAGCAGGCGGCGAACGAGCCCGGGGGTGAAGCGTCCGGTACGGGCCCGGTCGGACGGGTGGGTCTGGGGCAATATGGGCTCATGGGCACCTTCGCTGCACACGGCGGTCTCATCGCCGGGCGGTACCGGCTGGGCCGGAAGATCGGGCGCGGCGGTATGGGCACCGTATGGCGTGCCACGGACGAGCTGTTGGCGCGCGAGGTCGCGGTCAAAGAGCTGCACGTGGACGAGCAGCCGTCCGCGGAGGAGACCCGGGCGCAGTACGCGCGGATGCTGCGCGAGGCGCGCGCGGTCGCGTTGATCAGGCATCCGAACGTGATCGTGATGCACGACATCGTCGAGCAGGACGGCCGGCCCTGGATCGTCATGGAGCTGATCGACGGCCGTTCCCTGTCGGGCCTGTTGTCGGCTGAGGGACCGGTCAGTGTCCAGGAGGCGGCACGGATCGGGGTGGCGCTGCTGGGCGCGTTGCGCGCGGCGCACGCGCGGGGCGTGCTGCACAGGGACATCAAGCCGCCCAACGTCCTGCTGGAGGAGGTCACCGGGCGCGTCGTGCTCACCGACTTCGGCATCGCCCAGGTCTCGGGCGTCACGACGATCACGGAGACGGGCGCGTTCGTCGGCTCGCCCGAGTACACCGCGCCGGAGCGGATGTCGGGCGGGCAGGCGGGCCCGGAGTCCGATCTGTGGTCGCTGGGCGTCCTGTTGTGCACCGCGCTCAGCGGCGAGTCGCCCTTCCATCGCGACTCGCTGGGCGGCATCCTTCACGCCGTCGTCTACGACGAGATCCGGCCGCCCGCCGCGGCCGGCCCGCTGCTTCCGGTCGTCCGCGGCCTGCTGGAGCGGGACCCGGCGCGGCGGATGGGCGCGGACGAGGCGGAGGCGCTGCTGAGGACGTTCCTGGAGGCCGGCCGGCTGCCCCCGGACCGGCTGCCCACCCGGCCCGCCCTGCCGCTCGTGCCCTGCCTCCCGTCGCCGGCCGGGAACCGCGCCCGTACGGCCCTGACGGTGGCGCTCACCGTCGTCGCGCTGGCCGGCATGGGCGCCGGGGCGGTGGCGCTGCTGATGAACGAGGACAGCGCGAAAAGAGGGCTCGACGACGGCCGGCCGCCCTTCTCCGCGCCCCTGACCCCCGGCGCCTCGGCGGCGACGTCCGGCTCGCCGTCCATGGCGGCGCCACCACCCGCGAGTGCCTCCGTCATCGCGCCCGCCGGCTATCGCTCCGTCCAGGATCCGGCGGGCTTCGCTTTTGCCGTGCCCGACGGATTCACCCGGTCCCTGGAGCCGCCGCGCGTCTTCTACTACTCGCCCGGCAAGGACTTCCGCATCGGCTTCCTCATCCAGGACGTCCAGGAGGGCGGCCCGATCACGGTCATGCGCGCCTCCGCCGCCCTCGCCCCCGACCGCTATCCCGGCTACCGGGACGGCAAGGTCGAACGGACCGAACTGCGCGGCCACCGGGCGGCGTCCTGGGAGTTCACCTGGGACGGCTTCGACGAGAAGGAGAACAAGGCGCCGGCCGGCCCCCGGCACACCTATGACCTGGCCTGGGACGAGGGGGAGAAGATGTACGACGTGTGGGTGTCCGCCCCGGTGGGGCGGGCGGACGAGGGCAAGCGGTACTTCGACACGGCGCTGTCCACCTTCGTACGGACGAGGCCCGTCTCCTCTCCCTGACAGGGGAGTTGATTACCGCCGGGTATTCAAAGTGCCCCACCCGGCATACGCTCACCCGCATGACGGACACGCAGGACACTGGAACAGTCGCCGATGGCAAGCCGGTCGCCGACAGTGGCACCGTCCCCGACGGCGACCGCGTCCCCGACGGCAACCCCGTCGCCCCGGCGGGCGCCCGCGGCGCGGCCGACGTCGTCACCCCGGAGCTCGTCGCCCGGCTCACGCGCGCGGTGGTGAGCTCCGGCGGGCGCACGGCGAGCCACGCCCCCTTCACCGGGCGGAAGCTGGCCGACCTGCCGGAGTCCTCGCCCGAGGACGTGGCGGAGGCCTTCGCCCGGGCCCGTGAGGCGCGGCGCGCCTGGGCGGAGACGCCCGTACGCCGCCGGGCGGCCGTACTGCTGCGCTTCCACGACCTCGTGCTCGCCCGCCAGTCCGAGATCCTGGACCTCGTCCAGCTGGAGACGGGCAAGGCCCGGCTGCACGCCCATGAGGAGGTGCAGGCCGTCGCCGTCGCCGCCCGGCACTACGGCCGGTGGGCCCCCGCCTATCTGCGGCCCAAGGCGCACCTGGGCGTCCTCCCCACCCTCACGCGCGTCACCGAACTGCGCGTGCCGCGCGGTGTGGTGGGCCAGATCGCGCCCTGGAACTACCCCTTCGAGCTGTCCGTCGGGGACGCCCTGCCCGCCTTCGCCGCGGGCAACGCCGTGGTGATGAAGCCCGACACCCAGACCGCGCTGACCGCCCTGTGGGCCCGCGAGCTGCTGATAGAGGCAGGGCTGCCGGAAGGCGTGTGGCAGGTGGTGCTCGGTGAGGGCCCGGTCGTCGGCCCCGCCGTGGTCGCCCACGCCGACTACGTCTCCTTCACCGGCTCCACCCGCACCGGCCGCGAGGTCGCCCAGGGCGCGGCGGCCCGGCTCATCGGCTGCACGCTCGAACTGGGCGGCAAGAACGCCATGCTGGTGCTGCGCGACGCGGACGTCGAGAAGGCGGCGGCGGGCGCGGTCCGCGGCTGCTTCTCCTCCGCCGGCCAGCTGTGCGTCTCCATCGAGCGGCTGTATGTCCACTCCTCCGTGGCAAACGTCTTCTTGGAGCGTTTCGCCGCGCGCACGAAGGCCCTGCGCCTGGGCACAGGCCTCAGCTACGGCGCCGGCATGGGCTCGCTGGTGTCACGACGGCAGCTGGAGAACGTCACCCGGCACGTGGACGAGGCGGTGGCCAAGGGCGCCACGGTCCTCGCGGGCGGCCGCCCCCGGCCGGACGTCGGACCGCTGTTCTACGAGCCGACCATCCTGGACGGGGTGGAGCCGCCCATGGCCGTCTGCACCGAGGAGACGTTCGGCCCGGTGGTCTCCGTCTACCGTTTCGACGACGAGGACGAGGCGGTGCGGCTCGCCAACGCCACCCCGTACGGCCTCAACGCGAGCGTATGGACGGCGGACGGGCGCCGGGGCCGGGCGGTCGCGGCCCGGCTGCGGGCCGGCACGGTCAACGTCAACGAGGCGTACGCGGCGGCCTACGGCAGTGCCAGGGCGCCGATGGGCGGCATGGGCGACTCCGGCCTGGGGCGCCGGCACGGCGCGGAGGGCATCCTCAAGTACACGGAGGCGCAGACGATAGCCCAGCAGCGGCTGGTGCCGATGGGACCCGCGTTCGGTCTGGACGACGAGGCGTACGCACGGCTGATGACGGGCGGGCTGCGCGCGCTGAAGGCGCTCCGGCTGCGCTGAGGAGGATCGATGGGCAGCAGGACGCACGATCGCGACCACGACCACGACCGCGAATACGACTACGACGTCATCGTCGTCGGATCCGGATTTGGCGGCTCCGTCTCCGCCCTCCGTCTGACGGAGAAGGGCTACCGCGTGGGCGTGCTGGAGGCCGGCCGCCGCTTCACCCGCGACACCCTGCCCAGGAACTCCTGGGACCTGCGGAACTACCTCTGGGCCCCGGCCCTCGGCCTCTACGGCATCCAGCGCGTCCACCTGCTCGGCAACGTCATGGTGCTGGCGGGCGCCGGTGTCGGCGGCGGCTCGCTCAACTACGCCAACACCCTCTACATACCTCCGAGGGCGTTCTTCGACGACCCGCAGTGGTCCGGGATCACCGACTGGGAGCGGGAGCTGCGCCCGTACTACGAGCAGGCGCGGCGGATGCTGGGGGTACGCCTCAACCCGACCACCACCCCGTCCGACGTCCATCTCAAGGCGGCCGCCGAGAAGATGGGCGCCGGGGACACCTTCCACATGGCGCCGGTCGGGGTGTTCTTCGGGGACGGGCGGGACGGCGACGGCGAGTGCCGCGCCCGGCCCGGCGAGGAGGTGCCCGACCCCTACTTCGGGGGCGCCGGGCCGGCCCGGCGGGCCTGCGTCGAGTGCGGCGAGTGCATGACGGGCTGCCGGCACGGGGCGAAGAACACCCTCTGCGAGAACTACCTCCACCTCGCCGAGCGCGCCGGAGCGGTGATCCACCCGATGACGACCGTGCTGGCCGTCACCGAGCACCGCGACGGCGGCTACCGCGTCGTCACCGTTCCCACGGACCGGCGGAGCGGACGCCGCCGGGCGCGCCCGCGCACGCTGCGCGCCCGGTACGTGGTGCTCGCCGCCGGGACGTACGGCACGCAGACGCTGCTCCACACCATGCGGGACAAGGGCCTGCTGCCCGGGCTCTCCGCCCGGCTCGGCATGCTGACCAGGACGAACTCCGAGGCGGTGGTCGGCTCCCAGACCACCGACCGCCGTTACCGCGAACGCCACGGCGAGCGGCCCGACTTCACCCGGGGCGTCGCGATCACCTCGTCGGTCCACCCGGACGCGGACACCCACATCGAGCCCGTCCGCTACGGCAAGGGCTCCAACGCGATGGGCTTCCTGTCCGTCCTCCAGGTGCCGGTCGGGACGCGGGCGCCCCGGGCGGTGGCCTTCGCTGGGCGATGCGTCCGCCATCCCGTCCTTCTGCTGCGTTCGCTGTCCAAACGCCGCTGGTCCGAACGCACGATCATCGGCCTGGTGATGCAGTCGCTGGACAACTCCCTCACCACGTACCGGCGGCCGAGGGGCCCGGGCAAGGGCCTGCTCACCGCCCGGCAGGGCCACGGCGAGCCCAATCCCGTACAGCTCCCGCAGGCGGCGCGGGCGGCGTCCCTCGTCGCGGAGGAGATCAATGGCTTCGCGGGCAGCAACGTCGGCGAGCTCATCGGCACGCCGCTCACCGCGCACTTCATCGGCGGCTGCCCGATCGGCGCCGACGCCTCCCGGGGCGTGATCGACCCGTACCACCGGCTCTACGGCCACCCGGGGATCTCGGTCGTCGACGGCGCCGCCGTCTCCGCGAACCTCGGCGTCAACCCGTCCCTGACGATCACGGCGCAGGCCGAGCGCGCGATGTCCTTCTGGCCGAACAAGGGGGAGGCCGACCCCCGCCCCGCCCAGGGACGGGCGTACGAGTGCACGGCCGCCGTGCAGCCCCGGCACCCGGCGGTGCCCAAGGACGCCTTCGCGGCGCTGCGCCTGCCGCTGCTGCCGGTGCCGGAGGTGCCGCGGGGTTCCTCCTGGCGTACCGGCTGACGTACTGGCTGACGTACTGGCTGACGTACCGGGCACGGCGAAGGGCCCCGGGCCGCTTCCGCGGGGGCGTGCGGGCGGCCACGGGGCCCTTGACTGCCGGCACCGAGGTCAGGGCAGGGTCGGTGCCGTGGAGCGGCGCCGGGGGGAGCGCCGCGGGCTTGGGGGTGCCGAACCGGTTGGTCGAACCGGTCGGTTGAACCAGCTGATTGAACCGGATGGTTGAACCAATGGCGGTGGGACGCGAGGGAATTGGTGCGGACTTGAGGTTCCCCTTGGCATCGTGGGGGATGCGCCTCCCGGGCGCAACCGTTTCGACCGGATACGGTCGGTTCCAGGCGTCCCCGGAACCGACCGTCCCTTGGGCGGCGGCCGGGCTGCTGTCCCCTGCTGACCGGTCGCCTCGCCACCGGAGGGGGGTCCCACGACACGCGTGCTCGCGCGTCTCCCACTCCGGTGGATCCGCCCTGTCGATGCCGGGCGCCCGGGCGAACAGGGACGGAAGCCATGGGTGGATCTCGAGAGGACCGCTCCTGGCTGGCGCGGTCACCGGTATTAACGAAGATGATCAGCCGCCGGTCACGGCGCCGTACGGGTGACGGCGCCGGTTCGCACGGCTGACGGCCCCGGCCCGGCCGCCATTCCTCAGACCCGGCCCCGGCACAGCTCCAGCAGGGTCATGGCCAGCGCGGTGCCCGGCCGGCCGAGCTGCTCCCGGTAGTGGCCGAGGATCTCCATCTCGCGGGAGAGGTTGACGCGCCGGCCGCCGGAGGCGATGCGCTCGCGCTGGATCACCGCCGAGACGGCCATCCGCTCCTGCACGAGGCCGATGATGCGGCCGTCGAGATCGTCGATCCGCTCCCGGGCGCCGGTGATCACTCCGGCGGCCTCGGGGGTACGGGCGCCGGTGTCGGCGGGGGCGGTGCCGGCCGGGGCGGCGGTGTCGGCGGTGGTGGCGGTCGTGGCGATGGCGCCGTGCGCGTTCATGGTCATGTCTGTTTCTCCAAAAGGGCCGGGGCCCCCGGAGGCGACAGGTCCGGGAAAACGACAGGCGCCCCGGGCCTTGTCGGCCCGGGGCGCCTGGGAAGTCGCTTGTCAGTTGCTCAAGCAGCACGACCATGGCAGCCGGACGGGCCGGGTGCCATAGGTAAAGACGAAGGTCAGGTGCTTGCGCATGGCGCCCAGTATGGCCCGGGAACGGCCCCGTGGCCAACGCGGGCCGGGCCGGTTTTCGGATGGTGAGACAAAAGGAACCCCCCGCTCCCCGGTAGAATCGACAAATACAGACCCCCTCCCGACCGCCGGAAGGCCGCTCCCGTGTCAGCAGCACCCCCCGCCGCCGCCCACGACAACACCGCGGAACCGGTGCTCGTTGTCGACTTCGGCGCGCAGTACGCCCAGCTCATCGCCCGCCGCGTCCGTGAGGCCCGGGTCTACAGCGAGATCGTCCCCAGCACGATGCCCGTCGCGGAGATGCTCGCCAAGAAGCCCCGGGCGATCATCCTCTCCGGTGGCCCCTCCTCCGTGTACGAGGAAGGCGCCCCGCGCCTGGACGACGCCCTGGCCCTCTTCACGGCCGGCATCCCCGTCTTCGGCATGTGCTACGGCTTCCAGCTGATGGCCGTGACCCTGGGCGGCACCGTCGACAACACGGGCGCCCGTGAGTACGGCCGCACCGAGCTGCACGTCAGCAAGGCCGGCTCCACGCTCTTCGAGGGCACCCCCGTCGAGCAGTCCGTGTGGATGTCGCACGGCGACGCCTGCTCGGCCGCGCCCGAGGGCTTCGCCGTCACCGCCTCCACGGACCTGGTGCCGGTCGCCGCCTTCGAGAACGACGAGAAGAAGCTCTACGGCGTGCAGTACCACCCCGAGGTGATGCACTCCACGCACGGCCAGCTGGTCCTGGAGCACTTCCTCTACCGCGGCGCGGGCATCGAGCCGACCTGGACCACGGGCAACGTGATCGAGGAGCAGGTCGAGGCCATCCGCCAGCAGGTCGGCACCAAGCGCGCCATCTGCGGCCTGTCCGGCGGCGTGGACTCCGCCGTGGCCGCCGCCCTGGTGCAGAAGGCCATCGGCTCCCAGCTGACCTGCGTGTACGTCGACCACGGCCTGATGCGCAAGGGCGAGACCGAGCAGGTCGAGAAGGACTTCGTGGCCGCCACGGGCGTCCAGCTGAAGGTCGTCGACGCGCAGGAGCGATTCCTCGGCGCGCTCGCCGGGGTCTCCGACCCCGAGACCAAGCGGAAGATCATCGGCCGGGAGTTCATCCGCGTCTTCGAGCAGGCGCAGGCCGAGATCGTCGCCGAGGGCGCGGCCGGCGGCGAGGACGTCGCGTTCCTCGTCCAGGGCACGCTCTACCCGGACATCGTCGAGTCCGGCGGCGGCACCGGCACCGCCAACATCAAGTCCCACCACAACGTGGGCGGCCTCCCCGAGGACCTGGAGTTCGAGCTCGTCGAGCCGCTCCGCCAGCTCTTCAAGGACGAGGTCCGCATGGTCGGCCAGGAGCTCGGCCTGCCGGCCGAGATCGTCCAGCGCCAGCCCTTCCCGGGCCCGGGCCTCGGCATCCGCATCGTCGGCGAGGTCACCCAGGAGCGCCTGGACCTGCTGCGCGAGGCCGACGCCATCGCCCGCGAGGAGCTCACCGCCGCCGGTCTCGACGCCGAGATCTGGCAGTGCCCGGTCGTGCTGCTCGCCGACGTCCGCAGCGTGGGCGTGCAGGGCGACGGCCGTACGTACGGCCACCCGATCGTGCTGCGCCCGGTCTCGTCCGAGGACGCCATGACGGCGGACTGGACGCGCATGCCGTACGACGTGCTGGCGCGGATCTCCACCCGCATCACCAACGAGGTGCGCGACGTCAACCGCGTGGTGCTGGACGTCACCAGCAAGCCGCCGGGGACGATCGAGTGGGAGTAATTCCCACGCGCTGACAAACGGCCGTGCCGCCCCTCCTCGTGCAGGAGTGGGCGGCACGGCCGTTTCAGCGTCTATGCGGCGTGCTCCCGCTGCGGAATGCTGGTGGATCCACGCCAGTGAGAGGAGACGTTGTGCCGCACATAGACGTGGGGAACGACGCGCCCGGAATCATCGGCCTGATGCGGTTCCGCCCGGACACCGCCGACCCGCTGAACGACCTGGCGGACGCGGTGCTCCGCACCCCCGGCCCGCTCTCCCGGGGCGAGCGCGAACTGATCGCCTCCTATGTCTCGCACGGCAACGGCTGCGCCTTCTGCACCGCCGGCCACTCCGAGGTCGCCGCCCGCGAACTGGAAGGCGGCATGCCGGCCGTCCGCCGCGTCCTGGACGACCACGACTTCTCCGGCCTCCCGGAGAGGACCGGCGCTCTGCTCACCATCGCCGGCCTGGTCCGCCGGGGCGGCAAGGAGGTCACCGAGGAGTCCGTGGCGGCGGCCCGCAAGGCGGGCGCCACGGACGTGGAGATCCACGACACGGTGCTGATCGCCGCCGCGTTCTGCATGTACAACCGCTACGTGGACGGCCTCGCCACCTCGATGCCGACCGACCCGGCGTCGTTCGGGCGGATGGCGGACCGTGTCGTCGCCCATGGCTACGCGAACGGGCCGGGGGCGCGGCGGGCTTGATCCGGTCGCACGTCGGTGCCGTCGCTCATTCGTTTGGGCGGCGGCGCCGATGTTTGGGGTGGGTACGCTGACCGTACGGCCGAGAATCCCGTCCATGGGAGGAACCATGACCGCTGAGCCCGTGCACCACTGGCCGGTGCCGCCGCAGGACGGGTACACCGTGGACGACCTGCTGACGCTGCCCGACCTCCCGCCGCACACGGAGTTGATCGACGGGAGCCTGGTTTTCGTGAGTCCGCAGCGTGACTTTCACAGCATCGTGGTCGATCTGCTGGCCAGTGGACTGCGACGTACGGTGCCGCCCGAGTTCAAGGTCCGTCGCGAAATGGTGGTAGTGATCGACAAGCGAAACGGCCCGGAGCCGGACGTCTGTGTCCTCCGGGCCGGGGCGGTACGGAGCACGAAGCAGACCTACTACCAAGTCAGGGACGTGCTGTTGGCGGTCGAGGTGGTTTCCCCGAGCTCCGAGTCCCGCGATCGTGACACCAAGCCGCACAAGTACGCGACTGCGGGCATCCCGCATTTCTGGCGAGTCGAGATGGCCGGTGCGGACGAGCTGCCGGTCGTTCACGTCTTCGAGCTCGACAAGGAGGCCCACGCGTACGTGCCGACAGGCACCTACCGGGACAGTCTCAAGCTCACCGTCCCGTTCGACATCGACATCGATCTGACAGAGATCGACCAGTTCTAGCGCAGACGGTCGCGCAAACCCTGGCCTCCTCCCATACCCGGCGGTAGCTTCCTGCCACAGCCGCGGATCACGGAGGAGGCCGCACCATGCCCGAGGCCAGCGCACAGCCCCCCGCCCCCCTGCCCACCGACCAGCTCCACTTCGCCATGCCCCCCAAGCACGACTCCGTCGAGGACGAGCGCCGGTACCGCAAGGAGCGGCTGGCCGCCGCGCTGCGGCTCTTCGGGCGGTTCGGGTTCGAGGAGGGGGTCGCGGGGCACATCACCGCGCGGGACCCGGAGTTCACCGATCACTTCTGGGTCAATCCGTTCGGCATGTCGTTCAAGCACATCACGGTCGGCGATCTGATCCTGGTGAACCACAAGGGGCAGGTCGTCCAGGGCCGCCACCACGTCAACCAGGCGGCCTTCGCGATCCACTCGCAGATCCACCGCGCCCGGCCCGACGTCGTCGCCGCCGCGCACAGCCACTCCACTTACGGGCGCGCGCTGTCCACGCTGGGGGAGCTGCTGGAGCCGATCACCCAGGACGTCTGCGCGTTCTACCAGGACCACGCGCTCTTCGACGACTACACGGGCGTCGTGGTGGACGAGGAGGAGGGGCGGCGCATCGCCTCCGCCCTCGGGCCGCACAAGGCGGTGATCCTCCGCAATCACGGGCTGCTGACCGTCGGCGACTCGGTGGACGCGGCGGCGTGGTGGTTCATCACGATGGAACGGTCCTGCCAGGTGCAGCTGGCGGCGAAGGCCGCCGGGAAGCCCGTGCTCATCGACCCGAAGAGCGCCGAGCACACCCGTGACCAGCTGGGGAACGACCTGGTGGCGTGGATCAACTACCAGCCGCTGTACCAGCAGATCACCCGTAGTGAGCCGGAGCTGCTGGACTGAGGAGCAGGCCGGTGGCCACCCCCGCCGCTCGGCGGGGGTGGCTCGTTCTTTCGGGCGTCTTTGCGGTCCTTTTACCTTGTTTACGATGGTCGGAAGCCGAGGCGGCCCTGCCTCGGCTCTGTCGTGCCATGAACCGGTAGGAGAACCATGCGCCTCACCCGTGCCGCCGGGCTGTCCGCCGCCCTCGCCCTGACCGGGCTGGCCGTCACGGCCTGCGGTGGTGGTGCCGAGGCCGAGGAGCGGCCCGCGAAGTCCTCCGCGCCGGCCTCGTCCGCCGCCACCCCGCCCGCCGGCTCGCCCGCAC
>NZ_JAILXP010000148.1 GCF_020740895.1 Streptomyces sp. UNOB3_S3 | reverse complement strand
GGGATGGGGAGGGGGAGGGCCGTTCAGTCCTTCGGCTCCGGGCCGCAGGAAGACCGTCCTGCGAAGTAACCGGCGATTACCCCCAGCGTGAACCCGGTCGCAGCCCCGGGCAGCCCACCAGCCGCCCCGCCAATGCCTCCGTAGATCATTCCGTCGCTCATCTTGCCCTTCATGCACTCTCTCCACGTCTTGTGGTTCGCCGACTCCCCGTCAGCAACCTGCGACAGACCGAACGATGCAAGGGGAGAAGCAAGGGCCCCCTTCGGCGTCGAAGCTGTGGACACCGACTGCTGGGCGCCGCCCAGAGAGAAGACCGGCGGCGCCATGGTCCCCTTGATGGTGTCCCCGGGAGCGTCCGCGATGGTCTGGGTCACCGTGTTACCGCTGACCGACAGACGCACTCCGTGCGTCTTGCCCTCGGTATCGGTGAATTCGCCGGGCAGAACGGTGCCCAGAGTCGTTCCCTTGTCGTCGGTGAACTTCACACCATTGCCGTAGGCGGCGAGGTGGGTGTCGGCCGGCGGCGCATAGGTCTTGCTGACAGCGGTGACGAAAGTGTCTGCCATGGCGCCCCCGCCGGCCGGGTCGCCCGCGGGCGGGGTGATGCCCGGCGGGGTCGTACCGGTGTGCGCGATGTACATCGTCGAGCCGACCGGGGAGCTGACGACGGGGACCGTGACGGTGGCGTCCGCCGTCCAAGAGAAGCGGCCCTTGTCGAAGGTCCAGGTGCCGGTGACCTTCTTGGCCACGGCCGCGAAGTCGACCCAGCCGTACTGCTTGGGCGGGACCGTGACGGCCACACCGTTGATGGTGGACTCGTCGGACGTGTAGACCGTGGTCGCCGTGAGCTGCTGGGAGATCATCGCCTGCACCGGGTTGGAGACGCCCAGGGAGGCTGAAAGCCCAACCGACAGGCTCTGCGCCCAGCCGCTGTGGTAGATCGTCGTGAAGACCTGGGTCACCTTGTCCGAGGTGTCGTTGTACCAGACCGAGGACGCCTTCTCACGCGGCAGGGCTTCCGGGGCCCCCTCCGACGTCTGCTTCCAGGAACAGGTGGAGGTGTTGGTGGAGCACAGGTGCGAGTAGTACTCGACCGCGAGCTTCATCGCCTCGGGCGTCCTGGTCGCCGGGACGGCCCATTGCTGCGCCGCGGTGCCGTTGCAGCCGTAGACCTGGGTCCAGGCGTCCGAATACTGAGCGTTCAAAGCGATGTCGAGACAGCGGTCATTACTGCTGCGGACCAGCATGAACGTGTTCGTCTTGCCGGTGACCGGGCGGAAGTGCCACTCCTGGCCCTTCTTGCCGCACGACTGCTGGGTCAAGGGGAAGCCCTCGGACAAGCACTTGCCGGTGAAGTTGTTCGCGACCTGGAACTCGCCGTTGCCGAGCGGGATCAGACGCCACTCCTGGTGGTAGCCGGGAGTGTTGTTGGCGACGACGAACACGCCGTCGCCTGTGTTGCCGTTCTGGGCATCGAGACGGCGTCCGTTGGCGGTGGCGAACGTCCATGCGTCGCTGTCCGCGGCTTGCGCCGTGGAGGAGATGGCGACGATGCCGGTGGTGAGCAGGAGCAGGGCCAGGAAAGGGGCCCCTATGAGGCGGCTGACGCCCTTGAGATGTCTGTGCATGTTAGCTTTCTGTGGTTGTTCTGTGAAGAACCTGTCGCGCTCGGTGAGCTTATGGAAACGCCGAGTGCGCTGCCCACCCCCTGGTGATCTTTGACGTGAAATTAGCCGTGCGTCGATGAAGGCCCTCGTCTCATACGCCTGTGCAAGACAGTGAAATTGCACCGAAGGGAAGAGAGTTCGAGGCACCTTCCCGGGCCTTCGTCTGTGCAGCCGGTCCACGCACGGTCGTCCGTGGCTGGATAAAGCCCCTGCCCGTACAGAGACCCCGGCCGCAGTGACGATCGCCCCTGCTTTCACCGTCGCCTCAGCGCCAATTCGCTGACGTTCTGGGTGCGCGGGTCAAAGCGCGGGCGGGGCTGCACGATCCGGTGCGGGGCTGCGTTGGCTGCCGGTCACCGCTGCGGTTGAGCCGACGGGAATACCCCTGCCCCGAGGAGCGCTCGATGCGGATGCCCCCGCACGGCACGCCGAAGAACACCTCGTTGCCCAGGCATCGGCCATCGACAGGGGCGAACAACGTCCTGCGCCTGGTCCGCGTAACGACGACCCCCTCGGCCCCCGTTGAAACACCGCCGAACTGCGAGCCAAGGACACGGGACACCGATGGCGGCCAGCCACGAGGCCAAGGCGCCGGCGCGGTAGTCCTCGCCGCTCGAGCTTGTACGGCCAGGACCGCCGAGCAGTGAGTCCCAGGGGGAGTGGGGTCTCTCAGTACTGAACCCGCACGGCCGCGGGGACCGTGGCGATGACGTTGTCCTCGTCATCCAGCCATACGTGCTGCCCTTCACGGGTGACCGTGAGCCCGGCGCGGTCGCGTTCCGGACGGCCGTGGTCCACCCACTTCCGGTAGGCGGCCTCGACCTCGTCCCACAGCCGGCGGGGCCCGTACTGTTCGACCGCGTACTCGGTCTGCCCCGGGACGTACTCGGCGGTGGCCCAGGAGGCGCGGTCGGCGGACAACAGCCACAAGGTGGCCTCCTCCGAGCCGTCATCGGCCTCCCCGACGCGATGCCAGGCTTCGCGGACGACGGTGTCGATCCAGAAGAGGGCGTCGGAGTCGCCGCTGATGTCGAGGGGGGACACGTGGGTGCGGCTGGGAGCGGCCTCGTCTTCGTGGTGGTAGAAGTCGCGCAGCCGTCCGCCTTGCGCGGGCTGGGTGCGGGTGCGCATGAAGGCGGGGTAGCCGGCGAAGCGCCCGGCGGCCCGCCCGTCGCGCACGTCGAGGACCGCGAAGCCGTAGTGGTGGATCCCTCCGCCCCACGGGGCGACGATCCGTCCGCCCTCGGCGGTCTGCTCGACCCACGGGTACGGGATCTCCGGGACGGTGAACGTCGCGACCACCCTGTCGTAGGGGCCGCCGTCGGGTAAGCCCTCTTCGGCGTTCCCGCTCAGAACCCGCGGGGCGAAGCCGGCCCGGGAAAGGTTGGCCTCGGCCTGCTTGGCGACTTCGGGGTCGATGTCCATGGTGGTCACACGGCCGGGCCCGAGGCGATGGCACAGCCAGGCCGCGTTGTACCCGGTGCCCGCTCCCGCCTCGAAGACGGTGTCGCCGTCGCGGACGTGGAGGAGGTCGAGCATCTGGAGCATGACCGTGGGCATGGAGCTTGACGAGGTCGGTAACTGGTAGGCGTCTTCGCCGAGGTCCTGTCCACCGTTGATCTGGGTGACCAGGGGCCGATCGGCGTAGACGGCCCAGGCCCATCGCTTCGGGTCGCGGCTGCGGTCGAAGACACGGTCGTTGGCCTCGAAGGTGTCGGGGAGGAACAGCTCCCGCCGCACCCGGGCGACAGCGTCGGCCCAGGGCGATCCGGGCGGGAGCGATCCCTTGTTCGTGAGGATTTGAACGAGCCGTTCGGGAGTGCTCATGTGCAGGGGCTACTTCTTCTTCGGCGGGTCGGTCACGGGCTTGGTCCACTGCCCATCGCTCTCACGGGGCGACTGCTGCTTGTCGCCCTCCTCGCCGCCTTTGCCGTCGCCGTGCTTGCCCACGTGGCTGCGCCTCCTCGTGCGGGTCGAAGCAGTGATGAGGAGGACGGTAGTGCGGGGCAGGGCGTTTGCGGACGATGTTTGCAATACTGCCCTCGCCGACCCCGCACACAGGCGAGCGATGAGCTGCAATTCGGGGTCCCAGGCACTCGACCCACAGATCAGCCGTGAAAGCCCCAAACTGGGCGAGCCGCCACTCGGCTCGGGAAGACATCGGCCCCCGTCATCACCGAGCTCGGCAACGACTGGCGGCACATCACCTACCCCTGAGCGCGCCCGCGGCCGCTTGAAGTAGGTCAGCGGGCTACTCGTTCGAGGCATGCGTCCGGGACCTCGACGGCGACGTCGACCAGGAACTGGTCCTCAAGGACCTCGCCCGGGGGCATGGGCCGGGCGCCTGGTGACGATCCTGGCGATTCGGGTGGGCGGACTCGTTGCCCTCGGCGGCTGACTCAGGCCGTCGGCGCCCCGCACCCGCGAGTCCGCCCCGCCTTCGTGACGGTGGCTCTTCGTGCGTTCGAGGAATCAGAGGATCTCGCAGTTCAAGGGCGGATTGCCGCCGACGTGGCAGGTGTCGGTCCCGGCCCCACCGTCGACGATGTTCTGGTTCTTCGTGACGGTGATCGTGTCGTTGCCATCGTCGCCGTGCACCCTGCCGTCGGGGCCCACGGTGTCGATCGTGATCGTGTCGTTGTCCTCGTTGCCCTCGACCAGACCCTCGACGTCGACCCCGGTGTCAATCGTGATCTTGTCCGCCTCTTTGGCGCCCCGGATGTCGCCGCTCTTCAAAAGGGTCGCGCCCCGGTACAGGTGGATCTCGTCCTTTCCCTGGCCGCCCCGGATGGCACCCGCAACGGAACCGTAGATGTCAAAGGTGTCGACGTCTGTCTGCCCGTCGAGTGAACCGGCCCCACCCACCGATCCGGTGCTCTCGACCGTGAAGTGATCGTCGCCATCGCCGCCGCGGATGCTGCCGTTCACCGGGCCGGTGACGGTGATGGTGTCGTTTCCCCCGAGCGCGTCGACGACGCTGCCGGCGTCGACGGACGTGCAGACGATGGTGTCGGCGCCCTCCGTGCCCGTGATGTCCGAGCCCGTCTTGGTGACGCCGTTGACCGTGCAGGAAGTCTCTGCGTAGGCGGGAGCAGCGAGGCCGAGAGAGGCCAGGAAGAGGGCCGCCGCGAGGGCGGTGCCGGTGAGGTGTCTGGGCGTGCCGCGTGTCACGATTGCACTCCTTCATGATTTTCGGTAAAAACCCGGACTCCTCCAAGTTCTTCCAGAACTGCGACACGCGAAACGGAGCAAAGGCGACACGAACGGGTGAACTGCCGACCGGGCGGTCTCCCGGCTTCAGCGAGGTGAGGGCTGTCCCGAATGCGCCATGGCCCGCTACCGCTTGACCAGGCCGCCTCAAGAGCACGATGGTCGCAGCGGCGGGTTCGAGTTGACTTCATACCCCACGCCGGTTCCATCCGGGCACCGTGCTGATCGTGAACGGCACGCTGGTGTCCCTACCGGGACTACTCCACCGCCGCTCAGCCGAGAAGCTATCGCTACTCGACAAACCACCAGATCGTCACCCGAGTCGAGCACGAGGGCTCTCCACCTCGCCGTCTCGGAGGATGCTCAGTCGAGACAGAACTCGTTGCCCTCGATGTCCTGCATCACGATGCACGACTCGTTGTCGTCATCGGCAGGCAGCAGCCGCACGCGTACCGCGCCGAGCGCGACCAGTCGTGCGCATTCGGCCTCAAGCGTGGCCAGTCGCTCTTCACCGACGAGTCCGGTGCCGACCCGTACGTCGAGGTGCAGTCGATTCTTGACGACCTTGCCTTCGGGAACGCGCTGGAAGAACAGCCGCGGGCCCACACCCGAGGGATCAATACATGCGAACCATGAACCCTGATCCTCGGTCGGCAGCGAGCGACCGAAATCGTCCCAAGTGGCAAACCCCTTCGGCGGTGGCGGTACGACGTACCCCAACACCTCGCACCAAAAACGAGCGACGTGCTCGGGTTCTGCGCAGTCGAAGGTGACCTGGAAGTGCTTGACCGATGCCATCGGTTCACCATAGCAGGGGGGCTCTTTTGCTCGATTCCCGTTGGATATCCGCAGGTTGACGAGCAGATGGCCCTTGTGAGCCGCTGCCGTGTCGTGAGGTCGCAGGGGGGTGAACCGAAGTCGATGACTTCAGGGGATTGCCCGCTCCAAGACCTGGCCACCGCGCTGCGGGTCCTTCTCGCCGTGAGCCGGGAGTCATCGGCCTGAGCGACGAAAACGCGTCTTGAGCAGCCCCGCGTCATCGCGGCTGATGGGGCCACGTGTCCCGGACTGGGACGAAGATGGCTGCCTCAACCTGAACGTATGGACCCCGGCCGCGTCCCTCGCCGACGGGTCGGCGCCGCGGCCGGTACTGGTGTGATTCCACGGCGGCGGCTGGTCCAGCGGCTCCGGAGGCTGGGACTGGTACGACGGCGCCCGCCTGGCCGCACTCGGCGACATCACCGTGGTCACCGCCAACTACCGCATCGGTCCCTTCGGCTTCCTCCACCTGCCCGCCATCGGCGCCGACAACCTCGGCCCCCAGGACCAGGCAGCCGTCCTGCGCTGGGTCACCGAGAACATCGCCGCCTTCGGCGGCGACCCCGCCCTCATCACCGTCGGCGGCCAGTCGGCAGGCGCGTACTCGACGATGTCCCTCGCCATCGACCCCGCCACCAGCGGCATGATCCGCCGGGTCGTCGTCCAGAGCGGCCCCCAGGGCCTGGCGCCCCAGGACCCGGCCGACGCCGCCGCGACCACCGCCGCCTACCTACGCCTCCTGGCACCGACCGGGCCGACGACCCCGGCCAGGCCCTGCGCGCGCTGACCTGGCAGCAGCTCCTGGAGGCATACCAGCATCTGGCCGACAGCCTCGATCACCGAACCCTTCCCGACGCTCCCATGCTCGGCACCGTCAACGGCCACGACCACGAACTGGCGCGGTCCTTCGCGGGCGCGCTCGCCGCCTTCGTCACCACCGGCACGCCCAACGGCGACGGCCTCGCCGACTGGCACCCGTACGGCACCGGCACCGACCCCGGCCCCTACGTCATGCGCTTCGGCCCGCACCCGGCCTGAGACAGCCCACGAACCCTCCGGGAACGGAAAGGGCCGCATGCCATGGGTCCTGTCGATCTGACACCCCGTTGGCGGAAGCCAATCTTCCGGATGAAAAGGGGGATGTGACGGCATGTCACCACCATGTCGTGATCACGTCATGGATCGGTATCGACCGACTGGTCATGATCATGACGGTGATAGATTCCGGCCACCGGGACTGAAGATCAACAGTGCCGGAAGGTACATCTCTGAGGAGCAATACGTGATTTCTGCAATACGGGGGAAGGGCGCGGGCAAGCGCGCTGCCGGAGTTGCCGGTCTGCTGGTGGCGGTTACGCTCGGCGGCGCCGCTCTGGCCGCGCCGGCCTACGCCGACGACGTCTACGGTCACTGCAGGGGCGAGGGTGTCCGCATCCGCGCCGCCGCCAGCACGTCCTCCTCGGTCGTCGGCCTGTGCTACAGCGACCACCGCCTGGCCCACCGTGACGTCTCGGGCGACGGCCAGTGGGACAAGATCTACGACGCCACCACGGGCGTCTCGGGCTGGATCTCGCACGGCTACTGGAGCTGGTAAACACCATCCCCGGTGATTGAGCGCCGGGGACGGTCGAGACGGGCCGCGAGGGAATGAACCCCCTCGCGGCCCTTCCCTTTATCGGCGGCCGACCCGGGTAAACGAGTGGTAAACCAACGATCCATATGCAGCCAAGGCTGCATATGGATCGGCCGTACAGCCGCCCACTTGTGGCGAATTGGGCAGCCGCAGCGCTACGAACGTTGTCTACGGTGAACCGCGATCAGGCCAGCCGAGCACGGGAAGGCACACGGGGGAGGCCGCCCCGAGAACGCAGATGAGGCACCCGGCCAGAATGAATGCATCACCCGCCAAGGTGCGGTTCGGCGGCGTGGTCGCGCTGCTGCTCGCCTGTCTCGTCGGCGGCTTCAGCGCGTGCGGCCTCCCGTTCGCGGCCGGTATTGCGGGCACCCGCGGCACGCTCACGGTGGAGACGCACGAATACACGACCGGCAGCCGGGGCGGGGTCAACGTGACGTCCCAGGGAACTTTCCGTTCCTCGGACGGCCGAGTCGTGGATCACCGCGCAAGAGTCGAGCCGGACTACGCGATGGGGCGCCGGGTCGAGGTGGCCAAGGCCCCATGGACCTACTACGTGGTCCACCCCGCGTATGCACTTGGCTGGCTCGCGGCAACGTGTCTCGGGCTGACCCTCCTGTGCGTGAGCGTCCCGGCCTTGATCCACGGCGGCCCGATGAACGCGAAACGCACCCGCATCCAGGCACGGCTCCTCAAGGGCGGCTTCTGCTGTGCACTCGTCGGCGGGCTGCTGGGGGCGATTCTCGACGTCGCGATGTGAACGCCGTGCCGGCGCGGCGCAGGAACACCTGCTGGAGCCGGACGAGCCCAAGCCGCGCCGCTGAGCGACCTAAACCGGCATCACGGGCATGGGCCAGACAGACACCACGGTCTTCTCACAGCGGGAGCACGCACAGCATAGTGAGCGGCCACTGCTAGCCTCGGCGATCTGATCTGTCTACGGCTGATGACTGTAAGGAGAGGCTGGGTGAACGCGGCGGACGAGCCGTTCCTGATGTGTGTCGAGGACGTCTTCTGCCGGAACCAGGGCCGGGTGGTCCTGCTGACGGGGCGGATCGAGCGTGGACGGGTTCGCAAAGGTGACGAGGTGGAGATCGTCGGCTTCGGCGGCGGCGCGATCGTTCCCGTCGAAGGCATAGAGGGGGTCTGCGGCCGGCCGGTCGGCGAAGCGAGTGCGGGGATGAACGTGGGCCTGTTGCTACCGGGCGTGGCGGCTGGCCCGGCTGACACGACTGAGCGAGGGCAGGTGATCGCGGCGCCCGGATCGGTCACCGCGCATGCGGGGTTCGAAGCGGACATCGCGCTGTTGTCCGAGGAACAAGGTTCTGTCGCGGTAAGCACGGGCGAGCGCCTGCAGTTCCACTTCCGTGCCGCTGTGGTACCGGGCGTCGTGTCGCTGACCCAGGCCACGGACATTTTGCATCCGCTTCACGGGGGCATGGTAGAAGTCGCGCTCGAACGGCCCGTCGCCATTGAGGAAGGCCAGCCCTTCGTTTTCCGCCACCACGGCCGTGCCGCCGGCTCGGGGACCGTGACCCGGCTCCTGCGCTGAATCTCATCAGCGAAGCCAAAGACCGGATCGGCCCTGGCCACACTGGCCTACCGACGACTATGGCTTCCCTGACTTCGCGGATACGCCCTAGCGGCGCAGGTCCTTGCTGCGGACGTACCGCAGGCCGCAGCCGTCCTCGTACGGATCGCCGTCATCGCCGAACACTGCCAGGATCGGCTGCATCGGGAGCCATGTCAGTCCGAGGAGCCAGCGTTGCACGGCTCGCCAGAAGCGCGGTCGTCCCGCGTCGTCGGCGCGCACCACGCGTGTCATGAGCAGGAACTTGCCCACAGTGGTCCGGAAGAGCACCGCCCCCAGCACGTGATGGACGAAGGACACGCCGAAGAAGCAGATGACGGCGTAGGTCCAGTAGGCGCCCGTGCCCTTGCCCTCCGAGAGCCGCACGGCGAGGCCGAAACCGCCGAAGAGCGTGATCATGCCGTCGATCCCGGCGAAAAGGATGCGGCGCAGATCCCCGACCTCTTCGGGCGCGGCGGGCGGTGGAGGGGGCTGCTGAAGGTACGGATGCGGCTGCGGGTACGGATATGCCTGCGCCTGTTGGTACGGGTGGGCCTGCTGCTGGTAGGGGTGCCCTTGTTGGTAAGGGTGTGGGTATGGGGGCTGTGGCGCGTATGGCTGTTGTGGAGCCTGGTGGTACTGGCGATCGATCACAGGGTGTCATCTTGCTATGTATTTGTGACAACTGATGCACGGGATGGTTGACGAGTGGTATCGAACCTGATCTCGCCCCTTGCGCTGGGTGGCACAAGACGGACAGATATCGCGCGGGGAACAACGCCGCCTTCACACCGAGCCACCACGTCGCCTGCCAGTAGAACGGCGCCAGGGATGCCCGGACCAGGGCCGGCCGCCGTGGTCTGATGGCTCGCGTCGAGGTCGCTACAGGCTGACGCCGCCGGTGACGTCGATCTTGGTGCCGGTGATCCAGCGAGCGTCGTCGGAGGCCAGGAAGGCGACCGCGTCGGCGATGTCCGGGATCCGGCCGATCCTGCCGAGGGCGGTGAGGCTGATGTTGCGCTCCAGGTTCGCCGGGTCGGCCAGCACTCCGGCGGTCATGTCGGTGCGGGTGAAGCCGACGACGACGGAGTTCACGGTGATTCCGCGGGGGCCGAGGTGCTTGGCCAGGGTGTGGCTGAACACTTCGAGCGCGCCCTTGGTGAGCGGATAACCGATGCCGTGGGAGGAGGCGATACGGGTGGAGACGGATGAGATGTTGATGATCCGGCCACCGTCGCGCAGCCGCGGCAGCAGCCGCTGGGTGAGGAAGAACGGTGCCTTGATGTTGACCGCGACCATCCGGTCGAACTCCGCGGGGGTGAGAACCTCGATCGGTCGCCCCATGAGGTTGAGCCCCGCGTTGTGAACCAGGATGTCGATCGTCGATTCCCCGTGCGCGCGCAGCCCGGCCTCCAGCCCAGCCACGAGCGTGTCCACGTCGTCGGGAACGCCCAGTTCGGCACCCACGATGAACGCCCGGCCACCGGCCTCGGCGATGGTCGCGGCGGTCTCCTCGGCCGCGGCCTCGTTACTGCCGTAGTGCACGGCCACCAGAGCGCCGTCCCGGGCCAGGCGTTCGGCGATACCTCGCCCGATGCCCCGGCTACTGCCGGTGACCAGTGCGACCTTTCCGCTGAGGCTTCCCATGCTCACTCCTTGGCCGTGTTCCGCAGAGCTCCCCCCGCCCAATTAAACAAGGCTAGCCTCACCTAAGTTCGTCATTCACTCGGACGCCGGGACTGGTGCCCTTCTCGACCACGGGCGCACACCTTTGAGCAGGATCGGGCGCAAGAACGACGCCTGCGACAGGCAGGCGGCCGGCCCCTGGCCAAGACTCTCTCGCAGCCCGGGCCACGTAGTGCCGTGCCGTGCCCCTGCTCGGGGCGAGGGCACGGCACGACGTGGCGGGTGGGGAGATGGGATGTGGTCAGACCTTCAGGAAGGGCTTCTCTCCCGCGATGTTGATGCGGTGCATCAGGCGCTCGTGCGGGAAGTAGTCCGCGACCGCGAGGTGCTGGGTGCAGCGGTTGTCCCAGATCACCAGGTCGCCCTGGGTCCAACGGTGCCGGTAGATCAGCTCGTTGGTCTCGATGTGGCGGCGGAGGAAGTCCAGCAGCGCCCGGCTCTCGGAGTCGGTCACGCCGTTGATCCGCGTCACGTAAGGGTTGGAGATGTACAGCGCCCGGCGTCCCGTCTCGGGGTGCGTACGGATCAGCGGGTGCTCCACCGGGTCCTGGTCCGCGAACTGCTGGTCCGGGTCGATGCCCTTCTTGCGCAGCGACTTCTGCAGATTGCCGTAGTCCGGGCCGAACGCCTTGCGCACGTCGTGCGTCGCAGTCAGCTGGAGCAGCAGCTCCTGCATGGGCGCCGACAGCGCCTCGTACGCCAGGTACATGTTGCCGTAGAGGGTGTCCCCGCCGACCTTGGGCGTGACCTTGGCGTAGAGGGCGGTGCCGAGCGGGGGCTCGGCCCAGCCGCTGTTGTCGGTGTGCCAGTCGTTCAGCCCCGGCGGCTTCTGCTCGTTGTTGTGGAGCACCATCACCTCGGGGTGGCCCTCGATGGTCATCGGCAGCAAGTGGCTGTGCGTCAGCAGCGGCCCGAAGCGCGCGGTGAACGTCTTCTGCTGCTCGACCGATATGTCCTGTCCCGGAAAAACCAGCACGTTGTACCGGTGGAAGGCGTCCTGGACCGTCCTCCACGCCTCGTCCGAAACATCCTGCGACAAATCGATACCCGTGACCCGGGCCCCGATGGCGGGGCTCACCGGCTCGATGACGGGCAGGGTTTCACTCATAGTGACATTGCTCCTCTGAGGCTAGGAAATGGGTGTGGTGAGCGGCTGACCGGTGGTGGTCAGGGTGTGCAGCAGGACGTCGGGATCGATGACGCCGCCGCTGACGACGGCTACGGGGTTGCGCCAGCCGTACGAGGGGGAATGCTTCAGCGCGGCTGCGTACGCCGCGGCTCCCGCGCCTTCGCAGACGATCTTGTCGGCGAACGCCAGCGACGACAGCGCCTCCGCGACCTCCTGCGGAGTCACCGTGAACACCCCGGCCAACTTGTCCTTCAGCCGCTCGAACTGGGCTGGAATGACGAAACTCGCGCCGATGCCGTCCACGAATGAGCGCTCGTACTCCACGTCCGTGGGGCGGCCCGCGCGCAGCGACGCGGACAATGGGGCTCCGGTGCTGATTTCCACCGCGTAGACGGGGACCTTCAAGTAGGTCGCCAGGCTGTAGGCGAGGTTCCCGCCCCCGTACGGCACCAGCACCGCGTCCACGTCCGGCAGATCGTCCTGGATCTCCATCCCGATCGTGGCGATGCCCAGCGAGACGTACGGATCACTCTCCGAGGAGAGGAAGAAACCCGGCAGGCCGGGGAAGGAGGCGGAGACCATGGTGCGACGCCAGACCGGGTACGGGACCCGAACGATCCGCGTCCTGGGGTTGTACGCCAGGATCTGCGACCGCTTCGCCTCCGGAATCGAATCCGGCACCACCACCGTGTACGCCAGATCCAGCTCCGACGTCACGTGCGCCAGGCCCTGCGCGAAATTGCCCGAGCTGCCTGTCACGACGCCGTCGCGGACGATCCGGGTCCATACCTCCGGACGGAACCGCCGGTACGCATGCAGCGCGCTGAGCGCGCCCCGGGCCTTGAACGAGTTGGTGATCTGAAGGTTCTCGCACTTCAGGTGGATGTCCACCGGGCTCGGTGCCTTCGCCCTCAGCAGCGGCGTATGGCGAATGTGCGGGTCGATGAGTTCACGCACACGCCGTACCGATGCGGGGGAAATCGCCTCGGACAACTCGGATAACTCGAATAACGGAGGATTCAGCATATGGCTTTCGCTATCGGGTAGGAGAATTCCTCGGTCAGACCGAGCTTCCGGGCCAGCGCGATACTCGGCGTCTTGTCCGCGTGACACGTCATGACGGAGCGCAGGCCCTGCCCACTGCCCCAGCGGCTGACCGCGGCGAGGGCCACGGACGCCAGGCCCTTGCGGCGGTGGTCGGGGTGGGTGTGGATACCGAGCTCGATCAGCCCGCCGCCGATGACGCCGTGTGCGTCTGCCGCCACCTGGCCGTCCTGGACCAGGGCGAAGCCGACCGCGTGTTCGGCGTACTGGGCGCCTGTACCGAAAATGCTCCGTGCCATTGGGGATTCGAGGCCGGAGAAGGTCTCCGTGTCGATCCGCACCAGCGCGTAGCCGTCGGGGACGGCCGGCGGAGGAGCGATGAAGCCGATATCGGGGTGGGTGAAATGGAGCCGCCGCCCCGCGGTGAAGCCGGCCTGCTTCGCCCAGGCGCCGGTGTCAGGGCCCGGCGGGTGGACGAGCTGTACCTCGCCGTGCCCGGCGAGCAGCGTCTTGGCCTCGGCGAAGAAGGCGGGGGACATGGCCCCGGCGGCAAGGCAGAACGGCGCGGTGGTGGCGACCAGACAGGTCACAGGCGCACCGTTCCGGAAGTGCGCCCAGGCCCTGCCCGGGATGGCTCCGTCGACGACCGCGTGGACGAAGGCCAGGTTGGGATAGTCGGCGTCGAACAAAGAAGCAAGACGCGGTAGATCGGCTGTGGCCACCTCGACCAGCCGCGCCCGGTTCGTGGCGGGTACTGGCGGGGCAGCGCTCATTGGTTCTCCATCGAGGGCTCTCCATAGGGTTCGGAAACGGGGCGGGCAAGCCGTGCGCACGCGGATTCGCTCCTAGAGGCCTACAAGATCCTAGGGGCCGGGCTGTAATCGCTGGGTAACTGCGCTGCCGTGGCCCCCGCTGACATGCGGCGGAAGTCCTCGATCACCGAGGCCACCCCGCCCCCCGCGGCCTCTCAAGCGGCGTGAATGATCCGAAAGCGATCGCCTTCCGCCGGATCCTGATCAACGACTTGGAACGACTTGGACGGACGCCCAAGACCATTGCCAAACGCCGACACCCGGCGTACAGGAGAACCGGATCTGCCCGCGAGTGCCCTCGACAGCGACGCGCGACCAGGATCCGGCCGGCTTCATGAGGCCATGCTGCGCAGCCATGCCGACGCGTACCGCCGCCTGGCCGGCCCAGGCAGTGAGCATTCTCAGCGGTAGTGCTCCAGAGCGAGGACGGCTTTGGCCCGACGACGCTTCGCTCGACTGGACAACGCTGGGCGACGGTTTCGCCGGTCCCGGGTAGGGCTTGGTCAGGTTCGAGACACCCGCACATGTGCTAGTGCTGGGCTCTTCGGATGACCCCGGTGGCTCACCACTCATGCGAATGAGAGATGCCTGAACCACCTGCCATCGCGCCTGCTCAAGCTGCTGACGTCGGCGCCCCTCGGCCTGTCAGGCGACCGTCCCACCCGCGTTGCGGATCAGCTGCTGGAGCACTTTCAGCGTGGTGACGTAGTCCGCGTCGTCGATGCCCTCGTGGAGGGCGGCACGGATGGCGGGAGCGTTGCGCGCGAGGTCGACGCGCGCCCGTTCCCCCTCCTCGGTGAGCCACAGCCGGTCCTCCGCGTCCCGGGTCAGCCAGCCGCGCTCCAGGAGTACCTCGGCCTCCGCGGCCAGGTCGTCCTCGCGCCGGATGTAGGAGGCCATGGCAGCCCGCAGCTCGGGCAGGGTCATCCCTTCGCCGTCGGGCGAGATGTCGTTCTCCGACAGGTTGCGCAGCAGCCAGAACTGGGGCTGGGTGTAGCCCTTCGTGGCCTGCTGGGCCCGGGTGTACGCGATGAGCGCCTCGTAGGCGACACCGGTCCAGTACGCGGCGGGCTGTCCGGCAAGTTCGACGTCGGAGAACTGCTGGGTCGCCATGGGATGTGCCTCCTGGTACTTCGGCTCTTTGGTTCCGAGCCTGCACGTCGGCAAGCCATGCGGAGACCGTAGGACCTCAAGCGCAGTTGAGGGCAAGCGCGTGATCTTCCCAACACCGCTGCCGCAAACCCGGCAATTAGGTCAGTCCCCAGGCTCCGGGCCCCATCGAGGATCTCGAACTGTTCTTCTGAGACTGAACCGCCCCCATGGCCTAGGGTGTGCGGCCATGAAGATCATTGAGCTCGCCCCCGGCGATCCGCGTCTCGCCTCCGACCTCCTGCCCGTCCTGCGCCAGCTGCGCCCGCACCTCACCGAAGAGATATTCCGGGAGGTGTACGAGGAGGGGCACGCGCAGGGGCTGCGCTTCACCGCCGCGTACAACGACGAAGGGATATGCGTGGGTGCCGCCGGTTGGCGCATAACCGTCAACACCAGCACCCTGCGCATGCTCTACGTCGACGACCTCGTCACCGATGCCGAGGCGCGCTCCACGGGCGTCGGGCACCACCTCCTGGAGCACTTGCAGACGCGCGCCCGCGAGGCCGGCTGTCACCAGTTCCGGCTGGACTCCGGCACCCACCGCACCGACGCCCACCGCTTCTACTTCCGCGAGCGCCTGGTCGTCGACGCCTTCCACTTCGGCAAGAAGCTGGACTGACCGTCACGGGCTCCGCTGCGTCAGGCGCGTGAGGACGGCCAGGCGGCGGAGGCCCGTGACCCTCACGTCGAGTGAGGCCAGGACCTCCAGGGCGGTTCCCTCCCACCCCGCGCAGGCATCCGCCAGGGTACTGGTCAGGTCCGGCAGCGGAGCATTTCCAGTGGTGGGTGTGCGAGGAGGTCTGTCCAGAAGTCCTTGCCGAACTCGCGGATTCCCGCTTCGGACACCTGTAGCGGAACCCATTCCATCTCACTGAACCCGGCCGCCCGCAGACAGTCCTCGTAGACCTCGCGGCGCGGGGCTGTGGTGAGAATGCTGATGGACTGTGGGTCGAGGAGGGCGGTGATCCGTTCCCGCGGGCCTGTTTCGGTTTCCTCGCCGGTCGGCTCGCAGCGGAACCCGTACTTGTCGAGGGACGGGCAGTCGAACCGGTAGTCGGGCTTCTGGGCGAGTACGAAGAACTCTCCGCCCGGCACCAGGCTCCGGTGGATGTTGCGGCACATCCGCTTCATCGTCGCGATGTCCGCGGCGTAGTTGAGGCACTGCACTCCCACCGCGATGTCGAAACGCTGGCCGGGCGGCCGTAGCTCGGCCACGTCACCGACTTCGTAGCGCACACCCAGCGGTTCACGCCGCTCGCTCTCCCGAGCGGCGGCGATCATCTCGACGGAGATGTCGACGCCGAGGACATCCGTGGCGCCGCGCCGCTTGAACTTCCTGCTGTAGAAGCCGGTGCCGCACGCCAGGTCGAGAACCGATTTGCCGCTCACGTCCCCGACCATGCCCAGGAAGCTCGGTACCTCCCCGTAACGCATCAGAGGCAGGGACTTGAACCCCTCGAAGGCCTCACCGATCTCGTCGTACTGCTGCGCGCTCACGTGTCGCCCCCTCCTGTGCTTCGTCGTGTACGTGGCCACGCCGGCCGCCGGCCTTCTGGATTCACAGGCTCGCCGGCTCGAGGTCGTGGCAGAAAGTCTCCTCCGCCCGGCCTGGCCGCCGTACTGGCAGATGACACAAAGAAGTTGGCAGGTGGCTCTCCTTTCATCCAGCAGCGCTGTTCCTTGGCTGGGTCCAGTATTTTGCGATCACGGGGAGGCCGCTGTTCTTAGCGTGTATGGCCCGCGCTGAACGGCCCGCAGGTAGTCCCGGTGCCCGTACCGGTACGGCGTGTTAAAGCGGGAACCCATCGGGATGGTCAGCTGGCCATGGCAGGAATCACCTCCTTTTACAACAGCTAACAGAATGAGTTGATCTGTCTGAGGGTGATGAGGCAGCAGGCGAGGCGGAGGAAGGCTTCATGGATGTCGGCTCGTCGTTCCCAGCGGATGCGGAGGCGTTTGAAGCCATGCAGC
>NZ_JAILXP010000147.1 GCF_020740895.1 Streptomyces sp. UNOB3_S3 | reverse complement strand
GCGGAATCAGCGGCGCGAGCACCACCCACTCGGCATCAGACAAGTCCGTCGGATACGCAGCACGCAGGTCAGTCATCCCCGACCTCCCACCCCAGACAGGACTGCCAAGTCACCTACCCTGAACGGGACTTCTCAGACACCCTCTATCAATGCGACCGATCGACGCTGCGCTTCGAGTACGGACAGGATGAATCCGCGGAGTTCGCCCGCAGCAACCCCTCGGGCGCAAGCAACCGGCCACCGGCAGAAGGAACACCTGCGCAAGGCACCGTGAGCAAGCGGCAACCGCCCCCTATGCCAGACAGCCGACTCCATACGACCGGAGAGCAGGGCAACCTGCTGTGCATGTCCAACACTGAAGCAGGCGGCGGCGGAGGCTCGCAAGCGTGCGGAGGCGAAGGGGCTGACGGGTAAGAAGCTCGAGGAAGCCGTGGCCAAGGCCGTCGAGGCCGCCCGGGTTCCCTCCACCGGAACCAGTCTCTCCAGGGTCTTCGCGATCGGCGACACCCAGTACGCGGCGCCGCCGCGCGTAGGCGGGGCGGTCGGACGGGGCGCCGCATGCGTAGCCGAGCTGTTCGGTGTGATCAGCCAGATGCCTCACCTCTTCCTGACCTACGCGCACAAGAAGAACAAGGGCTGACGGCTGCGCGTGCCAAAGGCTCCCGGCGCGCGATGACGGAGCTTGCGCGGCGGCGGATGCGTCACCTGGTGAGGCGGCCGCCGCCGAAGGGGCGCCAGTCGAGGGTGACCAGGTACCACTTGTTGTCGGGGTCGGTGGCCGAGACGCTGGTGGTCACGGCGACGGCGTGGTCGGCGGGAACGGGGAGCGAGAGGGTTTGTTCGGTCAGTCCTGCCTGAGTGGTCATGGTGCACAGGGACGTCGGGCCCTTGTGCAGGTCGAGGGTGAGGGTGACGGCCTTGCCGCTGTCCTGGGAACGGGCGGTGGCCAGGAGCAGTCCGTCGGTGTCGGTGGTGATGCGCTCCGCGGGGGAAATGGGCTTGGCACGCCAGTCGCTGGGGGTGTAGCCGGTTACGGGTCCGCCGTTGGCGAGGGGACGGTTCAGGAGTCTGACGGCGCGGTCGGCGGTGAGCCGGGCGGCCTGGACCGCGGAGTTGGCGACGAGGACGGTACTGGTCAGTGAAGCCGTGACAGCGGGGCCTTTCTTCGGGGTGAGTTCGGCCTTCAGGAGACAGATGGTGTCATGGAGGGGGCTGAGTGCGTAGCTGGTCACGTTGGAGACGTTGACGCGGGGGCTTTCGCCGGTCGGGGTGCTGTGGGTGAGCCAGTAGACGGCGTCGGTCTGGGCCGGTCTCTGCGTCGTCCAGACCAGGTTGGTGGACGGGTGGTCGGCGTCGACCATGTAGGGGTCGGGGCGGAAGTCGCGGAAGACGAATTCCGGCGAGGTCTTGCTCAGGGACATCGGTCTGGTGCGGGGGGTGCCGCTGACGGACGGCTTCTCACAGGCGGTGACGGTGACTTGGCCTTCGGCTCCGTTGGCTGCGAGCCTGGTGAGGGTGAACGAGACGCTCGCCTTGTGGGGGACGTCGATTCCCTCGTCGTCCGAGGCTTTGATGCCGATCTCCAGCTGCCGGGTGGTGTCCAGGCGGTACGGCTCCCAGTCGGCGGGGACGTTGATTCCGATGTCGCCGGCTTTCTGGCCGGTCAGCTCCTTCTCGCCGGAGCCTTGGGGAATCCGCAGCGTGATGCGGTAGACGGTGACGGTCCGGCCTGTCCGGTTCTCGGCCTTCAGCGTGAGTTCGGTGTTCTTCGCCGTGGCGGCAAGGTGGTCGGGGACCAAGGTGTAGGTGAGGCGTGGCGGACTCTCGGCACCGGTGGTGGGCACGGGGACTCCTCTACTTCTTCTCTGTGAGGGCACCGCCGCCGAGGGGGAACCAGGTTGCTTGTGCACTCGGGTTGTTGCCGGTGAGCTTCAGCTCGAGCGTTGCGTCGGCTGGGACAGGCAGCTGAATGTTGACGGGTACGTTCGCGGCATCGGCGTTGAGGGTGCGTACCACCGCCGACTGGGACTGGGAGCCACTGGGCGAAACAGTGATCGTCAGGGTGGCGCGGGCGCCGTGCTGGGTGCTTGTCACCGATGCGGTCAGGAAGCCGTCGGTGGAGGACGTGTACGTCTTCGTCACGGCGGTGGTGGTGTCCAGAAAGGTGTTCGGGGTCTTCATCAACGTGGTGCGGCCGTTGACGGACAGCTTGCCGGCGCGGACGTCACCGCCGGCGACCGCGACGGCGGTCACTGCCCGGGCTTCCTTGTTCTGGGCTCCGGCGGCCTTGAGGAGGAAGGCGGTGGCCGCGTCGGTCAGGTCTTTCACCTCGAAGCTGCACTGGCCGTTGTTGTCCTGCGGCTCGATCTTCGGATCGCTCGGTGTCTTTCCGTCGGAACGCCACAGGTAATAGGCCGGTTTGGACTTGGGGCCCTGCCAGCTGAGGGTGACCGACGAGCCGTAGCCGACCTGTGCCTTCGCGGGTGCGAAACGGTCGATGGCGAAGTTGTTGCTCTGTTTGACCAGTTGATGGGTGGTCGTGTGTTCCGTGCCGTCGTCCAGGGTCGCGGCGACCGTGAAGCTGACCGGGCCGGGTTGGGCGCTGACGAGCAGGCCGGCAAGGTCGAGGTCCACGGCGGTTCCGTCGGTGTGGGGCTCGCGCCGGGCGAAGAGGGTGCCGGGTGTCGAGGTGTCCAGGTCCCAGCCGGGTGTGGACGTGATCAATCCGGCGGTGGTCGGGGTCAGGTCGTCGGGAGCTTCTCCCGTGGGAAGGGTGATGCGGATGCCGCGGCAGGGGCTGGGAGCGCTCACACTGACGCGAAGGGTGGCGGTTTCCAGGCCCCCGGGCGTGGTACAGATCAGCGTCCGGGGGGTGACGGTGACGCGGCAGTCGGTGGGAATGGCGGTCATGGCCTGTGGCCTTCCTCCCCTTCGATGGGCGGGGGCGTGGTGGGTGGTGGGGTGGTCCACGTGAGGTAGCCGTTGTGGGCGTCGGGAGGGCCGACGTCGAGTCGGGCCTCGGTGCTCGCCGCGGCGAGCGCGTAGTCCTCCCATTCCGTGGCCGGTGGCCGGGCGCGTGCGGTGAAGCCCCAGAGGCCGGCGGCGTCGGGGGTCGGCAGCGTCAGCCGGGGCCGCACCGGGGTGATGCCGGGTCGCGTGGACGCGGGCAGGACCCGGGCCAGAGCGGGCCCCAGGCGGACCGCGAGGGCGAGGCGTCCCAGATGGTCGGCGACGGCCTGGGGCGGCAGGCGGAAGCGGGCGACGGGCTGGATGTCGGTGTACGCGCTGATGTGGGCGTGGGGATCGAGCAGGGTGGTGAGGTAGGCGGCGTCGCCCGGCGCGACCCGGGGCGTGCGGGGCCGGGCGGCCACCGCGAGTTCCTCGCCGGCGACAACGGGGACGACGTAGTCACAGGCCGGTTCGGGCGGGCAGTGGACGGCGTGGAACGTGGTGTACGAGGTGGCGCCGGGTGAGGCCAGGGGGCCCGTGTAGTAGCCGATCAGTCCGTCGGTGCGGTCCCCGCCGGCGCCGAGGCGGACGGGCCAGCGTCGGCTGATGTAGCGGGGGTCGTTGTCCGTCGGCGTTTTGAAGGCGTTGTTCCAGGCGGGGTCGGTCAGTGGCGGGCCGTCGAGTTCCAGGTGCACCCGCAGGCGTACCAGGGCGAGGGGGCGGCCTGCGGCCAGGCTGGCGCCCAGGGTTGCGCTGCCCGGCCGGCGGGTGGTGGACAGCAGGCCGGCCTCCACGCTCTGGGCCAGGTCGGTCATCCGGAACGGGCGTTCGGTGGCGGGCTTGGTGCCGCCGGCGATGGCGTCGGGGTCCTCGTCGACCAGGGCATGCAGGAACCCGGCCAGTACGGGGTGGGCCGTGGTGAACGCGGGGCTGCGCAGGGACTGTGGCGTCAGGTAGGGAGAGCCGGGCAGGGGAATCCAGGTGACCGCGTCCCGGCTGCCGTCCTCGGCCGGGCCGGACAGGAAACGCACCTCGCCCAGCGGCCGGCCCGCAGGCCCGTACACGGCAAGGGCCCAGTGTTCGGCCGGGTGGCCGCCGGGGCCGGTGCGTCGAGCGACGAGCCAGCCGCCGACAGGGGTGTCCTTGGTCAGCATCGGGTCGCTGTCGGTGTCGATGGGCTTGTCCAGGTCGCCGACGGCGGCGGTGTGGGACAGCGGTGTCAGGCACAGACGGGCCGGCTGAACCAATCGGGGGGCAAGTTCGACGTACCGGTGGGTGTTCTGCTCTCCCGTGACGGCATGGCGGCTGATGAGGCTCTCGGAGCGGCGGACGCGGTAGTTCTGCTCGGTGCCTTCGTGGACGACCAGCACCCCGCGGCCGAACGTGTCGACGACATGCAGGCGGCCGAGCCGGACGTGGGCGGCCTGCACGGGCTGGTAGGCGCCGCGGGACGGATCGGGCACCAGCGGGTTCGCGGGCTTGAGGCGGTCGGGCAGTGGGGCTGCGGTGGAGGTCAGGAAGCCGACGGTCCGGTGGGTCAGCGCGGCTCGCAGTCCGGTCAGCTTCTGAGAGGCGAGGTTCCAGGTACCGGCCAGCTTGCGGAAGGCGGCGAACGCCTCGGCGGGGGCGTCGTACGGATAGGTGGCGCAGTGCGCGTCGATGCGCCGCTGCAAGGTGGTGGTGGGCACGGCGCTGATCAGGCTGCGGCCCTGCAGGTCGAACTGGGCGACGGCCGCGGTGTCGCCCTTAAGGTGGCGTCGGCTGCCGTCGAAGCGCCAGGTCTGTTGTCCGCCGGTGTCGAAGGGCAGCACCTGGCAGGTGATCTGCCAGGCCAGGGTCAGGGGCCGCCACGGCTGCTGCCAGACCGTGTCGGCGGCAGGCCAGGTGGCAGGCAGTGGTTTAGCCAGGCGCTCCTGCTCGGCGAGGCGTTTTCCGGTGGTCAGGTGACGGGCCTGCTGGAGGTAGTGGGAGGCGTGGTGGAGCACCCACAGCTCGCGGGCCAGGTTCTTCAACGCCGTGCGGGCGGCCTCGGGGGCGGAGGCAACCGCGTTGTCCCAGTGCGTGGGCAGGGGGAGTTGTTCGTTCGCCGGGGCGGTGAAGGTCCGTGCCGGGGAGGTGCCCTTGGCGGTCACCGAGGCGGTGGTGACCGGCTGATCGGCGTAGCGGCAGGGCAGGGGGGTCTCGCGGGCCAGGGAATCGCTCACGGGGGTGCCGGCGCCTCGCATCAGCAGGGTCGGGTCGGTGGGGGCGTAGAAGGGCTCGTGCGGTCCGGAGGTGAGTTTCCAGCCGGTCGGCAGTGCGGCTTGCAGCTTGGCTCGTGCGGTGTCACGGGCGGTGCGCAGAGCGGGCAGAGCGGCCAAGGCCGCCTCCAGGTCCTTCGCGGGGCCGTCCTTTCCGGGGTCGATGTGCTGCTTGGCCTTGTCGGTGTCGAAGGCGGGAGGGGTCTCCGCCTCGGCGTGCAGGTGTACCAGCCACCAGAGGTCGGTCACCTTGCGGCGCAGGACGGCCACCTCGTACTGCTGGTGGTCCAGGGTGCGTTGCGCCGTGTTCAGGGCGGCCAGTTTGGCCAGCAGCCCCGGGTCGTGGCTGATGCCGGCTCCCTCGTCGTCAGGGCTGAGAGGGGCGGCGGTCTCGGTGCGGGTGAGCTTCCACCAAGTGCCGTCCGGGCTGGGGGTGAACCAGTCGTGGTGGGTGGCGGCCTCGAGCACATCGGGTTCGTAGGCGGCGCCCACGGCCTTTTCCAGGGTGGACAGGTGCCCCGCGTGGAAGGCGTGGAAGGGTGCCGTGGCGCTGTGGCCGATGCCGTTGCCGGGCTGGGCAGGCAGGCTGTCCTTGACCAGGGCGGCCATGGCGTCGGCCATGTCGTGCCCGATGGCCACCTTGATGTCCTGGTGTCCGTCGGGGCGCTCGTCCGGCCAGGGCTTCCTGGCCTTGTCCCAGGTGAGCCCGAGGAGGGTGCCCGCGTACAGGGAACGGTCCTGGCCGGCGAAGGCGGGGGCGGGGCTGATGCTCCAGCCCAGGCGCCGCAGGGCCTGCTCGGCGCGGCCGGTGGTGGTGCTGTCGCAGAAGAAGGCGAGCAGGTCGTCGATCTGGCGGGCGGCGACCGGGTCGTCGTCGGCGGCGGTGTGCCAGCCGGCGACCAGGTAGCTGAGGTTGCCGTTGTCGAGGGCGGCCGGCTTGCCGGTGGCGTCGGCCAGGGGGTCGTGGAAGGAGAAGACGTCCTCGCAGTAGGGCTGGAAGGCGGCGAAGGCCGGCAGACCCGGGCCGAGGGCGGTCAGTGGCGCCACCCGCTGGTCGCCCGGTTCGCTCCAGCTGCCGCTGGTGGTCAGGGATCTGTTGCATCCCATCCACTGCTGCTTGCGGCCCACCTTGGAGGTGCCGCCCCCTTTCTTCCTCGATTTGGCGGACAGGTAGTCGCTGTAGACCAGCCATCCGTTCACCTGGGGGCTCTCCGTCACGGGCTGTTTGTCGCGGTGGTAGTGGCGCAGGATCAGCCATCGGTTGGGAACGGTGGGGTACCGCAAGGCGGCGTCCGGGCCTGTGGTCAGGTCGATGCGCCCTTTGCCGAGGGCTTCCGGCAGATGCCAGTGCAGGTAGACGCCCTGCTGCTCGGGCTTCTTGCCGAATTCCACGGCATCGGTGGGCCGGGGTTCGGGGTCTTTGTAGTCGCTGGTGAAGGCCAGCGGCAGTCTCCAGAAGGGATCGTTGGCCACCTCCGCGTTGACGAGCAGGCCATCGACGGTCATGGGGACGATGACGACCGGGGGGCTGGGCATGGGGGCTCTTCCTTGGCTGTGGGGCGCGGACTTCCGGGCAGCGGCGGCTCCCGCGGCGCAGGCCGCGTCAGGAGGGGACGAACTGGAGCATTCCTGCGCTGTTGAGCAGTTGCAGGGCCAGGCCGGCGGGGGTGAGGGTGTAGCCGGTGTCGTTCAGGGCGATGCGCAGTGCGGACTGGATCCTGTCCGTCAGAGGTGTGGTGCCCTCCGTGATGCGCAGCACCTCACTGGCGCGGGCGCTGGTGCCCCGTCTGCAGAGGTTGATGCCGGTGGCCTGGGCTGCCAGGGGGTTGCCGATGTCGCTTCCATGGGGCCTGCGCAGGTTCACCGCGCCGTCGCCGCTCATGCTGTCGATACCCATGCTCAAGCCGTGCGGAGGCTCGCGCACGATGATCTTGTCGGGCTGCCGGGCGTCGCACAGAAGCAGCATCGCGTCCGGCAGCGGTCGGCTGATGTGCGTGGTGACCGGGCTGCCGCTCTTGGTGGCCTCCACGATCAGCTCCGGCCAGTAGCGCACGAGAGGCGATCGGATCAGGCCTCCGAAGACCGGCAGCCGTGGCTCGCCCCGCGCGGTCAGCACCTCGTCGAGAAGCCCGTCGAGATAGAGGTCGAGGCGAGTGACGGCCCCGACGCTGCGGACGCCGGCGAGCAGGGCCCGCATCCACTGCGCGTCGATGTGGAAGAAGCGGGCGCTGTGCTCGGGCAGCATCCCGGCGTGCGGCACCAAGTGGTCGAAGGGCACCCGTGACATCCAGTCCACCGGCGGGCCGAAAGCTTCGGCCACCGCGTCGGCGTGTTCCTCGGCCACCGTCCGCAAGGCCTCGGCGAGCTCACCGGTGGCGGTCTCCGCACCGGTGCCGGGGCTCGTGGGCCGGGTGAGCAGGGCGTGTACGGCACGTTCCAGCCCGGCCAGGCCCCGGGCCGCGGAGGTCCGCTGCGGGTCGGTGGCCGGGGAGCCTGTGTCCGGGGCGGACGCGTCACCTGGTGTCCGTCTTTTGAGGCCGGTGTCGATGGCCTGCGCCAGGTTTCCCGCCACCAGGTTCTGGAATCGGCTGCGGGCGTCCCCTCCGGCGCCGGCCGGTCGGCAGGTGCGCTGGGCGGCGGCCAGGCCCTGGGCCCGGTGGTTCTCCAGGGCGCGCAGCAAGGAGGGGTGGGAGGCGCCGAGCAGCTGGCCGCAGGTGTAGGCGCATGCGTAGCTGACGTCCCAGATGCCGAAGCTTTCGAGGTAGACGAGTGCGGCGTCCGCGCTGCGCAGTGGTTCACGCCCTGCGGGCAGGGGCTGGGCGGGGCGGGCGGTGAAGGGGCCGCGGTACCACGCAGGGGTGTGTTCCCCGGTCGGCAGCCGGTGGACGACCGGGACGAAGCCTCCTGCCAGGCGTGCGGCCACGTGCTGGGCGACGTCGCCGGATCCGGCCTCGTGCGGCAGCCGCAGGAGGTTCTCGCTGCTGCTGGCGGAGGCCAGTTGCTGTGCCAGGGCGTGGAAGTCACTGTTGACGGCCGTCCCGCCTGCCGGGTCCGTGGTGAAGGACCACGACCACAGTGCGGCCAGGCGGACGGCTCTCGTGCCTTCCGGCACGGCGGTGTCGCCGCCGAGAAAGGTGTAGCCGGCGTAGCCCTCCAGTGAGACCAGTGCGGCCGTGTAGCGGCGGGCGGGCATGCGGGGGAAACGGCTGGTGGCGACGACGGCGCGGCGCCCGGTGGTGAATTCGTCCGTCTGGGTCCGCGAGGCGGCTACGTCACGGACGTGGGCCAGCCAGCGCAGCTCACCGGCTTTCGGCAGTACGTCGGCGAGGGCGTCGGCGCGCAGGTCCAGGATTCGGCACGGTCTGCCGTACAGGCCCATGGGAGGGGATGGGTCGAGCGCAGGGGCGAGGTAGTGGTTCGGTGGCGTGAGGAGGTCTTTGACGGTGCGTCCCGAGACCGGCTCGCGGGTGTCGGGGTTGGGCAGGACATCGTCGTCAGTGACGAGGATCAGGGCGAGCCAGGGGGTTTGCGGGTCGGCGGTCAGCGGCCGGGCCCAGGGCAGTCCGCCGTGTTCCAGGACCACGTGGGGCAGGGTCATGTCGAAGCGGCCCGTCGCGGTGGGCGGGGGGTGGACGGCCGCGATGCCGGCGGGCTCCAGGGCGAAACGCGGGGCGGCGACGGTGAAGGCGAGGGAGTCGGAAAGGGTGCCGAGCACGGTCGCTCCCTCACTGACCGGCTGGGTGGCGGTGAGGGTGTACGTGCCTGGGCTCAGGGCCGGCTGGTCCTGACTGGCGAAGGTGACACCGAGGTCCGTGGGGGCGGCCGGGTGCACCACTGTCGGGTCGGTCATTCAGTCCTTGCCAGAAGTCGGGACGAGCATCGGGTCGCAGGTCACGGTGGACCACAGGCGCGAGACGTAGCCGGTCAACGGGTCCAGCGGCGGCATCGCCGCGGTGCCGGGGGCCAGACCGAGCGCCGTCCACCGCGCGTACAGCTCTTCCCGGGCCCGCCGTGCTTTTTCCGTGGCCAAGGTCGAGGCGACCTGGCCGCGGCTGCCGTCGGTGGGTTTGCTGCCGGATGGGTTGTCCGGGCCGGGCACGCGGCCGCTCCTCCCTGATTCCGCCTCCAGGCGGGTCTTGGGGATCGGGCCGATGAGCGGATCGGTGCGGGTGGGCGGTGGCGGCACGAGCCTGGCGCCGATGACCTGTCCTGGCAGGAGTTCCGTGTCAGGCCGGACCGGTGGGGAGGCGGAGGGGCCCAGAGGGGCGCCCCAGGCACTGACCGGCAGGCCGCCGTGCTGGGGTGCCACGCCCCACCGGGCGAGACTGATCACGGCCCCGGTGGCCGCCTTCAGGATCAGCGTGCATCCGGCCGTGACCGCCGTCCTGTTCATCGGGCGGATCGGAACGGTGGCCGTCGGCGTGCCTGCCACCGTGGTGTGGGAACCGTCTCCGGTCCGGACCTGCAGGTGAGTGCAAGGGGCCGGGGTACGCACCGACAGCGCCAGCTGCGCGAGGGCGACCTGTGGAGTCTTGTTCTTGCCGCCCTCGCCGGGCTGCTGTTCCTGCAGGAGGCCGCCGGCCACACCGGCCTGCAGCGTCGCCCCGGCCAGCACCTTGCCGCGGAAGGCGTCCCAGGAGAGTGCGTCGACAGCGGTCGGGCGCGGGCCGCCGAAGCGCACGTACACATCGGGGACCACCGGCAGCTTCAGATGGGCCACCCCGCCGGTCGGTGGCCCCCACAAAGTCAGCTCGACGTCCAGCTCCAAGTGGTGGGTGCCCATGAACCGGATCTCCACGCCGACGGTGACGCCGATGAAGGCCTCGAAGCGGAACGGCTCCCACTGCACGGTGGCATGCAGCTCCGCCCGGAGCCAGGCCGATACGCGGGAAGAGGAGTACTCCACCCGCAGCATGCCGCCCACTTGCAGCATGGACGGTGTCACCGCCGCGTACGCCTCACCGCGGACGACGACCGCACTGCTGGGCTGCCAGTTGACCCCGACCCGTTCCAGGCCCTTCGGGTAGTGCGGAGACGGCCGGTACGCGGGATGGTAGCCACCGAAGGTGATCACGAAGTCGCCCGTGTGTGCGGAGGGTGGAACCCAGGTGCACACCGCGAACTCGCCCTGGATCTTGCAGTCCTTGCTCACCAGGTAGGACTGGCCGGGATCCAGGGCCCCCGAGACCGACAGTTCGCCGGTGGACAGCCGGTAGACGGCGCGCAGTCCCAGGGTCAGGCTGGCGTAGGGGTTGTCATTCTGCGGAAAGCGGGCACGGGCCACCCCCAGCAGGGCCACCATCACGTCCCCCGGTGCCACCTGTACGGCCACCACGGCGGAGCATTCGACGACCTTGAAGACGGTGAACCGGGCGCCGACGGCCACCCAGACGTGGTCGCCGGCCGGTGTGACCAGCGAACCGAGTTTCTTCAGCACCGCCGCGGCACCGGAGGTGACCGGCATCGCCTTCTCGTCGCCGATCCCCGCCACCAGCGGGTACCGCGGCACCTCGGCGGCCTTCTCCGGGACGGCCAGACAGGAGTTGTAGCCGAAGCCGCCCAGCAGGCCGGTCACCACTACCGGTCCCAGCGGCAGTTGCAGTCCCGTGACCTGGCCGACGACGAACACCGTGACCCGGCCGTCGGTCATCTCCCCGTACATGCCGGCCGCCAGGAACCCGATCTGCGGCGTGGTGACCACCAGAATCCCGCTGACCAGCAGTCGGAGCGGCGGCTTCGGTCGCGTCTCCCGTACGAGCGCGCCCGCCACTCGCACCGGACCGGCCGTGTACGACAGGCCCAGTCCGTCCAGCGTTCCCTCCACCGCCAGCGAGCGGCCTAACGTCACCCCCATGCCCAGACCGACCGCGTCGAAGACCAGGCCCACCGCCCCCAGCGAAGCGTCGATTAGCAGCCACAGGCGCTTGGGCGAGGTGGTGTAGGCCACGCCCACCCGGTGCACCTGCAACGGCCCCAGCGCCCGCCGTACGTCCACCCACGTCGCCGCCTGCACGGCCCGCCCAGTGCCGGTCGCCTCCCCGGTCCCGCTGTCCTCCGCGTCCGGGATCGAGGGCCCATCGGCCGCCGAACCCCACCATTGGCCCTGCGCACGGGGCTGCGACGGTTCCCCATCAGGTCCGGCCGTATCCTCCGGGAGCAGTTCGGCCGCGGTGCCGGGAGTTCCGGCTTCCCGGGTACCGTCGCTGCCCAGCGCCCTCCACACCCTGACCGGGGTGCCGGCCATGTTCACCTCGGCGCCCACCGATGCCCGTTTCGCCAGGAGGGCGGTGTCCAGCTGCGGCAGTGCGTTTCCGCCCGCACCGTTCAGCAGTGACTGCAGCCGATCCACCAGATCCTTGCCAGGAGCCTTCGTCCCCGACCGGGCAACGAGCGCCAGGCGCGACAGCGCGGCGGCGTTCACCGGGATCTTCGGCCCCACCACGGGCAGCGCCATCAGCGAGATGGCCGGTGCCACACCGGCCACTGCCAGCGTCATGCGGCCGTCGGCCGCATGGTGCGCCGAGGCGATTCCCGCCTGCCATTGGCGACCGTCGGCCGTACCCGTCAACGCGAGTCCCAGTCCGGCCTTTCCACTGGAAGGGAACTCCAGACGCAGCGACGCCGAGGTCAGCGTCGCCACCGCCTCCGTGGGCAGCTGGTCCCACACACCGTCAGTCACTGAAAAGCGCCGTGAAGCAGGAACTGTTGCCCCAGTTGTCGCGGACACCCGGCGGCTTGCCAGCAGACGCCGTGAACGTCTTCAACAGTGACGGCGTCGTCGGGTCGACTTCGAACAGCTCGAGATTCGCGCTGTCCTTCCCACGGAACACCCAAAGGTTCTGGGTAGCCGGGTCCACTGCCGCGCCCGCGCACAAGGAGCCGGCAGACGTCAGGTCGAGCGTTTTTCTGCTGGACGGGTCAGTTGTCACATACCGCACGGCTTGCAGTTTTCCGCCGTTGTTTTCGACCGTGCAGCAGTAGACCGTACCGGATTTATCGCTGAAGACCGGCGGGCAACACAACGTACCCGCATTGGGGAAGGAGATGAGACTTCCCTTGCTGTTCAGCAGATTCAAGCGCTGAAGCGTGCCGTCTCCAGCCACGAATACGTAGCTGCTCGATGCGTCGACTGCAACGAATCTACTGCTGGCATGCACGTCGATGGTCGGGTCGATCAGCAGACCGGCGGATGATCCACCACCGGACATTTCTCCTGCATAGAGCTGCCGGTTTCCTCCATTCGTGTGACCCGAGAGGGCAAAGAATTTTTTATTGCTGCCGGCTTTTCCTACTGCCAGGTCGGTGACGCCTTGCGACCATGAGCTGTTGAAATCGTAGTGCGTCGGGGACCTGCTCCCTTTTCGGGTACCGTTGACAGGCTCGGTGTAGAGCCTGACGTCACCCCTGTCGGACAGTCCCACGTAGAGGTTCCCGTCCTGAGCGAAACAGCAAGCGGATCGTGCGGGCTCGTCGATGAATCCACCGCCGCCGCTCCGACCGATCTCCATCATTGCCGCGCGGTCGAACATAGCTGCCCTCATATAGGCCAGCCCGTTACTCTGGTCCGGTGCGACTTTGTCGTACCTGGAAAAACCGTACAACTTTTCATCGCCGGCGCCAGAAGCAGTCGGTGAGGGATCCTGCGCCGTGGATACATAATCGTCCCCTCCCCCCAACAGGACGCTACCTTTATCCGTCCGGATGGTCTGCAGCCATCCCACGACTGCTCCTTCGGTACGGCTCCCATCTTTACGCCAATAGCGATACATTGCAATAATCGTAATTTTTTCCAAAACTTTCCTTTCGCTGGCTGGAAATCCATTGCCCCACCATGCATCAGAGTATGGCGTATCCCCTTCCCGTATTGCCGCAACCAGTCGACAGGGCATGCCGGACCGATTCGCCATCACTCTTCCTGGTGAACGTACGGCGTGGCGGCACGGGCCGGCTCCGGGTCGAAGTACCGTTCAGCGGCGACATTTACCGACGGGCAGTACGAGACGTTCCGCGTCGGAGAAGATGGAAGAGGGACGACTGTGAAGAAAGCCCCCACCGCCCTGGCAGCAGGCAGGGGTCCTGACGGCGAGCCGCTCGTCTACGCGTTCTACGACAGCATGGTGCGCAGAATCCTGCAGGACGAGGTCACGGGGAAGCCCATCGAAACATGGAAGAAGGCAGGAGAGGGACACCGCTATCCGTTCAGCGCCCAACCCATCAGATATTCGGCGTTGTGGCCCGAGCTCGTCGAGGGGTTCGATGGGAAGAGCCCCGTGGGCACCTACCGACGCGACGAAAAGATCGCGGATGTGTACTACACCTTCCACGCCCTGCAGGTACACAACTCCGCCTACCGATTGGTCTCTTGGCACCACCAAACAAAAAAGCGCCAGGAAGCGTTGAAGCGCGATCTTCCGCAGCTGCCTTCCGGCTTTACGCTCACTGCAGCGTGCGAGGCCTCCGACAGTAATGTGCTGTTGTGGGGGAAGACAGCACAACAAGCCTGCATCTACTGCGTATGGAACCCCTCCACGGGGTTGGTGGGAAAACCGGTCACCGGCCCTGTGCCCAAGACAGTGACGGCTGCCTTCCTCGGCTACGATAAATCTGCCGGCGAGCGGGTTACACGTTTGTACGCAGACAAGAGCGAGCACGCGTTCACCGCGAAGAGAAAGGGCACCTCTTACGTGTTCACCCCGGCGTCGGCACCCCAATTTCTTGCGGCAGCGGAGAAGGGATAAGCAGCCGACCACAGCGAGGACCCCGCTCACCGAGAACGGAATAGCCGGCATTATGGGCAAAGTCTTTATTTACGGAAACTGGCAGTACCTGAGCGTCATGGGAAGGTGGTCGCACCGATTTTTTGAGACGCCGCTCAACGCGGGCCTCGGACCACACTCTCCGAGATCGGTCGAGGAAGACACCCCGGAGGAGTTCGGGAACGGGGGACCTGGGGAGGAGATCATCCGATACTCCAAGATCGCTCCTGACAGTGTGAACCGACTTCTCTATGGACACCGGCCTGTGGGCTACGGAGCCGACAACCGATACCTGTCCGAGTTGAATACGGCATGGGATTTCGAGGAAGGAGACCCCTTCAATTCGGCACATTTCTTTCCGCCGGACGGGCGTCTGTATGTGGGGCACAACAGCAAGGGCGAGGTCAGCAGCTACAAGGGACCCGTCTCCGGCACACGCAAAGGGCAGAAAGGTGCGACCTTCTATCATTTCAGCGACGACTGGACGAAAGGGGTCACCGACCTTGCGGTCGGACAGTCGGGAGAGACAAAGAAATTCTTTGCCCTCTCGGGGCACTCTCATACGTCCGGAAATCGCCTCCTCTTCGCAGGAACCATGACCACCCCCGGAACGGGAGCGGGCCCGACGGTCGACCCGACCATCGAAGTACACGGAAATAGCCGTTTCGTTGCGGTCGATCCGTCGAACAGCTACGTGTTCATCGGCGGCGACCGAACCCTGCAGCGTTTGAACCTGATGAGCCCATCGGGCAGCCTCGTCGATTTTCCCGGCGTCGGAACGCTGTGCTGTCCGCCGACCTTCTGCGAGAAAGACGGTTCCGTCTACTGCTGCACAGTCGAGAACAACAACGGGCAGCTCCAAGCCGTGCGGTACAAGACCACGGACCCCTCGAGTCGCAAGCCACACACACTCACCAGCACCCCGTCGATCTCCGCAGGGGCAGCCGTCAACCCGACGACACAGAACCTCTGGGTCATCCAGGCCAAGAACGTCACAACTCTCAATCTATTCGAGGTCGATCCCGGCACGCTGTCCGTCCTGAAGCACCACACCCAAGCGATTCCGGTGGAACCGGACCGGCTGGACCAGTGGATGACCAACTCCTGCTACACAGCAATCTTTGCCCCCTGATCCCCTGCAGGGGCGTTCACCCACTTGGAGTGATATGACCACAAAACCTGAGCCTTACCCGCATCCGGTTCGCATCGGTGACAAGACCTTCAAACTCCGTACCGTCCCGTACGGCACGAAGACCATCGTGCAGACAGGCGAGATCAAGAACGTTAAATTCTCCCACCTCTCCGAATGGATGCAGGCGACATGGGGAAAAGAGTGCGCGCTCCCCGACCACCTGAAGGACGTTGACATCAGGTCCCTCTCCCTGGGTATCAAGACGACCCGGTCGGGGGGATCACAAACACGGGAATTCACTTTCCGTGCATCGTTCAGTTTTCGCGCGGACATCGGAACGTCGGTGCACATTACATCCCTGCATGTGCACTACCGGTCGACCAAGGAATTCACGCTGGAAGTTATGCTGAGCTTGCCCGTCAAGGTAGGACCGAAGAAGCCCTTGATGAAATTCACCGGCATGCTGTCGAAAAAAGCCGACAGCTGGGTGATCGACGCGGCGTGGTCCCTCCCGGCGGGACAGGAAGGTGTTCGACTGACGGAGGTGGCCAGTGCGTTCAACCTCACCAGGTAATGGAACCGGCAAGTAAACAGAGAGATCAGTCAACAGTCATCAGTGTCGCGTAGAACTTGTAGAGGACGCCCAGGGCCGTCCCTCCCGCCTTGACCGGCTTCTTGGGGCAGTCGTCGAGCACGGTGCCGCTGACCGCGGCGGAAACTACGAGGGTTCCCTCTCCATCAGAGACGACAAGGGGGCCACCCGAGTCACTTTCGCAGGCCACCTGTTTCTTATCACTACTTACGGCCACAGCATAGTAAGGGTTTGGATTTTTGAGTTTTGCGGTTGTTACCGGGAGTTTGCGGATACTCTTTCCGATACGATCGTCCGGGGTCTCCCCACTTGCATAGATGACCCCTGTTTCGGGTGGGGCGGGCGCGGACAATGCGACCGGCAGGGCCGCTTCCTTTTTGAAGCGCTGCTCCAGAATGAGCATAGCGACGTCACCGTGATCGTCATCCGCGAGACTCACCGGGGCGTTTTTAGTGGTGACCTTTTCCAGATAGTCGGCGTGACTACCCTGAAATATGGTGTAGGTTCCGTGGATGATCTGCTCCTCATCACCCCTGATGCAGTGGTCCGCTGTGGCGATACGGGTGGGGGAAGTCAGGACGCCACTGCACTTGATCACCTTGCCCTTGTTGTTCTTCGGTCCAACGATCGTGACAAACCAAGGAGCTTCGGCGGGTTTGACTTTCTCCGGATCTCCAGTGAACGCGGCAGCGTGCGGAGCACTTACCCAGAGGGGAAGGAGCGTGGCCGCCGCGCAACAGCAGCTCAGTGTGCGGAACGAGCGGTGAGACATGGTCCGGTTGTCCTTCCAGCAGGGCACTCTCGTGGCAGTGCCCATCCACGGGACGGGCACACGCGCCCCTACGGAAATCGGATAGGCCTGGCACAGATCTTGGATGCTGTTTGGCGACCTTGTTTCGAGGGCGGCCGCACTGCCGGAGTCATTGACTGATTCCCAGTCTAACGATGCACGCGTCGCCCCGGCATGTTCACAGAGCCAACTTGATTGACGACCGGCCTAACAACAGCTAACAGAATGAGTTGATCTGTCTGAGGGTGATGAGGCAGCAGGCGAGGCGGAGGAAGGCTTCATGGATGTCGGCTCGTCGTTCCCAGCGGATGCGGAGGCGTTTGAAGCCATGCAG
>NZ_JAILXP010000146.1 GCF_020740895.1 Streptomyces sp. UNOB3_S3 | reverse complement strand
GGTCAGGCCAGCGCGAACCAGTACCGGGTGCCCAGCGCCATGGTGCCGCCCGCCCAGTCGACGTCGGTGGGCAGCGCCGTGTTGCCCTTCGTGGGCGACATGACCGTGCGGGGGACGGTGCCGGGGCGGCCGAACCTGCCCGGGACGTCGTATCCGCCGTTGCCGGTCATGATCCGGGGCGCGTTGGCCGAGTTGGAGTAGTTGAGCAGCAGCGCGATGACGTAGATGCCGGGCTGGAGCGTCGCCGGGGCGCTCAGCGGCAGGAACGAGGTCATGCCGCCGATGTCGTGGGCCTCGGGGTAGACCATGCTGAGGTCGGCGGTCTGCGCGACCCGCTTGCCCGCGGCGTCGTAGAGCCCCGCGAACGATCCCGCCCCGATCCCGCCCGACGCGCCGGAGTAGCCGAGCGTGTGGGTGCAGATCTCCTTGACGGTGGCCGCCGAGCGGAGGACCACCGCGTTGTAGTAGATGCGTCCGCTCGCCGGGATGTCGCCGGGCGTCGACGAGTTGATCGGGCTCTTGCCGTCCCCCAGCCCCGGGTCGAACGTCCAGGCGAGGAAGCCCAGATCGGCCGGTACCCAGTCGTTGGCCCGCGCCACGCCGTCCACGTAGGACTTGCGGGCGAGGTGCTCCGGGGCGGTCGGGTCGGTCGTGGTGGAGGGCGCGGTGGTGAAGGTCTTCGCGCCCTCGACGGTCTGGGCTCCCGAGAGCAGGACCGACCGGCCGGCGGGCTCCGCGCGGACGTCGGCCGCGGTGAGGTCCACGACGCCGCTGCGGCCGTTGACGGACCGCACACCGGCGGCGCGCTCGTCGAGCGTGACCGTGGTGCCGTCGGGCTTGCGGTAGGCGAGGACGCCGCCGTTGGCGTACACCACGATGCCGTCGGTGGGCTTGCCCGTGGGCACGGCGGTGACGTTCTTGATGCCGAGCACGGCCTGGCCGCCGGCGCTGTCGGTGACGGACGCGCCGATCTGCACATTGCCGGTGAAGCGGGCGTCGGCGGTGGCGACGAGGCCACCGGCGGAGTCGATCCGGACGCGGCTGGCGCCCGTGGTGTCCTGCACGTCGACGGCGGGGCCGTCACCGGCTCCCCGGACGGTGAACGTGCCGGTGACCGTGCCCCCGGTGACCGGCAGCGCGCCCACGTCCTTGGCGGTGAGCCGGATCTCGGCCTCGGTGCGGCCGTTCACGGAGCGCACGGGCCCCGGGGCGCCGGCCGGGCCGGGCGGCCCGGGCGGGCCGGGGAGTCCGGCGACCGGGATGTAGTCGGGGGTGCCGGGATCGCTGGGGGCGATGTCGGCCAGGTCGGCCTTCGGGCGGGCGGCCGGCAGCAGGATCTTGTACGGGGCGCGGGCGGGCAGCCCCGACAGCTTCTCGGTGACGGTGTAGGCCCAGTTCGCGGGGTTCATGCCCGGCGCGTCGGTGGCGGGCAGCGTGACGTTGATCCGTCCGTCGGCGTCGAGGGGCGCGGAGACGATTCCGCCGAGCATGACGTCGCTCTCGCTGTGGGTGAGCAGCGGGGGCGGTTCGAAGGTGACGGTGCCGGTGAGGGCGTGGCCGTCTATGGAGAGGTAGTGGGCGGTGACGGTGACGGTGGGGATGGCACTGGGGAGCACGGGATATGTCTTCCTATGGCACAGGGATGTCTGACCGACTTCAGGACTGGACGCCGTACAAGGCGCGGGGTGAGCACCACACGGTGCTGTTGCTGTTGGCCGCGCGTGCCTGGACCTTGAAGGTGACGCGGGTGCCGAAGTCCAGGCCGAGGGGTTCGGTGAACCAGAGGCCGTCCTTCGAGGCCGCCCCGATCTGCCGGTCGTTGACGAGGAGACGCAGCTCGCCGCCGTTGCCGGCGGTGGCGATGGCGACGATGCAGTACAGCTTGGGATGCTGGGCGATGCCGTTGCCGTTGTAGAGGGTGGTCCAGCTGGTGGAGCGAGTGGACTCCCACTTGGTCGCGTCTTCCGGAGTGGGCATCGGGTAGGGGACGTACGGCTTGGCGAGGCCCTGGCCCATGGCGTCGTCGGCGACGACGACGTTGCCCTTGCGGTCGTAGACCTGGACGGGCTGGTCGGGCATGACCTTGGGGTCGCCCGTCCAGACGCTGATCGCGGCGGAGCCGTCGTCGCGCCGGACGACGAAACCCTGCTGGTACTGGCCGCCCTCGCGGTCGGGCGACACCCGCCCGACGTAGGCGAGGTCCTTGCCCTCGGGCGTGCGCACGGTCAGCGAGCCGCCGTCGCCGATGACGACCCGGCCGCCCTGGATCTCGTCCATCTTGGGCCGGGTGTTGGCGCTGCCCATCAGTGCGCGGACCTGGCGTTCCAGGTCGCGGATGCGGTCGAGGATGTCGAGGGGTATGGCGGCCATCAGAGTCCTTCCAGGTAGAGCTTGGCGGTCTCGGCTTTCGCGCGCTCGGGCGGCGAGACGGTCATGCCGACGACCCGGTAGCGGCCGTTGAGCCCTTCCGGGTGCCACAGGTCGGTGATGCGCAGCCGGACCGTGGCGCCGATGAGCGCCGGGGTCATCCGGCCGTCGATCCGGATGGTGACCTCGGGGATGAGCTGGGGGCGCCGGGAGCGGGCGAGTTCGGCGTCGGCGAGGCTGTTGAGCGTGGTGCGGTCGCTGATCGAGCTGTGGTCGGAGGTGCCTTCGAGGCGCGGCCAGCCGGCTTCCAGGTCCTCGATCGCGGTCTTCCGTTCCGACATCGACGGCACGGAGTCCGCGGCCTGGTTGCGGTTGGCCGAATCGCCGCGGGCCACCCAGACGTTGGACTGGAGGGTCGCGTCGCTCGGCAGGCTGTACGACAGCAGGGGGCCGGGCCGGTCCAGGACGATGTCCTGGGCGCCGACGTGGATCTTCGGGTGGCCGAGCTGGAGGCTCTTGACGCGCCGCGCGCTGACGGGGTCGCGGTAGCAGTGGACCCGCCACTCGAAGCCGTCCCGCTGGGCGGCGAGGCCGTCGAGGATCTCGCGGACCCGGGCGACGTCCGTGTAGGCGTAGTTCTGGGTCCGGCGGACGCCCGAGACCTCGCCGCCGTACTCGATGCCGATGTCGCCGCCGGGCTGTGCCTGGATGTGGTCGAAGAGGCCGCGGACGATGTCGAACTGGTCGACGTCCTTGCTCTCGAAGCCGCTCGACAGGATCCGGTGGTCGAGGTACGAGTCGAAGGTCCCGGCCTGGATCTCGGCCCTCATCCGGCCCTGCTCGTCGCCGGAGGGCGTGCAGGTCCAGAGGATGCCGCCCCACCAGATCTCGCCGCCGCGCTCCAGCCAGACCGCGGTGCGGCCGGGCTGGAGCGCGGACCGGGCCCGCTGGGCGAGCGCCCGGTCCGGCAGGGGCACCGTGGCGCGCAGCGATCCGGTCTTGCCGATGTAGTCGTCGAACTCGACGCCGGTCAGCGGCAGGGCGTCGACGACCTGGTCGGTGCGCAGATCGCAGAAGAGGGCGCGGTAGGCGGGCTGCTGGGGAGCCACGGTCACGCGCTCGCCTCGTAGAAGCCCGACACCGTGAACCAGTTGCCCTCGACGACGGTGTCCGGCCAGTCGCCGTCGACCCAGCCGCCGTCGACCTGGCCGGAGGACTTGTTGGCGGTCCAGCCGCAGGCGGAACCGTTGGGGTGCCGGCTGGCCTCCACGTAGCAGCCGCCGTGGTAGTAGCCGGAGCTGGTGCGGAACTTGAGGTTGCCGGACATGCTGGGGCCGGTGGGCCGGACCGGCAGGGAGATCCACCAGTTGCCGTTCCGGCCGGGGCCGCCCCAGTTGGAGGACGAGCCGATCCGGAGCGTGGCGGTGAAGTGCACGATCGACCCGTCGTGGAGGTACCGGCCGGTCAGCGAGCCGTTGTTGACCTTCGGCTGGGGCTCGTAGTCGCCGCCCCAGACCGGCGTGTAGTCCCGCCAGCCCGCCCGGGGCTCCGGGTACTGCTTCCACTGGGTGCCGTCCCAGCGCTCCAGGCTCGTACCGGTGTCGCGGTACTGGCCGACGTAGCCGCCGGGGAAGTTCTGGCCCCAGCCGCGCGGGATGATGCCGCCGACGGCGACGGTGGCCCGGCGCCGGTCGCGGACGGTGTCCCAGGGGATGCCGCCCTTGCCGGCGGAGGCCCCGGCGGGGACGGTGACCTCGGCGAGGGCGATGGCCGCGCGGGGCGTCGAGGGCACGGCGGGGTTGGTGCCGGGCACGCCCTGGATGATCTCCACGACGGCCTCGGTGCGGTTGGAGGTGTCCTGCTGGGCGTCGTAGACGCGCAGCACGACGAGGTCCACACGGGGGTTGTTCGGGTCGCCGTCGGCGAAGGTGAGGAGGGTGTAGTCGGTCACCACGACCGGGTAGGAGCCGGCCGGCTCGGCGCCCTGCACGACGGCGCGGCCCGGCGCGACCTTGCCGGTCATGCCGACCTGGTCGCCGAAGACATACAGGCCGTCCATGGCGTACCGGCCGCTCTGGGAGCCGGGGATCACACCGTCCCGCGTGGCCAGCACGCCCTGCGGGGCCATGGTGCCGAGCGGGGCGAGCCGGGTGTCGACGCGGGACTGGCCCCCGCCGGCGTCGGTGCGGTTGAGCAGCCATGCGCTGCGGACGTTGTTCATCTCGTCCTCCGAGGAAGGTGGTGGGGAAAGGCGGCGGTGTCTCGCTGGCCGGGAAGGGCGGCGGGGCGGTGGATCACCAGTGGGCGTTGCGCCAGCGGACGGTCACCGAGGCGCGCGGGTCGGTCGAGTCGGGGCCGGCGCGGAAGGCCAGCGAGGTGTCGCCCGGCTCCAGTTGGAACAGCTGCTCCGGGGTGGAGCGGGAGGTGGCGGTGTAGAGCCGGGACGCGGTGCCGTTGAGCAGGACCGTTCCGTCCGTGGTGTCGACGGTCAGCACATCGGCCTCGGCGAGCTGGATGTCGTACTCCAGCTGCTGTCCGTCGCCGAGCCGGGTGAGGGACGGGAGGTTGACCGGGCCGCGGAACTCGATCACGGGGCTGACGGGGGCGTCGCCCTCGTTCACCACCGTGACCACTCCGGTGCTGCCGGCGTCGCCCCACTCCAGCGGCCACTCCAGGCCGCCGTCGGGCTGCCACAGCAGACCGGGCTCGGAGGCGGGGAGGGCCGTCCGGCCCCGCTGTTCGACGATGCCGAGCCGGCGGGGATCGGTGCACAGCCACTGGATGGAGACGGACGCGATGCCGTGGGTGACATAGGTGCGGTCCGTCGGGACGACGCGGCGGTCGACGCGCGCCCGGCAGGCGAGGGTCTGGCCGTGGAGGCGCACGGCGAGCCACTGCTCGCCGCTGTGCACGGCCGTGGCGGCGCGGAACGCCCGGGTGACGGCCTGGGCCTGGTCGGGGCGGTCGGGCAGCAGCCAGACGGTCGCGGAGACCGTCCGCGGCTTGGCCCACTGGGCGCCGGGCCAGGAGCCGTGCTGGTCGGGCCGGGGCACGTCCGCCGAGTCCAGCTCCGGCAGGTCGTCCCAGCCGGTCAGGCCCTTGGCGTCGATCTGGTAGGGCGTCCCGGGGCCCATGAGAAGCCCGGCCCACTCGATCTGCCCGTCCTGGGTGATCTGTGAGCCGGGGGGAGCGGTGGCGGTCGCGGTGTCGAGTTGTGTCGCTGTGGGCATGGGTGGGCCTCACCTCCGTGTGTATGGGTCCGTCTGCGCGGCTGTGGGTGTGGGCGCCGGCTCGGCCGCGGGCTCAGGCGCGGACGGCGTGGGCTTCGGCGAGAAAGAGCAGGTCCGAGGCGATGGCGTGGGCGCCGCGGCCCTCGGGCTCGTGGTAGGCGCCGATGCGGGTTCCCGCCCGCGCGGGGGCGGTGCGCCGGGCGGCCTCGGCCGTGCGGGCCAGCAACTGGTCGAGCTTCGGCAGGGGCAGTACGGCCTCGGCCTCACCGGCCTCGGCGAGGATCACGGGGACGCCGCCGTCACGGGGGCTGACGACGCCGCCCTCGGCGAGCATCGGGATCTTCGGGAGGTCGACGCCGAAGTGCTTGCCGAGGAAGTTGAAGCTGAGGCTGTTGAGGCCGTCGATGACCCAGTTGGCGAAGGCGATGAGCCCGTTGAGGGGGCCCTTGACGACGCCGGTGACCATCTGGAATCCGGTCCGGAGGAAGTCGCCCATGCCGTGGAGGGCCTTCTCCATCGCGGAGGTGACCTTCCCGAAGCCGCCGGGGATGTCCTTGGTGACCCACTTGACCACCGGCTTGACGACGCTTTCGAGCGTCTTCCAGACGCCCTTGATCACGGCGAGATAGCCGGTGATCACCGGGACGATGACGGTCAGGGCGGTGGTGAAGTACGTCTCGACGAGCCCGAAGACCATCTCCATGACCTGCTGCCCGAGCTCCGAGTTCAGCGCGAAGTCGATGAGCTCGGTGGCGAAGGGGGCGAGGAGGGAGAGGACGAGGACGAACGGGTTCGTCTTCATCACGAGGTTGACGGCCTGCATGATGCCGCCGGCCAGTTTGAGTTTGCCGCCGAGGATCCCGGTGAACTTGCCGAGGATTCCGGCGCTCTTGCCGGTGCGGGCGATGGACTTGCCGGAGGCGGCGGCCTGGCGGTTGATGTTCTTCAGCAGGCGGGCGGACTGCTGGGCGCCGGTTTTCGTCTTCAGCAGGCCGGAGTGGGCGGTGCCGGCCTGTCGGCCGACGGCCAGTGCGGCACGGCCGGCGGCGTTGGCGTTTGTACCGAACTGCCGGGCCTCCTTGCCGGCCTGGCCGGTGGACGTCCTGATGCGGTCGGCGGCCCGGGCGGCGTTCCTGACCCCGTTCTGGACGGTGCGGACGGAACGGGCCGCCTGGCCGAGCGCCGAGCCGAAGTTGCGGAACGCGCCGGCGGAGTTGGCGAGCGGATTTCTGGGGAGCGCTGCTGCTGCGGCGGCGGCCATGCGGGGTTCCTCCTTCTGGTCGGTGGGCCTGGCCGCGGGCCTAGCCGCGGGCCTTCGCGAGGAACATCAGCGCTCGGGCGGTGTCGCGGGGGGTGGAGGACGAGGTGGCGTAGTAGTTCTCGATGTGGAACCCGGCGGTGCCGCCACTTGTACTGGCGCCGGCCGCCTTGAGCCGTGCCTCGACCGCGGTGCGGGTCAGCAGCCGGTCGAGCTTCGACAGCGGCATGACCGCCTCGTGCTCGCCCGCCTCGGCGACGATCGCCGGCACACCGCCGCTGCGGGGCGCGACGACACCGCCCTCCGCGAGCATCGGGATCCGGGGGATGCTGACGCCGAAGGTCTTGCCGCCGACGAGCGGCACCCAGCCGGGGATGGAGACCTTGATGCCGTTCAGGGCGCCGATCGCCGAGTTGATGAGGCTGATGACGCCGTTGAGCGGGTACTTGACGGCGGAGAGGATGCCGCTGAACACGGTTCCGGCGAAGGAGGACAACCCGCCCCAGGCGCTGGACAGGGCGTCCTTGACGGTGTTGAACGCGCCGGGGATGGCGGAGCCGATCCACAGGGCGATGGGCAGGATGGCCGCCTTGATGCCGTCCCAGACCTTCGAGATGATCTTGCCGGTGGCCTTCATCAGCGGGCCGATGGCCTTCATGACGGTGTCGACGACCTTGCCGATGACGTCGAAGGCGACCTTCATGATCTTCTGCATCGCCTTCGACTTGGACGCCATGGCGACGACCTTCTCGATGAGCGGTGCGAAGAGTTCGAGCAACATCCCGATGACGTTGCCCTTCATGGCCTTGTTGAGCCCCTTGAACCCGCCGTCGGCCTTCTTCAGCCCGCCCTGGAACTTCCCCATGGACGTACCGCCCTTGCCGGCCTCCTTCCCGGCCTTGGCGACCGACCGGGCCGCCTGGTCGGCGGCGGTCTTCATGCCCTTGAGCTCACGGGTGGACTGCTTGGCGGAGTTCTTGATCCTGCCGACGTTGGTATTGGCGGTGCCGGCGTTACGACCGAGCGTGCCGGCGGCTCGGCCGGCGGCGTCGATGTTGGTTCTGAATCCTCGGGCGGCGCCGCCGGCGCGGCCGAGGGACTGCACTAGAGACATGTTTTATCCATTCGCGCTGTGATTAACGCGGTTGATTAACCCAGCGCACGCACCAGGTTGGCGACGCGCAATTCAAGGTCGTGAATCCGCGCCGAGTCGTTGCCGCCGGACGGGAATGTGTCACCGTGGCGTACGTTCTGTCTGGTGACATTCTGGCGCGTTCGCACCTCCCGCATCTTCCGCTCCAGCGGATCGATGCGTTTATTGGCGTTTCTGAGCCCCCTCGTGAGCCTTTCGATGTCCTCCATGGTCGGAGTCTGGGCCGGAGTGGCTTTCTTCCACAGCAGGCCCCAGTCGGTCCGCTTGATATTGAGTTTTTTCTCGAGGAAGTACTCGATGGTCTTGCCGCCGTCGAAGATCGTCGGTATCAGCGTCGCCTTGATGATGCTCAGCGTCTTCGTGACGACAATGAATTCAATGATCTCTTTCCAGGTGACCTTCCATTCCTTGGAGTCGGTCTCCCCGGGGACGAGCTTATTGGGGTCGTCGGCCTTGAACCCCTTGTTGTCGCTCTTGTCCTGCTTCTTTTCGAGCTCTTTCTTGTCTGCCTTCTGGCCTATCTCTGCTTCGAGTTTGCTAAGGCGCTCTTCCGCTGTGGACATCTGGCCTCCTGTTTCGTGCTGCGTTGACCGAAGCTCCGCCTGGGGCCTAGGCTGCCTGATGATCTGATCAAGGTTTGATGGAAGGTGGGGGTATGACGGTTGCCATCAATGCGTCGGGGATATCCGAGGCCGCTTTTTGGATAGTGCTCCTCTGGGGGGCCTGCTGGGTATCTCTCGGCTTGGCTCTTGTGGTTTCCGATATGCGGGCTCACCGCCGTGGCGTCACTGTCTCCGCGCGCTGCAAATTCGTTAACAGGCGCCCTGGCGGAGAGGTGAGGCACTTGCTTCACCGAAACCCTGTCGGCGATGAGGAGAAAGAAGTTCTGCTCCTGTCCGACAGGGTTGTCGTCAAGGAGGGCCGGGATGTGACGATAACCTACGACCCCAAGGACCCCGGGCGCATTTTCGTCGGCGAAGAGCTCCCGAGGATCCCTCACCTGAAGGCCGCTTGTTTCTTTGTCGCTCTCGGCCTGTCGGCGTTTATTTGGGGCCCGCTCATATGATCCGGAATTCGTACGCTTGGTCAGCCGAAGAAGCTTGCCAGCTGATTGCTGCTGGGCGCACCTGTCGATGACTCGCGTGCCGCCTGGCGCGGCTCGGCCGATTCGGAATCGGCTTCCCGGGAGCCCGGCCTGGACACCGGCTCCGGATAGTCCAGCGGCTCCGCGTCCTCGCCGCTGTTGATCGTGGCGGTCATCCAGTTGGAGACGGCCGTGTGGTCGACCAGCGCTGCCAGCAGATGTGTCGACGCGTCCCACTCCACGGCCTCCCCGTGAAGGTCACGGTTCACCGCGCTGTCGCGTGGCATGTGCTTGACCAGCACCGCGAGCCGCCTCGAAGAGAGCGTTCCGCGGTGCCAGTCCAGCAGGTCCACGCCGTAGTGCCGCAGCAGATCGGCTTCCAGAGCCTCGGCGTGTTCGGCTACGAACGCGTCGAGGCTCAGTCTTCCCCCAGGCCGAGCCCGGTCTCCTGGCCGTAGGCCTCCAGGATCGCGGCGATGTCCTGCATCGTCAGGTCGTGCTCGACCAGGCGCGCGAACTGCTCCTTGCCCAGCAGCAGGCCCAGCAGGCCGTCGACGTCGTTGTCGTCGAGCTCGCGCAGGGCGCGGGCGGTGCGGTGGCCGATCTCGGTGGGGAGCTCGAAGGTGTCGCCGTCCAGCTGGAAGGACCACGCCTTGCCGTGGGCCTCCAGGCGCTGGGCGCGGGCCGCGTTGACATCGAAAGCGGGCATGTACTGCTCCTAGGGATGAGGGAAAGCGGTGGGGGAGGGGCGGGCGCCGCCCCGGTGACGGGGGCGAAGGCGGGGCGGCGCCCGCTATTCAGGTGGTTCGGGTGGTCCGGGTTACTTGGCCGGCGCGCCCGTCGGGGCGAACGACTTGTCCTTCATCAGCCACGTCGCCAGCGACGCACCCGGCTTCGCCGCCATCGCCGTGAAGGTGACGCCCAGCTTCACCGCGCCCTTGCGGTTGAGGTCCACGTCATCGCTGACCGTGACCACACCGCGCGGGATGACGAAGCGGTAGCGGACGTCGGTGCCGTCGGTGAACTCGACGCCGAGCGCGCGCTCGTCCTCGCCCTGGTCGCTCTGGATCTCGTACTTGTACAGGCCCGAGTTCGGGGCGGTCTCGACGACCTCGCCGCCGCCGAAGAAGAACGGCAGGGTGTCCTCGTTCAGCTGGAGCATGCCGAACTTCACGGTGAGCTCGCGCTCGGTGTAGATCGTGCGGGCCGGGGTGAGGGACTGCCAGGTGTCGATGTTGGCGGTCTTGCCCTTGCGGCCGAACTTCACACCGTCGGTGCTGGTGTAGCCCAGGTCGTGCCAGGCGTCGCTCCAGGGGGCGTCGGTGGTGGCGGGGGCTTCGGTGCCGGGCTTGGCGAGGAGGATGCGGCCGGTGCCGGCAACGCGGATCTCGCTCGGGTTCATTCCGGACATGGGTTCTCCTTGGGAGGCGAAGGGAAAGGCCCCACCGGTGTGCCGGCAGGGCCTGTGAGGCGGAAGGAAGTTGCGGTTACGCGGGGCGGAGTGAGAAGCGCACCGTGGTGAGGTAGCGGTTGCCCGCCGGGCGGTTGTAGTCCGGCAGCCAGCGAACGGCCTCGGTCTCGACGACGTCGGTGACGACCGCGGAACCGTGGACGGTGCCGCGGAGCTGGAGGAGCGCGGCGCGGACGGCCAGCGATATGGAGTGCGCGGTGGTCTTGTCCGGCCCGTACACCTCCAGCTCGACGAGGGGGGTGTCGAGGTGGAGGTCGTCGATCCAGGCGCCGCCGGTCCGGGAGACCAGGACGGCCTTCTGGGTGCCGTTGAAGTCGGCCGGCGGGCGGTTGTCGACCTTGACCTCGGCCAGCTCGGGCCGGTTCTTGAGGTTGTCGACGATGAGGCGTTCCACGTCGGGGAACGTCAGCAGGGCCTCGTTCATCTGGGCTCCTAGGCGGGGCGCGGCCAGTAGTTGGCCTGGACCTCGGCGTAGGTGACCTTGCCGTCGGTGTCGCCGTTGATGACCTCGATGGTCCATACGACGTGGTTGCCGGGGTCGCAGACGCCGCCGGCGCGGGTCTGGGTGATGTAGGTGTTGCCGGTCGTGGCGAGGGCCTCCTCGATGGGGCCCTCCTTGACGACGTCGCCCTTGGCGTTGATCTCCAGGAAGCGGGTCTGGATGGTGATGCCGGGGGCGATGCCGGCGATGGTGGCGGCGGCGGTGGCGATGTAGTCGGAGTTGCCGGTGATGAAGGCGGGGCCGCCCTTGTCGGGGTGCTGGTCGCCGCCGTCGGAGTACTCGTCCTCGAACGGGATCTGGGTGACCGTGTTCCGCTTGAGGGGCAGCTCGGACTTCCGGGCGAGGCTGACGCGCTTCGGGGCCTCGTCGTCGGCGCCCCCGTTCACCAGCTCGGCGATCAGCTCGGCGGCCGACTGCTCGTGCTTGGCGTAGGCGTTGGGGAACGCGCTGACCTGCACGGCCTGGGCCACCTGCGTGAGCGGCGTCGACGTCAGGTAGTTGGCGCCGAACTTGCCGGGGCAGATGTTCTTCATCTCGGAGAAGAACTTCCACGAGGTCCAGTGCGGGTCGAGCCGCTGTGCGCGCGTGCCCCACCAGTCCTGCTGCTGGAACATGCCGATGCTCGTCGCGTCGCCGTAGTCGAGGTTCCGCATGCCCGACTCCTGGAGCGCGGTGGCGACGCCGACGACCGCTCCGCGGTAGCCGAGGCCGGCCTTGAGCGCCTCCTCCAGGATCGCGGTGGCGTTGCTCCGCTGGGTGGGGTCGAACTTCCACTTGTCCTGCGGGGAAGAGAGCTTGTACGGCAGAAGGTCACTGACTGCGACCATGATGATGGTGTCCTTTCTGGTGGTGAGGTCAGGTGGGGAGCCCCTGGGTGCGCCTCGGGGAGCGCCGCCGAGGCCCCGGCCCGGGCGGGCCGAGCAGCTTCGCCACCAGTGCCGGCCCATCCAGGAGGCTGCTCAGCGCAGGTCGTGGCCCTTGCGCTCCTCGCTGAGGACGGCGAGGTTGACGCGCTCGAACCGCTCCGGGATCGCGGCGTACGCGGCGTCGAGCACAGCGTGGAAGACACGGGTGTGCTCTTCCGCCGTAAGCCCTCCGTAGCTGTCGGCGGGCGTGAGCATGGAGACCTCAATGGCGGGCACGGAGAAATCGCCCCGGCCGATGCGGAAAGTGCCGCGTGCTTCGTACATGGGGAGGGAATGCCTTTCGGATGGGGCCTTCAGGACCCTTGAGGCCCTGGGCGCGAAGCCCCGCACGCTTCCGCGTGTTTTCGCGTGCGGGGCTTCGCCAATCACCGGTGCCGGTCGGATAAAGCCGATCAGGCGGGGCGCGGCCAGTAGTTGGCCTGGACCTCGGCGTAGGTGACCTTGCCGTCGGTGTCGCCGTTGATGACCTCGATGGTCCACACGACGTGGTTGCCCGGGTCGCAGACGCCACCGGCGCGGGTCTGGGTGACGTAGGTGTTGCCGGTCGTCGCCAGGGCCTCCTCGATCGGGCCCTCCTTCACGACGTCGCCCTTGGCGTTGACCTCCAGGAAGCGGGTCTGGATGGTGATGCCCGGCGCGATGCCGGCGATGGTGGCAGCGGCGGTGGCGATGTAGTCGGAGTTACCGGTGATGAACGCCGGGCCGCCCTTGTCGGGGTGCTGGTCGCCACCGTCGGAGTACTCGTCGTCGAACGGGATCTGCGTAACGGTGTTGCGCTTCAGGGCAACTTCGGTCTTACGGGCAAGGCTCACGCGCTTCGGCATGTCAAGGTCCTCATCATTCTTGTAGGTGGGGTGGCCGTATCCGTAGATACGGGGGTTGCTGCGGCTGATGCGGCGGCGGTAGACGCCGTCGCCGTTCGACGAACCGTCGTTGTTGGTGTTGCCGCCGATGGTGACGATCTCGGAGTCGGTGAACGACTCGACCATCTCGACGTGGTCCTGGCCCTCGGTTCCGTAGAACACGATCGCGCCGACGGAGGGAGTCCGGCTCCACAGGTCGCGGGCCTTGAACCAGGCGACGCCGTTGGGGCAGTAGGCGAACTTCGGGATGATGTCGTCGTTGTCCGTCTTCCAGGCGCAGTACGACACGAACATCGCGCACCACGGCTCGTTGTTCATGGGGTACCAACGGCCGAACATGTTGTCGTTGTTCGCGCCTTCCTTGTAGCCGATGTGCTTGGCGGCTTCGTCAAGCAGGGCCTTGGCGGTATTGGCCATCTCTGTGATTGCCCCCTTTCTTTTCTTGGTGGTTGGCGGGTGAGGAAGAAAGGCGTCGAACGGCGCGGCGCGTCGGTCGTGTTCGGGGCCACGCAAACGGCCCCCGTCCCCTTTCGGGGCGGGGGCCGTTGTCATGCGGCACGCGGAAGTGGTCGTCGCCGGCCGTTCAACGCGAAGCGGCGGGCCGCGCCCTTGTCGTGGGCACAGCTCCGCCGCTGCATCTATTGTGAACGAGATCGCGCGCGAGCGCAACAAGAAGTTTCGAGCGCGCAATCAGGTGTGGTCGGGAGGTGGTGGGCCGAGGTCCAGGGTCCGGACGGGCTGCCCCTTCCAGCGATCCGGGTCGGCGGTGGCGACGATCGCGCCGTCGGGCCGGTCGAGGGCGGGCTGGGCCGTGTAGCGCGTGTGCGCCTCGGCCCAGGTGTCCTCGTGTGCCACGGCGAGGACGGCGGGTAGATCCAGAGGGATCACGGTGACCCCCGGTAGGGCGGCGATGTGCTCGGCGGTGCCGGGGCGGCGACGGTCGGCTTCGACCAGCGCGCAGGCCGGTGCGTACAGAAACCAGCCCGGTTCGGCGTGCGCCCGATGGATCAGGCGGGAGGCCAGGATGTTGCCCTGGCCTGCCGCGATCATGGCTGAGTCGTCCAGGATGATGTGCAGGCTGTCGGTCACCGGGCTGTCGCCTCGGCCAGGCGTCGGTCGAGTTCGGCGTCCAGGGCGGCCTGTTCGGCCGTGCTGGGGGCGTAGCCGTTCCACTGCCGGAGCACCTTGCGGGCCCGCTCGGCCCGTTCGGCCCGCTCGGCCGGGGTGAGGAGGGTGTCGGCGAGGTGGGCGAGATAGGCGCGGAGGGACAAGCCTTCGGCCGCCGCTATTTCGGCGAGTCGATCGCGGGCGTCGGTGGGGATGCGGATGTTGGCGTCGGCCATGGTGGCGCTCCTTCCGGTCACCCGCGAAGGGTATGGGTACGTACCCGTACCCGTCAATGGTCGGCGATTCGCTTGGGCTCATCGTCCGCCCTGACACGCAGGACCTTTGTGGTGACTTGCCGCCGGTAGGCGAGCGCATCGCTCATCGCCGCGACCGGCGCGGGTGGGCGATGAGCGACCAGATCACCCTGCCGGCAAACCCGCGCACGGACACATTGGGGATTGCCCCGCTCACTGCCCCAGCCACACGGTCGCGTCGCGGATCTCGGCGATTCCGGCCTCGACCTCGTGGTACCAGTCCATCACCGTCCGGCCCGGCTGGAGTTCCACGCGGCCCGCGTCCAGTTCGTGGAGGCGGTCGCCGAGGGAGTGGAGGCGGGCCTCCAGGGCGAACTTGCCCGGGGCCGTGGGGCCGGTCCAGGCGAGTTCGGCGGAGGCCGCGGCGAAGGCGGCGTGGGCGCGTTGCTGGATCGGGGCGATCTTGTCGCGGAGTTCCCGGAGGCTCCGCTGGAGGTCGCCGAGGTTCTCCATGAGGGAGTGCATCGCCTCCATCGTGGGGACGGCCTGGCGGGCGAACTCCGCGAAGAAGTCGACCGCCGGCTCCATGTCGTCGATGTCGGCGTGCCCGACGCCGTCGCGCCAGGCGGCGCGCATCTCCTCGTACTCGGTGATCCGGTCCTCGTGCTCGCCCCAGAGCCGTTCGACGCCGTCCAGGACCTCCGCGCGGACCGACTTCGCCGGGAGGCCGTCACCCTGGCCGAGCAGCTCCTCGACACGGTCGCGCGCGCCGCACAGGCTCCCGTACGCGCCCAGGAGGATCCGGTGGGTGTCGTCCGCCGTCTCCATCAGGCCGGCCAAGGACTCGCGGGTCTCCGCCAGCATCACGTCGTAGACCCGCTGGGCCCGTCTCCGTCCCCACATGCCTGCCCCCACCCGTCCCCTTAATCCCCTACCGGCCAGTGCGTCGCACACGTCACACTTGGGAGTGATCTTATGTTCGACCGGACGCCCTCCGGGAGATATCGCGAGGTCCGGTGCTGAGGGGACGAGGTGTCAGACCGTCGGGATAGATTAATGGGCGATCGCGCACACTCCTGGCCATCTCACGACAGATACTCAGGAGGTGTCACGGAAGGGCAAATGAGTCGGCGGAAAGCACCTGGGGGTGGCATGAGCGAGCAAATCGTGGTCTGCGGGGGGACCACGTGGTGAGCGCGCGCAGTGATCTGCTCACGGACGTCGTGGCCGCCACCGTCGAGGTCGCCGCCGAGTCGGGGCAGTCGGGGCTCTTCACCGACGAGGTCGCCCGGGCGCTGACCGCCGTCGTCGGCAAGATAGCCGGGAAGACCGTCGAGGAGGCCGAGGTCAGCGGCTTCGTCAACGGCTGGCAGGAAGCCATCGACGCCATGGGCCAGAAGCGCAAGGACGCCGCCGGCGCTCAGGTGTACCGCATCGGCTCGTACGACATGACTGACGTCTGACAGAGGGCGTTCAGCAGCACTGTGCCCCGCGGCTCTTCCGAGTCGCGGGGCACAGGCCTGTGTGGGGCCTCTTTTGATGAGGTGTCCCCTCTATATAGAGGGCGTCGCGCGCCCCTCGCGTCGTTCGTGCGCCCGGCGCGTGGCGCGCTCCGCCGCGAAGACGTCCTCCAGGCGGAAGAGGTTCGCCCTGCCGCGGTGGCCCGCCGGGGTCAGATGCCCCAGCTGGACCCACTTGCGGATGGTGTCCGGCGCCACCGCCACCTCGTCGGCGGCCAGTCGCGCCGTCACCAGCGTCGTCGAAGTCGTCGTCATCGGTTCGAGCCCTCCTCGTATCCGTCCTCGTCCTGCGCCGCCGCCATCTCCGCCAGGTCGCCCTCCGTCGCCTCCGCCAGCCGCGGCCACTCGGCGCGCGCCCAGGAGTGCCGGTGGCCGCGGTCCGTACGGCAGGCGCAGGCGGGGTCCGCGCAGCGGCAGCCGGGGTTGACGCAGAGGACCGTCTCGCGGTGCGGGAAGACGCGCAGGGAGACGGAGTCGCAGTGCGGGCAGCGGCCGCGTACGCGTACGGGCGTCTCGGCGTCGCCCAGTGCGAGGGAGCAGCGCCGGGCCATCCGGCGGGCCTCGGTCCGTACGTGCTCGGCGAGCACCGGGTCGGGGCGCCCGGCGACGTGGTCCAGCAGGACGATCAGGCGGGTCAGCCGCTCCTCCACGCCGGCGCGTCGCGGCCGGGGGAGGCGCAGCTTCTCGCAGACCGCCTCCTCCAGCTCCACCACTCCGTCGGTGATGTCACGGATGGTGTCGGAGATGAACAGGCGGATGGGCGCCGACGGGGCCGTACGGGTGGTGCGGCCGCCGGAGGAGGGGCGGGCGGCGCGGCTCGGGGCGAGCTCCCGGCCCAGCTCGGGGAACTGGCGGAGCAGGATGCCCAGCCATACGGCCGCGCGGTCGTGGTCGGGACGGCTCGCGGTGGGCGTGTGCGCGGTGGTCATGACAGCTCCTCCGGGTGCGGGACGGTCGGGGTGGCGGTGGTGAGGCCCGCCTCCGCCGCCAGCGCCTCGGGGATCCGGGCCTCCTTGCCGTTGCGCCACAGGCGGCCCCCGCACACCCCGTCGAACCAGCTCTCCCGCGGTGCCACCGCCTCCAGGCAGTAGCGGGGCACGGGGCAGCCGGCGCAGGCCCGCAGGGCGGGGAG
>NZ_JAILXP010000145.1 GCF_020740895.1 Streptomyces sp. UNOB3_S3 | reverse complement strand
CAGCCCTGGAAGCCCCCCGCCCGGCCGGGCCCGCCCTGGGCGCGCTGCTCCCGGGCGGCGTCGTGGACACCTACGGCCGGCAGGTCGCGCTCACCGTCACATCGGCCGACTGGAACTGGACCTATCAGATGCCTTCCAGGGAGGCCCTCACCCAGCCGATGAACGCGCTCAGCACCCCACTGCTCAGCTACGGCAGACAGACCCAGGCGGTGATCATCGCCGGACTGCCCGTCTTCACCAAGGTCGATGTGCTCTACGACCTGCGCGGCGGCCGGACCGGACTGGCACCCCGGTAGAGAGGCGCCGGAGCACGGTCGTTAAATCAAAGGACGGGCCCGGCGGCATATGTTAGGTTCGAAGAGTTTCCGGTGATCAAGTGTGTGGATGAAAGGGAGGTGGGGTTGATGACCGTGCTCATGGCCACTGCGCGGCGCAGCGCCCGGACCGCCCTCACGTCCCGGGCGACGGCCTGACCCAGCCACCGCCTCGCCGGGAGCGTGAGCTCGCGAGGCCGTCCGGCCATACGAACTCCCACACGAAACGGATCCTCGTTCCGTCATGCGTACCCACGACCAGTGGAACACCCGCGCCGAGACCGGCGCCGACATCCCCGCCATCCGTGAGATCAACCTCACCGCGTTCGGCACCCCGCACGAGGCCGACCTCGTCGACGCCCTGCGCGCCGACCCGTCCTGGATCGACGGCCTGTCCGTCGTCGCCACCGGCGAGGACGGCGCCCCCGTCGGTCACGCGCTGCTGACGCGCTGCCACATCGGCGACACCCCCGCCCTGTGCCTGGCCCCCGTCGCCGTGCGGCCCGGGCTGCAGAAGTGCGGCGCCGGATCGGCGGCCGTCCGTGCCGCGCTGCGGGCCGCCGAGGACATGGGGGAGCGCTACGTCGTCGTCCTCGGGCACCCGGCGTACTACCCGCGCTTCGGCTTCGGCCGCGCCTCCGCCCATGGCATCGGCGTGACCTTCGACGTCCCGGACGAGGCGCTGATGGCCCTCGCCCTGGACGACACCCACCCGCTGCCCGCCGGAACCGTCCGCTACGCGGCACCCTTCGGCATCTAAGGGCTCCGGGGCTCCAGGGCTCCGGGGCTCCAAGGGCCCCGCCGGCTGTGCGGGGTGCTCCGGCACCCCGCACAGCCGGCGGTCTACCCTCGAATCAGGGGCCCGGTTCCGCTCGCCGTTCCCCATGCCCCTCTGTGACGGTCGCGTCACGCGCCACGCGTCAGGGCCGGGGAAACATCATCATTCTGTGACAGCCGGAACCCGCTGCCGGACGGGCCCTGTCTTTACGGACGTCACAACAATCCAGCAATACCCGCGCCCCTGTCGTCACCGCAGTAAGGACTTCCGATGTCGTACCAGTCACCCACCACCTACCAGGCCCGGCGCCGTCCCTCCCGCGCCAAACGCTGGGTGATCGCAGGGGCATCCGTCGTCACTCTCGGTCTCATCGCCTGGCCCGTCATGTCCTACTACGAGATACCCCCGTTCACGGACAAGGGCGACGCGATCTCCTTCGGCGGTTCGGGCGACGGCAAGAACGGCGACCAGGCGCCCGGCTCGAAGGCCCAGATGCCGCTCGGCCCGAACTCCGACTTCAAGATCTCCGGCACCGTCCCCGAGGACGGCACCAAGATCGCTGTCACCACGTACAAGGGCAAGAAGTCCGGCTTCGAGGGCAAGGTCTGGGTCTGGGCCCCCAAGGAGTACGACGACCCGAAGTACGCCAAGAGCGGCTTCCCCGTCCTCATCGCCCTCCCCGGCGGCGCCGGATACCCCAACAACTACTGGATGGGCACCGACCTCAAGCTCGAGGCGTCCATCTCCCAGTGGGCCAAGGAAGGCAAGAGCCTCCCCTTCATCATCGCCATGCCGGTCCTCAACCCCGAGAACCACGACAAGGACCCCAAGGACCCCAAGGCCGGGCTCTACTGGGACGGCAGCGACATCCCCGGCCAGCCCAAGATGGGCACCTGGCTCACCGAGGACGTCCCCCAGCTCGTCAAGGAGAACTTCCGCACCATCAAGTCCCGTGACGGCTGGGCCTTCATGGGCTCCTCCACCGGCGCCTCCGCGGGCCTGAAGTCGGTCCTCCAGAAGCCCGACCAGTTCAAGGCGGTCATCGCCTCCGGCCCCGACATCGTCCCCGACTCGCGTCTGTGGGCCGGTCACGACAAGGAGAAGGCCGACAACAACTCCGACGTCCTCGCCCAGCGCCTCATCGCCAAGAAGGGCCCCGACGTCTACCTCGCCTTCCAGGTCGGCTCCAACGAACCGGTCAAGCCCCCCATCGACCGCTTCCTCGCCAAGTACGGCAACAAGGGCCCGATCAAGACCAAGTACCGGATCAACGTCGGCGGCAGTCACAACGCGGCCTCCTACGTCCCCAACATGGAAGCCGGCGGCCTCATTCAGTGGGTCAGCGAGCACATGCAGGGTCCCACGACCTGAGCCACGGCCCGACCGGCGCCGGGGGTGGCGGGGGCTCGCTCCCCGTCCCCGGTGCCGACATGCATGCCGAGCGGATGCGTGTGAGGCTGCTCGGGGGCGAAGCCGCCCACCGCCCGCCTCGTCGAGGAGTGAGCACAGCATGGACAGCAGCAGGGAACGCGACCCCTACCGTGACACCGACGACTATGTCGAGGACATGACGGAGGAGACGCTGGGGCGGCGCGAGCAGTCCCGGCAGAGCATCCAGGCCCAGGAGCGGGACCGGCTGAACGACGACCTCTACGAGGACCAGAGCGACCAGGACGACCTCGACGACCTGCAGTAACCGCCCCGGCCGGTCCCGAGCACCCCGGGGAGTCGGGCACCCCGTCGGCGTCAGGAAGGCAGGTGCCCCAGCCCCCCGGACGCCAGCCTCCCGAAGGGCGGGCCGTCCTTGGTGGCCGCCCGCGCGGTCTCACCGACGGCCTCACCCGCGGACCCCGCCGCGCGGCCGACGGTCTGCTGCACGGCGGACGTCGACGACTTCACGGCCGTACCGCCCGTCCGGCCGGCCGCGGGGACCGCCTTGCCGACCGCGCCACCACCCGCGTCACCGACCACCCTCGTCGTCTTCTGGGCGGCCTCGTCCACCGCCGAGCCCAGATTGCCGGGATCGATCATGGTGACACCCTTCAGATCGAGCCCGTTCGGCAGTGCGGCGGCGTGAGCGGTGGCCCCCGGCCCGACGGCACCCGCGCCCAGGGCGGCCGCGGCCAGGACGGCCGTCGTAAGGACTCGTCGCATCATGACTCCTTCGAACGTCGACGGAAGAGCCTCCACGACAAGAACGAGCCGGAGACGACACCGGACACGTCACAGGGGCAGGTGACGAGCCCGTTCCCTCCACCACAGTAAAGAACGGCCTCCGGTCATTCGATCACCCCGGCCGGCCCCGCGTCCCGGTGCGGCCGCGCCCTGTGCCGGACCCACACGTTGGGCTCGACGTAGACCGCCCGGTCGTGCGCGATGTCGCAGTGCACCGGGACGAGCGCGCCCGGCACCTCGATGTCGCCGTCGCGGTCGAAGGGCAGCCCGGTCCACCGCCGCCACTGGGCCAGGGAGCCACTGATCGTCATCGACACCGGAGCGACCTTCTCGATGACGCCACCGGCCCTGACGTGCACCCGCAGCCACGGGTCGGCCGGCAGGCCGTCCTCGCGCCGCCGGAGTGCGTAGTCCGCCATGGGGACGCGCGGCTCGAAGTGCTTGGCCGTGGGCCGCACGGGAGCCAGGAGCACGTCGTGGCCCTGCCGGCCGACGGCCTCCCGCATCGCGGTGAGCATGCGTGAGGACAGACCGCGGCCGAGGTGGTCCCTGTCCACGGTGATCTCCAGCGCGCTGGCCACCGTGGGTGACACTCCGCGCCGCCGGTCCCTGGCCGCCCACACCAGTACGCGGTCCCACCCCTGGTCCGGCGTCTCCTCGCGCCCGTCGAGCGAGGCGTTGAAGGGCGCGCTCAGCCCGCGTGCCACGACGCGGTCGCCGTCCGTCGCCACCACACAGTAGTGCGGGAAGTCCTCGGCCACCTGCCCCAGCAGGGCACCCCCGACCGGGTCGTGGTGAACGAACTCCGGCCAGGTGTCGGCGAACTCGTAGATCCTGGGTATCAGCGCCGGGCGCTCGGCGAGTGTCGTGATCACGATGCTGTCGATGTCTCCCACAGCAGCGCACCATGTCACAGGACAAACCCGCCGTGCCAGCGAATTCGCCGCCCCCTCACGAGGACGCGACCTCACGTCCACCGCCCGCATGCCCCAAGTCGCGCGGCCGGCCGCCGACGACGGCGATGGCCTCGGCGGCGGTGCGGCAGCCGTGGCGCGCGGCCTCGGACGGGTCGTGGCCCGCGAGGCGGGCCGCGAGGAAACCGCCGGTGAAGGCGTCACCCGCGCCCGTGGTGTCCACGACCGTCGCGGGCCGGGCCGGTACCCGGGCGACGACCGCGCCCGACACCGCCACCAGCGCGCCCCGGGCGCCCCGCGTCGAGACCACGAGCGGGAAGAGGCGGCTCAGTTCGGCCGCCGCGTCGGCCGGCTCGGAACGTCCCGTGAGCAGCGCCGCCTCGTGGTGACTGGGCAGAAGCACGTCCGCTCCGGCGATCGCCGCGAGGAAACGGTCCGTGCCGAAACGGTCGATGAAGCCCGCCGACGCCGGGTCGACGCTCACCGGTATGGAACGGGCCCGGGCGGCTGCCATCGCCAGCCGGGCCGCCGAGCGGCTGGCGTCGCCGAAGAAGAGATAGCCGGACACATGCAGGTGACCGACCCCGGCGAGCAACTCGCCGTCCCAGTCGGTGGTGGACAGGCGCAACACCGCGCCGCTGTCGGTGAGGAACGTCCGCTCGCCGTCGGCGCCGACCAGGCAGACGACCGTGCCGGTGGGCGCCGCGGGATCGGCCACCAGGTGGGGCCGGACACCGGCCGCGCGGAGCACGCGCTCGTGCGTGTCCACCGAGTCCGCGCCCACCCGGGCCAGGATCCGGACGTCCTTCGCGCCCGAACGGGCCGCCCAGCAAGCCACGTTGGCCCCGGCGCCGCCGGGCAGGGTGGCGATCCGGGCCGCCGTGTCGGTCGCGGGCGCGAGCGGCGAGCGGTGGCGGGCGACGATGTCGGTCACCACATCGCCGACGACGAGCAACCCTCCCGCCGAACCGGCCGTACCGGCCGCACCGCCCGTCACGCGGCGTACGCCTTGGCGATCTCGGCCGCCAGCCGGGCATTGCCCCGCACGGCGGCCACGTTGGCCTCCAAGGACGCGCCGTCGGTGTGCCGGACGAGATGGTCGAGGAGGAACGGTGTGACCGCCTGCCCGGTGACACCCTCCCGCGCGCATGCCGCCAGTGCCCGGGCCAGCACCCTGTCGTGCAACTCCGGATCCAGTTGCTGATCCACGGGAACGGGGTTCGCGACGACCAGAGCCGAGGGCGGACCGCCCAGCGCGTCCTGGGCGCGCAGCACCTCCGCCACCTCCGCCGCCGTCCCGACCGACCAGTCGACCGGCACACCGGAGCCGCTGAGGTAGAAGCCGGGGAACTCCCCGGTCCGGAAACCCAGCACCCCCACGCCCAGCGTCTCCAGGCGCTGCAATGTCGCGGGCACGTCCAGGACCGACTTCACCCCCGCGCAGACCACCGCGATCCGGGTCCGCGCCAGCAGGCGGAGGTCGGCGGACTCGTCCTGCGTCTCCACCCACTCGCGGTGGACGCCGCCCAGGCCACCCGTCGCGAACACGCGGATCCCCGCCCGCTCCGCGAGGAACGCCGTCCCCGACACCGTCGTCGCCCCGCTCGCCCCCGACGCCACCGCCGGCGCCAGATCGCGGTTCCCCAGCTTGCGCAGCCCCTCCTCACCCGCCACCCGCGCCAATCCCACCTTGTCCAGGCCGATGTGGGGCCGCCCGTCCAGCACCGCGACGGTCGCGGGCACGGCGCCACCGGCCCGTACGAGCTCCTCCAGTTCCTCCGCCACCCGCAGGTTCCGCGGCCGGGGCAGCCCGTGCGAGATGATCGTCGACTCCAGGGCCACCACCGGCCGGCCACGGTCCAGCGCCTCCCGCACCTCGTCCGAGACGACCAGCGACCCCCGAGCCGATTCCTCTGCCATTGCCAGCCCCTTCCGCCACACCCGGTGCAGAGACCGTTCCCACCCTCGCGGCAGCGGAAGCCTTCCGGGACGAGCGAGAACCCACCATGGCGCCGCTGTCTCAGAAGGTGCCCCGGAAGGCCAGGACGTCGTCGATGTCCGACACACGGGGTTTGCGATCGGTCACAGTCCGCTCCTCCCGGCCCCGACGCCGGCGCGCCCGGCCATAGGGTGACGGCGTGAGGAGACACATCGCCTTCGATCGCCTGCACAACTTCCGGGACCTCGGCGGCTACCCGGCCGCCGGCGGACGCACGGTCCGCTGGGGCAGACTGTTCCGCTCGGACTCGCTGGGCAAGCTGCACGGCCGGGACCGGGACCGTTTCCTCGCCCTGGGCATCCGCACCGTGATCGACCTCAGACACCCCTGGGAGGCCGAACGCAGCGGACGCGTCCCGCACCACCCCTCCCTCGCGTACCACAACCTGAGCATCGAACACCGGCCGTACGACCAGGCCGCCCTGGGCCCCGACGTCGAGCCCGCCCGCTACCTCGCCGACAGATACGCCGAAGCGGCACACGACGGCGTCGGGGAACTCCGCCGTGCCCTGGAGATCGTCGCCGGCGACACCGCTCCGCTCGTCTTCCACTGCCACTCCGGCAAGGACCGCACCGGCCTGCTCGCCATGCTGCTCCTCGCCCTGCTCGGCGTGCGCGAGGACGACATCGTCGCCGACTTCGCCCTCACCGGACTGGCCACCGAACGCCTGGTCGCCGAATGGCACGCCGACCACCCGGACCTCACCCTCAGATGGCCCGCCTACGGCAGCGCCCCGGCCGGGATCATGAGGCTCTTCCTGGCCGAACTGACCGCGCGGTACGGGTCGGTGCGGGGCTACGCCGCGCAACGGCTCGGTGCCGACGACGACCTGGTGGCGGCGCTTCGCGGGCAGCTCCTGACACCGTGAGACAGGGGGTTCATCCCTCAAGGCGGTCGACGAGGAGCATCGCCGCGTCATCCGCCAAGTGCCCTTGGGTGTGGAGGACCAGCCTCCTGTGCAACTGTTCGAGGAAGTCCCGCGGGGCGTCGGCGCGGGTCTCCTCCGCCGCCTTTGCCATGGCTTCGGGCAGAGGGAAGAAACGGTCGTCCCGGTCGCGGGCCTCGATCACGCCGTCGGTGTACAGCAGCAGCCGGTCGCCGGCCGCGAACGGATGGCTCTCCGCCTCGGCCGGCGGACCGGTCATGAAGTCCTCCAGCCACAGGGGCGGCAGCGGGCAGGAAGGGGTCAGGGCCCGCACCCCGCCCCGGCACAGCACCAGCGGCGGCGGGTGACCGCGGTTGACCACCTCGACGACCGGCCGGTCCGGCACCTGGGCCACGAGAGCGGTGACGAACCCCTCCAGCAGGGCGTCCTCGCTGAACGCGCCCGGCACGGCGGACTCCCGCCGCAGCGCGGCCGTGCAGTGGTTCATCACCTCCACCAGGTCGTCCTCGTAGTGCGAGGCCTCCCGGAAGGCACCCAGCACGGCCGCCGCCGCGCGCACGGCGGGCAACCCCTTGCCCCTGACGTCCCCGACGATCAGCCGGACCCCGTACCGGGTCTCCACGATCTCGTACAGGTCACCGCCGATCTGCGCCCCCGCCTCGGCCGCGAGGTACATCCCGGCGGCCCCCACCGGGCCCAGCCGGGCGGGCACGGGGCGCAGGATGACCTCCTGCGCCGCCGTGGCGATCCGGCGCACCTGGCCGATCTCGTTCTGCCTGCGGGTCCGCACGGCGCGGCTCGCCATGAAACCGGCCCCGGACACCAGGAAAAGGGCCAGGAAGTTGGTGAAGACCTGGAGGCTGCCCCAGGCGTGGTTGTAGGTCGCCGTGGCCACACTGACGGCCACCGCGACGGCCGCCGCCGCGAGGGTGCCCCGAGGCCCCATCGTCACCGCCGCCAGCGCGGGCGTCGCTGTGAGCAGCGGGCCGGTGTACAGGAAGTGCGCGGGCGAGAACTCGATGCCCACCACCAGCAGGGCGATCGCGAACGGGACGCACTGCCCCAGCCTGAAGAGGCCCCGGCTGTGGACGCCCGGCTCCGGCCGGGGAACCGAGCGCGAGAGCGACCCCATGACTCCAGGCTCCTCCGCGAGCCCCCGGCGGTCCACTCATCGACGGTCCGCTCATCGACGGTGCACGCCATCGGCGGTGCCGCGGCGGACGGATGCGTGCCCCGTGCACACGTGTAAACCTGAAAGTGACGCGGAAGTCCCATGCGAGAGGGGACCGGTCATGATCGGGTTGCCGAGGAGAAAGCACAAGGAATCCCGCGACGCCGAACACGAGCGCCGGCTGAAGGATAAGGCGGCGAAGGCGGGGAAGGAATCGCCGAAGCCGGAGGAAGGCGTCTACAAGCCCGCACCCGAGGAAGACATTCTCGGCTGGGGCCACCGCGGGCAGAATCCCCCCGAGTAGGCCCTGGACGGGCGCGGCGCACCCACCGTCCTCACCGGCCGTGAGCCCTGGACGACACCGACAGCGAGTCCGGTACCGACGGGAGAAGCGATGGCCGGCGCCCAGGACCCCCGGGAAACCCTCAGGGGCCGCCGCTTCGCGCGCCTGGCGATCGCGGCCGCCGCCGCGGCGGTCCTGCTGCTCCTGGTCGTCGCGGGGCCGAGGAGCGTCCTGCTGCTCGGCGTCGGGGCCGCGGCGCTCGTCGTGTCCGTCATGGGCCTGTGGTGGACCCTGGCCCGGCGCGGCCCGGTACGGGTCCTGGCCGCCGCGCTGGCCGTCGCCGCGCCGGTCGCCGCGATCGTCCTCTACGCCGCCGCGGGGCTGCTGTGGCTCGTCCTGCTCTGCCTCGCGCTGTGGGCCGGGGCGGCCTCCGCCGGCTGGACGGCGCTGGGCGCCGGCAGCCGCTCGGCCACGGCCCGGGAACACCGCGCCGCACCGCCCGCGCGCCCGTGTCTCATCATGAATCCCCGGTCGGGCGGCGGAAAGGCCGAGAGGTTCGGGCTGCGGGAGAAGGCGGAAGCCCTGGGCGCGCGGGTGATGCTCCTCGACCCGGATCACCACCAGGATGTCGTCGCCCTCGCCCGCGAGGCCGTCGCCGACGGGGCGGACCTCCTCGGCGTGGCCGGCGGCGACGGCACCCAGGCGCTCGTGGCCGATGTCGCGGCGGCGCACGGGCTGCCGTTCATGGTCGTCCCGGCCGGGACCCGCAACCACTTCGCCCTCGACCTCGGCCTCGACCGCGACGACCCCGCCACATGCCTGGACGCCCTCTCCGACGGCGTCGAACTACGCGTGGACCTCGGACGCGTCGGCGGACGCGCCTTCGTCAACAACGCCTCGTTCGGCGCCTACGCGACCATCGTGAGCAGCCGGGCGTACCGCGACGACAAGATCCGCACCATCCTCCGGCTGCTGCCGGACGCCCTGTCCCGGCACACCGGCCCGCACCTGCGCGTCCACGCCGACGGCGGCACGATCGACGCCCCGCAGGCCGTGCTGGTGAGCAACAACCCCTACCTGGTCGGCGACACCGCGGGCCTCGGGCGGCGCGACCGGCTGGACGGCGGGGTCCTGGGCCTGCTGGGCGTCAAGGTCGACACCGCCGCCGAGGCGGCCGACATGCTGCTCGCCCCCGACTCGCCGGGCCTGACGCTCCTCACCACCCACGAGGCCGTCATCGAGGCCGACGCGCCCCGGGTGGACGTCGGCGTCGACGGGGAGGCGCTCGTCCTCCCGGCCCCCGTACGCTGCACGATCGAGGCCGGGGCGCTGCGCGTACGGGTCCCGCGCCGCCGCCCGGGCGCGCTCCGCGCCAGGCCCCGGCTGGACTGGCGACGCCTGTACGCCATGGCCACGACGACGGGACGGCCCTGAACGGAACGCTGCCACGGCCGGGTTCACACGGCGTCGTCCCCCGCGGCCGGGGCATCTGCCGTGTCCGGCCCGTCCGCGGTCCCGCGATGGCGGCGCAGCCCCGTCTCGACCGCGCCGACCACCACCCGGGCCGCGACCCCGACCAGGAGGACATCGGCGGTCATCTGGGCCGTCGTGATGATCCGGGCCGATCCGGAGCGCGCGACGATGTCGCCGAAGCCGACCGTGCTGAAGACGGTGAGGGTGAAGTACAGGGCACCGGTGCGGTCGAGGACCTCGCTGAAGCTTCCCGGAACGTTCCGCTCCAGCAGGTAGTACGTGGCGGCGAAGAGGAGCAGGAACAGCGGCACGGTCGTCGCGAGCGTCTCGACCGCGCGCAGACGGGGCTGGGGCGAGCGTGAGATCGAGCGCAACTGCCGCAGGAAGAGCAGCAGAAGCGCGGCCAGCCCCAGCACGAGCGTCACGGCCGCCCCGCCCGTGAACCTCTCGTCCATGGGCAGCAGATAGTAGGCGAGCACCAGGGCGGTCGCGGTGACCAGGGGACGCACGACCGCCCCCACCCGCGCGCGGCCCGTCACGGCGTCGTCCCAGCGTTTCACGGCATGTGCCTCCTTGCTGCCACAGTCCACCGGAGCGCTCCCGCACGGGCACGAAGATCACCATAGGTCGGCGGAAGCGTGCGGAAGGCGCGAAGAGCGTTCCCGGCCTCGCGGGTCACCCGGCCGGACCGCGTCCGCTCGCGTGGCGGGCCCGCCCGGGGAGGACCACGATGGAACGAGAGCCGCCCGAGGCACACACGCTCGGAATCGACTCCTCCCGGTGAGGAGCGACGCGTCCTGCGCGGAGGGAGGCAGCCATGGACCCGTCCGGCGACCGCTCACCCGCCCCCGAACCCCTGAGCACGGCGGAGCGCGCGGAATACGAGCGACTGCGCAGGCTGGCGACCACGCGTCACCGGCGGGCGCGCAACGTCACGGCGTCCGTGCTGCTGGTCCTCACCTTCCTCCTCGCCCCACTGGCCGTCGTGGCCGCCTGGGTGAGCAGTCAGATCTCCGACACCGACCGGTATGTGCGGACGGTCGCACCCATCGCGACCGAGCCGTCCGTGCGGAACGCCGTGACCGACCGGCTGACCAACCGCGTGGTCGACAACGTCGACTTCCGCGCCTTCACCGACGCCCTGCAGCGCGCCCTGGCCAGGACCGACGCGCCACCCGCCGTCGTGGACAGGACCTCACTCCTGGAAGGCCCGCTCAAGAGCGCCCTGACCACGGCCGTCCGCACCGTCGTGAACAAGGTCGTCACCAGTGACCAGTTCACCGAGGCATGGGACATCGCCAACCGCCGCGCCCACGCCGCGGTGGTGAAGACCCTCACCGGCGAAGGGAACAGTGCCGTGCAGGCCAAGGGCGACACCATCGTCCTGGACATCGGCACGCTCGTCGACAACGTCAAGAAGCGGCTCGTCGACGAGGGCTACCAGAAGGCCGCCGCGATCCCGGACGTCGACAAGACGATCCCCCTGTTCACAACGGACAAGCTGGACAAGGCGCAGGGCCTGATGCGCCTGCTCGACGTCGTCGGCACCTGGCTGCCCGTCACCACCCTCGCCCTCGCCGCCCTCGCCGTCCGGACGGCGCCCTCGCACCGGCTCGCCCTGATGGCCGCGGCCATCGGCACCGGCGTCATGATGATCGCGCTGCTCATCACGCTCGCCGTCATGCGGAGGGTCTACCTCGACTCGGTTCCCGCGAACGTGCTCCCCGCCGACGCGGCGAGCGCCATCTACGACACGTTCGTACGGTTCCTGCGCGTCAGCACCCGCACCGTGCTCGTCACCGCGGTGATCACCGCCGTGGCCGGCTACCTCTACGGCCCCGGACGCGGGGCGCGCTTCGTACGGTCGGTGAGCGCCCGGGGCACCGGGGCCACCGGCAGGGCCCTCGCCCGCGTCGGCGTCCGCACGGGCGCCACCGGCCACTGGCTCGAGGCCCACCGAGCCTGGACGACCGGCGTCGTCATCGCCGGCGGAGCCCTGGCCCTGGTGCTGTGGAACTACCCCACCGCCGCCTGCGTCGCCCTGGTCCTCGCCATCGTGGTCGCCGTCCTCGCGCTGCTCGGCGTTCTCGCGGCCGCTTCGGGGACGGAAGACCCGGCCCCTGCCGGAGATCAACCTGTCAGGCCCGCAGGAGAGTTGTAGAGTGACCGGCATCGCCCGGCCCCCTCGTCCCACGAGCTCCTCATGAGCTCCTCACGAGCCGGGGCCGGGCACCGCATCGCTCCTTGAGACTCGAGGTGGCAGCCATGGCCGACGGCCAGCCGGGCGGCGACGTGAACAACATATTCCAGGGCACCGCCGACATCGTCATCCAGTTCCGCGACAACTTCGGTGAGATCCACGTCCACGCGCCGCCGTCCGCCACACCCCTGGAGAAGTCGGCCCACGCCCTCGCCGAAGCGGTGTACCGGCAGTGGCGGGAGGAGGCCAAGGCATGGGACGTGGGCGGGGACCGGGCCGCGATGGCGGTCCGCTGGGCTCCCCGGCGGCGCCGCACCGACCACGCCCGGCACATTGGCGGGGACGTACAGGGCCGGGCCGACCAGCTCACGGACCTGCTCACCGCCTTCCTCGCGTTGCCGGGGCGCCGCCTCGCCCTCCTGGGAGCCGCGGGCTCGGGCAAGACCACGCTCGCCGTCCTGCTCACCATGGAACTGCTGCGACGGCGGCTGGCGGGCCGCGCCGGCGACGCGAGCACCGAGGGCCTCCCCGTACCGGTCCTCTTGTCGCTGACGTCCTGGGACCCGGACCGCGAGGAGTTCGGCGCGTGGTTCACCCGCCGGCTCGCCGAGGACCACCCCGGCCTGCCCCGGATCGGTGGCCGGCACCCCGCCCGCGAGCTGTGGAGCACCAGCGGGTCCGTGCTGCTGCCCGTGCTCGACGGTCTCGACGAGATTCCCGGCGCCCGCCGCTCGGCGGCGGTGCGGGCACTGAACCGCGCCCTGTACGACAGACCGATGGTCATCACCTCCCGCACCGCGGAGTTCGACGCGCTCACCCCTGAGACCGTGCTCGGGAACACGGCCGTCATCGAGGCGCGCCCCGTCACCGCCTCCGCCACCGTCGCCTACCTGAGGCACAGCGTCGCTCCGGACGCGCTCCCGCGCTGGGAGGGGGTGTTCGCGGAGGTGCGAGAGCGGCCCGGCGGGCCCCTGGCCGGGGCGCTGTCGACCCCCCTCATGCTGTCACTGGCCCGTACCGTCTACGCGCGCCCCTGGTCGGAGCCCGCCGAACTGACCGACCGGGTTCGCTTCCCCTCCCGGCGATCCGTGGAGGACCACCTGCTGGACCAGTTCGTCCCGTCGGTGTTCACGGGGGAGATCCCCTCCCACGACCGCCTGGACCCCCCGCGCCAGTGGTCCCCGGCCCACGCGCGACGCTACCTGGGCGCGCTCGCCCGCCACTTGCAGGCGCGGGAGACCACCGAACTCGCCTGGTGGCGGCTGCACCGCACCCCCGTGGCCCGCCTCGCCGCCTTCCCCGCCCTCGTCCTCCTCGGGGTGGCGCTGTCCACGCTGGCCACCGGCCTCGGGCACCGGGTCCGCGAGGCCTCGGGCGGCGGCCCGGGGCTGTGGGAGGGCCTGACGTCGATGCAGATCTCGACGGCCCTGTTCGCGGGCGTGGTCACCGGCCTCGAAGCGCAGGTGCTCGTACGGAGCTGGTACACCGATCACCGCTTCGGCGAGCCGAGACGGACGGTGAGCCTGAGACGGCCGGTGGCGGCGGCGCGTTCCGCGTGGCGGCACACGACACGGCGCGGGGCCCTGATCGCGTCCCTGCTCGCCGGCCTCACCGCGTTCGGCCTCGAGGCACCGGTGCTCCACACCGCCACGCCGGGGCTGTACTGGCTGGGCGCCGGCTGCATGGTGGCGGCGTTCGCCGTCGCCGTGCTCTTCACGGCCCCGTCCGACGCCGATGAGAACGCGACCACTCCACGTGCCCTGCTGCGCGCCGAACACGCGGCCGTCACCCGGGCCCTGTTCGTCATCGGCCCGTTGTGCGGGGTCGCGTCCGGTGTGCTGCACTACCGGCCGGACGACGTGTCCATGGCTTGTACGACCGGGCTGGTGACCTGGATCGGCGCGGCGGGGATGCTGATCCTGATCAGCCCGTGGAGCCGCTGGACGCTCGCCCGGACCACCCTGGCACTGACCGGCCAGGCCCCCTGGGCCCTGATGCGCTTCCTCCAGGACGCCCATCGCCAGGGCGTCCTGCGCCAGGTCGGCGGGACCTACCAGTTCCGGAACGCCTGGCTCCAGGAACGGCTCGCGATCAGCACCTCGACCGGCCTGCGGAACCGCCCCGCCTCCCTGTACGACGAGCGGCTGCTGACGGAGGACGGGATCACCGCCACCTCCGACGGCGGCTGGGCCTTCCGGCTGAACGTGCGCAGGGGCACCCTGGCCCCCCTCAAGGCGGCCCTGCCACCGGCGGCCCTGTTCACCCTGAGCGTCGCGCTGCGCGACGGCGCGAGCCGGCCGGCCGTGCTCGGCGCCCCCGCCGCCCTGTTCCTCGGCATCGGCGGCGTCCTCTCCGGGCTGTCGTGGCTCCTGCCACGCCGCACCGCGGACCTGCGGATCTCACCCCACCGGATCTCCTGCCTCACGCACCCGAAGCGAGAAGTCCGCTTCGACTGGTCCCATGTGGCGGAGGTCACCGTCCGCCGGTCGCGCGGCAGGAACGCGGAGACCGGAACGTACGGCATCCACATCCGCCCGCACCCCGGCGCGCCGCACGGCCTCCGCATACCGAAGGGCAGGACGGCCGAGGGGGTCTGGTACCTCGTCTGCGACATCGGGCGCCGGCCCGTCCTGCCCCCGGCGGTCGAGGAGGCCCTGCGGGACTGCGCCGCGGAACGATGGGTACCGCCCGCCTTCCCGTCCGTCCCCGGCGACGGCCCCCGCGGACGCGGGACGAACGGGGGCGAGGCCAGGAGCGACTTCGCCCAGTGGGAGAAGGAGTTCGGCCCGTCCGGCGGCTGAAGGGTCGGCGTCGAGGCCGCTCACCCGGCCGGCACGGCCCGCGCGCCGGACGCGTCGGCTCCCGCCACCTCGGCGAGCACCGCGCCGAACGCCCGGAGCCGGGCCGTCTCCTTGCCCGGGTGCCGCACCAGGCCGAGAGCCGACAGGGGGAGCCCGTCCACGGGGACGAACACGAGGTCCTCCCGGCCCTGGTACACCCCGGTCGGCCGGCACACCAGCATCCCGCCCCGGCCCGCGGCGGCCATGGCGATGCCCTCCTGAAGGGTGGTCACCACCGGACCGGCCGGGACGGGCCTGCCGGCCGGGGTCACGGCCGGGGCCTGGGCGGCACGCCAGTAGGCGGGGGCCGGCCCGGCCGGGCCGATGAGCGGGCACTCGGCGAGGTCCTCCGCCGTGAGACGCTCCCGGGACGCGAACGGATGCCGCACCGAGACCGCGAGCGTCTGCCGCTCCCGGGAGAAGACCGGACCCACCGTCAGGTCGGGCTCGCGCACGGGCAGCAGGACGACGGCCGCGTCGACCTCGTCCCGGCGCGGCGGGCCGAAGGGATCGGCCAGCGGGATCTCGGCGATCTCGACCTCACAGCCGGGATGGCGCTCCCGGAAGGTACGCACGGCCGTCAGGATCGTGCTCCCCGCGACGCCCTGGAACCCGACGCGGAGGACGCCCTCGATGCCCCGTGCCTCGGCACGGGCGTCGTCCACCGCCGCCCTGAGCGCGTCATAGGCGGGGCGCAGGGTGGCGAGGAAGCGCTCGCCGAGCGGTGTGAGGGCGACCCGGCGGCTGGTGCGGTCGACGAGCCGGGCCCCGACGCGGCCCTCCAGGGCGCGCAGCAACTGGCTGACCCTGCTCTGCGAGACGTACAACCGCTCTCCGGCGCGGCCGAAGTGGAGTTCCTCGGCGAGGACGAGGAAGCACTCCAGCTCCCGTATGTCCGGGGCACCACCCACCGTGTGCTCCTCCCGCCGGTTCTCGGATGATCGATGAGCCATGCTCATGGAAGGGTGAGGGACCGGCCGTTGTTCCCGGTCCCGGCGCGGCCGAGGCTGGTCGCATGACGAAGATCAAGAACGCGGGAGGGTGGCCGGCCGTGGCCGCCGTGGCGGCGGGCACGTTCTCGGTGGTCACCTCCGAGATGCTCCCCATCGGCCTGCTCAGCCCGATCGGGGCCGGCCTGGGTGTGTCGGACGGCACGGCGGGGCTGACCATGACGCTCCCGGGGCTGGTGGCGGCCGCGGCCGCGCCGCTGGTCACCGTGGCGGCGGGCCGCCTGGACCGGCGCCCGGTCCTGCTGACGCTGATGGCACTGCTCGCGGCGGCGAACCTCCTGTCCGCCGCCGCGCCCGGGATCGTGGCGCTGCTGGGGCTGCGGGTGGTGGTGGGCGTGTGCATCGGCGGGGTGTGGTCCATCGCGGCGGGCCTGGGCCCCCGGCTCGTCCCGGCCCCCGCCGCCGCCCGGGCCATGACGCTGGTCTTCAGCGGGATCGCCGTGGCGTCGGTGATCGGCGTTCCGGCGGGCACCCTGGTGGGCGGCTGGGCCGGCTGGCGCACGGCGTTCGCCGCGATGGGCGCCGTGGCACTCGCGGTCACGGCGGCGCTGGCCGTCGTCCTGCCCCCGCTCCCGGCCCGGTGCACGGCACCGTCGAGCGCTTTGCCCGCCCTGCTGGGCGACGGCCGGATCCGCGGCGCGCTCCTGGTCGTCCTGCTCCTGGTCGGCGGGCACTTCGCCGCATACACCTTCGTCCGCCCCCAACTGGAGCGCATACCGGGGATGGACGCGCGGACCATCGGCGGCCTGATGCTCGCCTACGGCGTCGCGGGCGTCGTGGGCAACTTCCTCGCCGGCACGGCGGCCGCGCGCCACCCACGCCGGGTACTGCTGACGATCGCGGCCGCGCTGGGCGCGGTGATACCCGCCGTATCCCTGTCTCTTATCAACATC
>NZ_JAILXP010000144.1 GCF_020740895.1 Streptomyces sp. UNOB3_S3 | reverse complement strand
CGGGGCCCATCCCCCTCCGGCCCCACCCGGGCCGCCGCACCACCGCGGCCTCAACGCCCCCGCTCCGGCGCGAGCCACGCGCGCAACCACCCATGCAGCCGCGCAACCCACCGAGGCGCCCACCAGTTCAGCCGCCCGGCCACCGTCAGATACGCCGGTACGAGAACGCCCCGCACCAGCACCGCGTCGACCAGCACCGCCGTGGCCAGCCCCGTCCCCAGCAGCTTGAGCTGGGTCACCCCGGAGGTGACCAGCGCGCCCGTGACCACGGCCACCGCGAGCGCGCCCGTGGTCACCAGCCGCCCGGTCCGCGCGACGCCCTCCACCACGGCCCCCCGGTTGTCACCGGTCAGCAGATAGTGCTCCCTGACCCGGGACAGCAGGAAGATCTCGTAGTCGATCGCCAGCCCGAACGCGATGGCGAACAGCAGCAGCGGCATCGTCATGTCCACCGTCCCGGTGGCCGTGAAGTCGCCCACCACGGGCCGCAGATGGCCGTCCTGGAAGCCGAACACCATCGCCCCGAAGCTCGTGCCCAGGCTCAGCGCGCCGATGAGCAGCGCCTTCAGCGGAAGCACCACGCTGCCGGTGAGCACGAACAGCATCGCCCACGTCGTGGCCGCCGCGATGCCAGCCGCCAGCGGCAGCCGCGCCCGCACCGCGTCCTTGGTATCGGCCAGCAGCGCCGCCCGCCCCGTGACGAGGTGCTCGCCCGGCGGGCCCGGCAGGGCGCGCAGCGTCCGCACCAAGTCCTGCGCGGCCTTCGTCTGCGGCTCCCGCGCCCCGGAGACGAGCAGCACCGCGCCCGGGGAGGCCCCGCCGGCCGCCTCGGACCGCGCCCAGCCCACCGACCGCACCGACCGCTGGTCCGACACGTCGCGCTCGTACGCCCACAGGGCCGCCGCGTCCCGCACGGGATCCACGTCCGGCAGCACGATGGCCAGGGTGCGGTCGGCGGGGGCGGCGAAGCCCGCGCGGATCGCGTCGGCGGTGCGGTGCGCCTCGGAGCCGGTGGGCAACACCCGGTCGTCGGACAGACCGAAGCGCACATGGGCGAACGGCGAGGCCATCAGCAGCAGGACCGCAGCGCAGACCCCGCCGAACCACAGCGGCCGCCCCGTCACGGTGCGCGCCACCCGCCGCCAGAACGGACTGTCCGGCCGCGGCGGCCGGACAGTCCGGCCCCGGCGCAGGGCGCGCAGCGGATCCCAGCGGTCGATCCGGGTGCCGAGGAGGGCGAGCACCGGCGGCACCAGCAGCGTCGCCGCGGCCGCCGAGAACAGCGCGACGGCCATGCCCGCGCAGGCCATCGAGCGCAGGAAGGGCAGCGGCAGCACCAGCAGGGCCGACATCGACAGTGCCACCGCGCAGGCGGACACCAGGACCGTGCGCCCGGCCCTGCGCGCGGTGCGCCGCACCGCGTCCTCGACGGGGTGCCCGGCCCGCAGTTCCTCCCGGTAGCGGGTGACGAGGAACAGCCCGTAGTCCACGGCCAGCCCGAAGCCGAGGGCGCTGGTGAGGTTCATCGCGAACACCGACACCGGCATCGCGTAGGTGAGCAGCCGCAGCAAGGCGATCGTGCCGACGACCGAGACGGCGCCGATCAGCAGCGGGACCAGCGCGGCCACCAGCGAGCGCAGCGCGAGCACGAGCAGCAGCAGGGTCAGGGGGGCCGCCACCAGCTCGGCCCGCACCAGGTCCGCCCCGCTGTAGCGCTTGGCCTCCACGCTCACCCACGCGGGCCCGGTCGCGGAGACGGTCAGTGTCCCGTGGCCGCCGGTGAGGCCGGGTACGAGCCGTTCGGCGGTGCGGGCCGCGTCCCGGTCGGCCCCGGCCAGATCGGCCGTGATCAGCGCGGCCGTGCCGTCCTCGGCGCGGAGCCCCGCCTCCTCGCCCGTCCAGTACGAGCGGACGCTCGCGACCCCGGCGGACTCGGCGAGCCGCCGGGTCAGCCGCAGCCCCTCCTCCCGCGCCCGCTCCGAGTCCACACCGCCCTCGGCGCCCTCGCCGCCCTCGGCGCGGACGAGCAGGACGAGGTCGGGCGCGCCGGCGCCGAAGCGGTCGGCCAGCAGTCGGTCGGCGCGCGCCGACTCCGTGCCCGAGGCGAAGTAGCCGCCGTTGGCCAGCCGCCCGGAGGTGCCCGCGCCCACCGCCGCCAGCAGCAGCGTGAGCAGGGCGGCCGCCGCCGGGACCAGCCACGGGCGCGCCCGCCCGAGCCGGCCGGCGGCGGGTGCGCGGTGGCGCGGAGGGGCCCCGGCACCGAGGGAACCCGGTGTCAGGGCCGCCGCGTCGAGGTCCCCGGGGGGCGTCACGCGGCCCGGAAGAACAGGACGGCGTTCTGGCCGCCGAAGCCGAACGCGTTGCTGAGCGCGCCTTCCATGCGGTACCGCCGGGGCACCTTCGTCACCACGTCCAGGTCGATCCCGTCGTCGAGGCGGTCGAGATTGGCCGTGGGCGGAATGAGCTGCCGCTCCAGGGCCAGGACCGTGCAGGCGGCGTCGATCGCCCCCGCGGCGCCGAGCGAGTGCCCGATGACGCCCTTGAGCGAGGTCACCGGCGGCGGGGTGCCGAACACCGAGCGGAGCAGCGCCGCCTCCACCTGGTCGTTGATCGGTGTGGACGTGCCGTGCGCGTTGACGTGGTGGACCTCGGAGACGCCGGCGCGGGCGTCCGCGAGGGCGGACTCCAGGGCGCGCCGGGCCCCCGCGCCGTCGGGGTTGGGGCGGGTGGCGTGGTAGCCGTCGCTGGAGGCCCCGTAGCCGGACAGCAGGCCGCGCGTGCGGGCGCCCCGGGCGCGGGCGTCCCGCGGCCGTTCGAGGACGAGCATCGCCGCGCCCTCGCCCAGCACGAATCCGTCGCGGTCTGCGTCGAACGGCCGGGACGCACCGGCCGGGTCGTGCCGGCGCTGCGACAGCGCCTGCATCCGGTGGAAGGCTGCCGCGGCCATGGGCACGCGGGCGCACTCGGCGCCCCCGGTGAGCGCGATGTCGCAGGCGCCCGAGCGCAGCAGGTCCCGGGCGACACCGATCGCCGTCGCCCCCGAGGCGCAGGCGGTGGACGTGGTCAGGCACGGCCCCAGGGCCTGGAGGTCCGTGGAGACCTCGCCCGCGGCCATGTTGGGCAGCGAGCGCAGCAGGACGGTGGGGGAGATGGCGTCGATCCGGCCCTCGGCCAGGTTCTTGTACTCCTGCGGCCAGCAGTCGCCGCCGTTGCTCGCCGCGCCGATGACGACCGCCACCCGGGCGCTGTCCCAGGACGCGGGGTCCAGCCCGGCGTCGGCGACCGCCTCGCGCGCGGCGACCATCGCCAGGTGGATGAAGCGGTCGCTGCGCCAGGTGATCCGCCTGCCCACCAGCGCCGCGCCGTCGAAGCCAGGCACCCGGCAGGAGAAGTCGACCGGCAGCCCGGCCAGTTCGTCGTCGTGCGCGCCGAGGCCCACGCCCGCGCACAGTCCGTCCCAGGTCGCCTCGCGGCCGATGCCGGCCGGGGTCACCATGCCGATCCCGGTGACCGCGACCTCCCGCTCGCTCATCGTCCCGGCCGGGCCGGCGCGGCGGACGGGGCCTCGCCCTGCGGCTGGGCGCCGATGCCCGCGCGCAGCAGCCGTTCGACCCAGGCGGCCGTCCCGCCGAGGGTGTCGTCCGCGGGCGCCTGGTCCAGGGGCCGCTCGAGGTGGTCCTCGAGCAGCGTCACCAGCTCGACCTTGGCGAGCGAGTCGATGCCGAGATCCTCGAAGGTCGCGTCCGGGGCGATCTGCTCCCCGGGGACGCCGAAGTGGTCGGTGAGCAGACGGGTCATCAGGTCGTACGCGGTTTCCATCGATCGTTCTCCTCGATCGGGACCGGACATCGATCGGGACCGGACATCGGGACCGGACTCCGGACACCGGGCAGCAGACATACCGTTCGTCTGATGCCATAGGACTCTTTTCCGGTTGATTGGTGCGCAGCAGCGTCCCACCGGCGACGGGCCCGGCCACCGGCGACACGCGCGTGGCCCATGGGCGAGTCACCCGTCCTGCCGACGGGACGGGCGGCGCGGGGGCGGCGCCCCCGCGGGCCCGGAAAACCCGGGGCGCCCCGGCCCCGCGCGATGGCATGCTGTGGTGCGTGAACGGTCCCGTGATCTTTGTCAGCGTCGCCCCTGAACTGCGGCTTTTCGTGTCCGTCGAGCGCCGGGCGGCGGCCGCGCCGGTGGTCACCGACGGCGTCTCCACCCTCGGGCACGTGGTGGAGTCCCTCGGCGTGCCGCTCACCGAGGCGGGCCCGCTGCTCGTCGACGGGCGCCCGGTGCCGGTGTCGCACGTACCGGCCGAGGGGGAGCGCGTGGAGATCGGGGCGGTGCCCCGGCCGCAGGAGGTGCCGGGGGCGCCGCTGCGGTTCCTGCTGGACGTCCACCTGGGCACGCTCGCCCGCCGGCTGCGGCTGCTGGGCGTCGACGCGGCGTACGAGAGCGAGGACATCGGCGACCCCGCGCTGGCCACGCTCTCCGCCGCCGAGCGCCGGGTGCTGCTCTCCCGGGACCGGGGGCTGCTGCGCCGCCGGGAGATCTGGGCCGGCGCGTACGTCTACAGCGACCGGCCGGACGAGCAGCTGAGGGACGTCCTGGGCCGGTTCGCGCCCCGGCTCGCCCCCTGGACGCGCTGCACCGCCTGCAACGGCCCGCTCCAGGACGCCGACAAGGACGCCGTCCGCGAGCACCTGGAGCACGGGACGCGCCACACCTACGACGTCTTCGCGCAGTGCGTGGCCTGCGGCCGGGTCTACTGGCGGGGCGCGCACCACGCGCGGCTGGAGGCGATCGTCGACGGGGCGGTGCGCGAGTTCGGGGCGACGGCGGCCTGAGGGCCCCGGCGTCCGGTGTCGCAATCGGGCCGCCTGGTGCACGCTGGAGGGGTAGCGCAGAAGGGGCGGGCCAGGAGGTGGACGCCATGACGCAGGTAGCCGGCATGCACGTCGACGTCGAATTCGACGAGGTCGACAAGCGGACGCGGGCGGCGGCGCTGCTCAGACTCCCGGACGGCACCGAGATCCGGGCCAAGGGGAAAGCCGTCAGACATCCCGACGACCCCGAGCAGCAGCGGGTCGGCGAGGAGGTCGCGGCGGCGCGGGCCCTGAACAAGCTCTCCAGGGAGCTGCTCGACAAGGCCGGGCACGACATCGAAGAGGTCACCCACATCCCGGCGCACCCGGCGATGTGAACCGCACCCCGGGGTGAGCCCCGGGGTGAGCCCGAGGGTGAGCCCGGGGGTGAATCCCGGCACCGCCCCCGTGCCGCACGGCGGGGCGAAGCGGGACAAAGGGTAGCTTTTCGGAGTGCTCAAGGGATTCAAGAACTTCGTCATGCGCGGTGACATCGTCACCGTGGCCGTCGGCCTGATCATCGCGCTGGCGTTCTCCACGCTGATCAAGGCGTTCACCGACTTCGTGATCAACCCGGTCATCGCCCGGCTCCAGGGCGGCCACGGCATGGGGCTGGGCTGGCAGCTCGGCCGCCCGGGCAACCGCGCCACCTACCTGGACATCGGGTCCTTCATCTCGGCCGTGATCTACTTCATCATCTTCATGGCCGTCGTCTACTTCTTCATCGTCGTGCCCTACAAGCACGTCCAGGCGCGGCGCGGGGTCGTCGTCTTCGGGGAGCCCGGACCGCTGAAGACCTGCCCGGCGTGCCTCTCGGAGGACCTGCCGGCGGCGGCCGCGAAGTGCCGGCACTGCGGCACGGACCAGCCGTCGGGCACGGCACGCCCCGCCTGACGCACGCCCCGCCTGACACACGGCCCGTCGGGCACGGCGCGCCCCGCCCGACGGACGGCGTCGACTTTCGTCGTACACCCCAGCGACCTTCGGCGAGTGTGCCGGGGCGGGGAGAGTGCCTAGAGTGCGGGGGTGAACGCGACATCGTGGGCCCGTGAACTGTGGGGGCGGCTGACGGATCCGGGGCTGTGGCCCCGGCGCAGGCTGGTGGGGGAGTGCCTGCTGGCCGCCGTCTTCGCGCTGCTCGCGGGGGTGGCCGAGGCCGGCCACGGCTGGCCGCGGATGGCCGCCGTCGCCCTGGCGGCCGCGGTGCTGTCGCTGACGCGCCGGTCCCTGCCGGTCACCGCGCTGATCGCGACGTCGGCCCTGTCCGGGGGCACCGAGGGCGGCGCGAGCCTGCTGCTGATGGCCGTGGGCTGGTCCGCCGGGCACCGGATCGCGGGGGTGCTGCGGGCGTCGGTGGCCTTCGGCGTCGCCTTCGTGGTCTACCTCGGCCTGGGGCTGTGGGACGCGCCCTTCTCCCCGGCCGGGACGATGACCCTGTCGACGGTCTTCTTCGTGGTGACCGCGGTCTTCCCCGGCCTCGCGGGCCGCTACTGGACACAGCGGCGCACCCTGCTGGACACCCTGCGGCTGCGCAACGCCCAGCTGCTGCGCGAGCGCGAGATGATCGCCGGGCAGGCGCGGATGCGGGAGCGGCAGCGCATCGCCCAGGACATGCACGACAGCCTGGGGCATCAGCTCGCGCTCATCGCGGTGCAGACCGGGGCGCTGGAGGTGGACCGGGAGCTGACCGGCCGTCAGCGCGAGGCGGTCGGCGTGCTGCGCGAGGCGTCGGTGGCCGCCATGCGGGAGCTGCGCGAGGTCGTGGGCATCCTCAAGGACGGCGTCCCGGAGGAGGAGCAGCCCGGCTCCCGGGTGGTGGCGGGCATCGCGGGCCTGGTCGAGTCCGCCGTGTCGGCGGGCATGAAGGTGGCCCTGGAGCGCTCGGGCGACCCCCGCCCGCTGGCGCCCGCCACCGACCACGCCGGGTACCGCGTCGTCCAGGAGGGCCTGACCAACGCCGCCAAGCACGCCCCGGGCGCCGCCATCACCGTCGGCGTGCGCTACGAGCCGGACGCGCTGGTGGTGGAGGTGGCCAACGACCCGGTCGCCCTGACCGCCGCGACGGCGCCCCGCACGGACACGGTCAGCGGGGGAGAGGGCCTGACGGGGCTGCGGGAACGGGCCCGGCTGGTCGGCGGCATGGTGTTCACCGGCCCCGGGGCGGGCGGCGCGGGCTTCCGCCTCGCGGCCGTGCTGCCCTATGACGCGGTGGAGGCGAGGGAGGCCCGGGGGAGCGCCGCCGACGCGACCTTCGGTGACGGCGCGGACGACTTCCGGCGGCAGACCTGGGCAGGGGCTCCGGGCGAGGGTGGAGCGGTCATCGACCGGCTCGACCCTCGCGAGGAGTTCAAGGACATCATGGGCACGAAGAAGAGCAACGGCTGCCTGCTCGGCTGCGGGATCGCGCTGCTGCTCCTGGTGGCGCTGGCGGTGGCGGCCGTCTTCACCATGGGCAAGGTCATCGACGAGGCCGACAAGGGCATCATCGACCCGAGCACCTATGAATCCGTCAAGATCGGCGACTCCGAGCAGGACGTCCGGGAGAAGCTGCCGTCCGGCAAGTCCTTCTTCACCTCCGACGCCAAGGACAAGATACCGCCCGCCCCCGCCGGGACCAGCTGTCTGACCCTGCTGTCCACCGACAACTCCCGGGGGATGTCCACCGACACGGTTTACCGCTTCTGCTTCAAGGACGGCAAACTGTCCGACAAGCGCGAGTTCCACGTCAAGAGCTAGCGAACAGCACACCATCCCAGGAGAAGACACCGGTGATCCGCGTCCTCATCGCCGATGACGAGCCGCTCATCAGGGCCGGCATCAGGATGATCCTCACATCCGCCGACGACATCGAGGTCGTGGCGGAGGCGGTGAACGGACGGGAGGCCGTCGAGCTGGCCGAGCGGCACCAGGTGGACGTGGCGCTGCTCGACATCCAGATGCCGGTCCTCGACGGCCTGACGGCCCTCGGCGAACTGGGCCGCCGCACTCCCGGCGTCCGGGCGCTGATCCTCACCACCTTCGGCGAGCCCGACAACGTCCTGCGGGCGCTGCGCCAGGGCGGGGCCGGCTTCCTGCTGAAGGACTCCGCGCCGGGCGAGCTGATCGGGGCCGTCCGGGCGGCGGCGACGGGCGCCGCCTATCTCTCCCCCGCCGCCACCCGGCATGTGGTCGACTCACTGGCCGCCGGCCCCGTCGCCGCCCGGGGCGAGGAGGCGCGGCGGCGCGTGGCGGAGCTCAGCGAACGGGAGCGCGAGGTGCTGGCCCTCCTCGGCGAGGGGCTGTCCAACGCCGACGCCGGGCGCAGGATCCATATGAGCGAGGCCACGGTGAAGACGTACGTCAGCCGGATCCTCGCCAAACTGGGCTGCGAGAACCGGGTGCAGGCGGCCCTGCTGGCCCGTGACGCGGGCCTGGGGGCGTAGGGCGGCTCACGCCATAAGAAGTCCGGTCAGAACGGCTTTCAACAAAAGAAACAGAGGTTTTACGCCACATCCACCTGACATGTGGTGAGCACAGGGTCAATTCTGCGATATGTTCTACGGCGTTCCCTCGTGACCGAGCGTCAGAACCTGACGCCGGAGCGACGTCGAGAGCGGTACCGCACGCCTCTCGCGGAACACACCGGCACCGGCACGTGGCGAGCGCCCCAAGGTCCTCGCCGCGCCTTCGCCGTGCCCGGGAGACACGCACCCCTGTCCGCATCACCTAGGCAAAGGCCGCATGTCCGTTCACCCGCTATCGGACCTCATACGTTTCACCCGCCGGAACTCACCCTTCTACGCGGAGCTCTACGCCGACGTCCCCCCGGACGTCCAGCACCTGACCGATCTGCCCGTCGTGGACCAGGACGCCTTCTGGGCGGCCAACACCCTCGACGGCAACCGGGTGCTGACCGCGCCCCTGGGCGAAGCCGTCGTCTACAAGACCGGCGGCACCACCGGCGCCCCCAAGTTCTCCTGCTTCACCCGCGAGGAGTGGCGCGACTTCGTCACCGCCTTCGGCGGAGGACTCGTCGAGGCGGGGCTGCGTCCCGGCCACCGGGTCGCCGACCTCTTCTACGCGGGCGAGCTCTACGCCAGCTTCCTGTTCGTCCTGGACTCGCTCGCCCACGCGCCCGTCGACAACGTCCGGCTGCCCATCGGCGGCGGCGCCCCCCTCGAGACCACCGTCCCCACCCTGGCGGACCTCGGCGCCCAGGTGGTCGCGGGCACCCCGACCACCCTGTGCCGGCTGGCCGAGCACCTGATCGCCACGGACCGTCAGCTCCCGGCCGTGGAGCTGCTGTTCTTCGGTGGAGAGGCGCTCTTCTCCGACCAGCGGCGGCTGCTCGCCGCCGCCTTCCCCAACGCCGAACCGCGCTCCCTCGGCTACGCCAGCGTCGACGCCGGCCTCCTCGGCCGCCCCGTGCCCGGCCCCGACCCCCGGGTGCACCGCGCGTTCACCCCGCACACGATCGTCGAGATCCTCGACGAGACCACCGGGGAGCCCATCCACGAACCCGGCCGCCCCGGCCGCGTCGTGGTGACCCAGCTCTTCCGCCGCCTCATGCCCGTCATCCGCTTCCCCGCCGGTGACCGCGCCGAGTGGACGGACCCCGAGGCCGGGCAGTTCCGCATCCTCGGCCGCGCCGAGGAGGGCGTCCGCGTCGGCCCCGTCTCCCTCTACTCGCAGGACGCGCTCGACGCCGTCACCGAGGCGGACACCGGCGGCCGGGTGACGGGCACTCAGCTCGTGGTGCGCCGCTGGGACGGCCGCGACGGCCTCGTGCTGCGCCTGGCCACCGCCCCCGGCGACGCCGACCCCATGGGCCTGGAGCCCCTCGCCAAGGCCGTCGTCGAGCGGCTGAACACCGTCCGTCCGCTCTACCCCGACAGCGTGGCCGCCGGCTTCGTCCACCCCCTGACCGTGGAGTGGGCCCGCCACAGCGACCTCGTCGTCAACTCCCGCTCGGGCAAGCTCGTCCGGGTCATCGACGAGAGGCCCACCGCATGACCGCCGTGACCACGGACGAGGGCCGCCGCCCGCCCCTCGTCCTGCGCAACCGCGCCTTCGGCACGGTCTGGCTGGCCCAGGTGCTCACCCAGGCCGCCGTGCGGATGTTCCAGGTCGGCGTCTCCTGGTGGCTGATCGCCTACGCCGTCGCCGAGGGACGCGGGCTCGCCTCCGGGCTGTTCATGGCCGTCAGCACGCTGCCCGCCGTGGCGCTCGCGCCCGTCGTCGCCCGGACCGTCGCCCGTTACGCCCACCGCTCCGTGCTGCGCGCGGCCGCCGGGGGAGCGGGCGTCGTTGCCACGGCCCTCGCCGTCTGGGCGTACGCCGGCGGGCTGCCGCTCGCCGCCGCCTACGCCGCGACCCTGGCCCTGGCCGCCTGCCAGGCCCTCTTCGACCCCTGCCTGACCACCTCCGTGCCCGAACTCGTCGACGACGAGGACATCGAGGCCGCCACCGGCTTCGAGATGTCCACCCAGTCGCTGGCGAGCCTCGGCGGGGCGCTCCTGGGTGCCCTGATCGTCGACGGCGCCGGAGTGGCGGGCCTCGCCGTCGGCTGCGCGGGTGCCTACCTCGTCGCGGCCGTGCTGATCACGACCGTACGGTTCCGCACCCCGGCCGCGTCCGGCGCGGAGGCCGGTGCCGGGGAGGACGAGGCCGGCGGGCGCCGGTCGCTGCGGGGGATCCTGGCCGGGCTGCCCTTCGTCCGCCGGATCCTGCTCTGCTTCACCGCGGCCAACCTCTTCACCACCGCCGTCTTCGTCGTCATCCCGCTGTACACCAAGTCCGTCCTGTCGGACGGCGGTTCCACCGTCGCCCTGCTGGAGGCGTCGCTGGGCGTGGGCACGCTGATCGGCTCGTTCACCGGCGCCCGCGTCCCCGGCCGGCCCACCGCCCTCGGCGCGTGGCTGCTGACCCTGATGGCCCTGGCCCTGGCCGCCCCCGGCCTGTTCACGGGACGGTTCGTCTTCGCGGGCTGCCTGGTCGTCGCGGGCTGGTGCGTCGGCGTCATCGGGGTGCGGTTCGTGGCGCTGTTCCAGCGGCTCGTCCCCACCGCCGACAAGCCGGGCTTCTTCGCCGTGATGCAGGCCGTGCTCGGGGCGACCTTCCCGCTGGCCTCGCTGCTGTTCGGCCTGCTGGGCGACCGGCTCTCCCCGCAGACCCTGTGCCTGATCCAGGCGGCCGGACTCCTGCCCGCGGCCTGCGCGCTGGCCCTGCTGCGGGACCCGGACACCGACGCGGACGCCGGGACCGATGACGCCGGCACCGCCGGTGCCGGTACCGCCGACGCCCAGGACGTCCCGGCCCACCCGTCCGAGCCCGTGGTCACCGGAGGACAGCGATGACCGTCACGATCGACGCGGCCACGCCCGCCGACATCGCCGAACTGCGCCAGCTCTACTACGCCGTCTACGGCCCGCACTACCCCACCGCCCTGGGCACCGACCCCGCCGAGATGTCCCGGCTCATCGCCGACCCGCACACCCTGTGGCTGGTCGCCCGCCACCCCGGCTCCGGCGGGCTCGCCGCGTCGGCGGCCATCCACGGCGAGGCCGGCAGCCGCGTCGGCCGGCTGGAGGGGCTCGCCGTCCACCCCGAGCGCCGCTCCGGCGGCCTCGCCCACGCCCTGACCGACGAGCTGTGCCGGCGGATGCTGGACACCGGGCGCCTGGACTCCGTCTACGCCACGGTCCGCACCGTCAGCGCCGGACCCCAGCGCGTCGTGTCCCGCAACGGCTTCCGGCCCATGGGCGTCCTGCCCAACGCCGTCGACCTCAGCAGCCGCGAAAGCCTCGCACTCTACGCGCGTCACTCGCCGGGCGTGCTGGACCGGCGCCTCCCCGTCGACGAGGCCCCCGCCCCGCTCGCACCCCTCCTGCGCACGGTCGGAGCGAGCCTCGGCATCGACTACGGGAACATCCGCTTCACCGCCCCGAAGACGACGCCGGCCCGTACCACGCCGACGGCGGCCCGGCTGGAGATGATCGAGGCGCCCTCGTTCGTCCGCCGCCGCTTCCACGAGCGCTTCCCCGACAGCGAGCGCTGGTTCTACCCGCTGCACACCCCCAACGCGCTGCTGGCGTCCGACGACGACAGCTTCGAGGTCTACGCCTACCTCAACCGCACCGGGCGCTACTGCTCCCTGATCGCCGCCGCCCCCGGCCCGGAAGCCGCCGCCGACCACCTGGAGCCCATCACCCGCACGCTCACCCGTGCGGGCGCCGGCTACGTGGAGGCACTCGTACCGCTCTCCGGGCACGGACCGCTCTCCGCCTTCCTGGCCCAGGGCTTCATCCCCAGCGCCCTCTACCCGGCCATGCGCGCCCAGACCGACGGCGGCGGCTTCCACGACTACGTCGTGATGTCCCGCACCGCCGAACAGATCGACTTCCGCGAAGTGGTCGTCGACGCGCCCCTCCAGCCGTTCCTGGACGCCTACGCGGCGGCCTGGGCGTCGACCTACCTGCCCACCCTCGAGGTTGCCCCATGACACCCGTCAATCCCCATCTCGCCCCCGTCGACGTCCCCGACCCGGCGCTGCTGCCGCACGTCCAGCGCCTGTGCGACCTGACGGACCCCTACGCCTCCGGCCCCGCCGAGGAGGAGCTCTTCGCCGCCGCCATGGCCGAGAGCCACGCCTGGCACGCCGAACGCTCCCCGTTCTTCGCCTCGCTGTACCAGGGCACGCCCCCCGAGGAGCCCTACCGCGCGCCCCTGGTGCACGCGAACTTCTTCAAGCGGCACGAAGTGCTGTCGATCCCGCGCGACGACGTCCACCTCCACCTCACCTCGTCCGGCACGACGGGGCAGAAGTCGCAGATGTTCTTCGACGAGTGGACCATCCGCTCCGCCCAGCGCATGGTCGCCCGGATCTTCGAGCGCAACGGCTGGATCACCCCCGACCGGCCCGCCAACTACCTGCTCTACAGCTACCAGCCCGCCCCCGACCTCAAGCTCGGCACCTCCTTCACCGACAACTACCTCTGCGACTTCGCCCCCGCCCGCACGGTGGAGTACGCCCTCCGCCACACCGGCGGCGGCCACGAGTTCGACCCCTTCGGCTGCGTGGCCGCGCTGCTCCGCTTCGCCGAGGAGGACGTCCCCGTCCGCATCCTGGGCTTCCCCGCGTTCCTCTGGTTCACCCTGGAGCGGATGCGGGCCATGGGCCTGCCGCCCCTGAACCTCCCCGAGGGCTCCCTGATCGTCCTCGGCGGCGGCTGGAAGGGCCACACCGACCAGCAGATCGGCAAGCACGAGCTGTACGCCCGCGTCACCGAACAGCTCGGCGTCCCCTCCGAGCGGATCCGCGACACCTTCGGCTCCGTCGAGCACTGCGTCCCCTACATCGAGTGCTCGCACCACAACCTCCACGCGCCCGTCTGGTCCCGCGTGTTCATCCGCTCCACCCGCACGCTGGAGCCGCTCGGATACGGCGAGCAGGGCTACCTCCACCTGGTCTCCCCCTACATCACGTCCGTCCCCGCGCAGAGCGTCGTCATGGGCGACCTCGCCTCCCTGCACCCCGGCAGTGAGTGCGGCTGCGACCTGGACACCGACTGGTTCACCATCCACGGCCGCGCCGGAGTGAGCCGCAACAAGAGCTGCGCCGTGGCCGCCGCCGAACTGATGAAGGGAATGTCCTGATGACCACCCACGCCACCGACCACCAGCACTACTGGCAGGGCGCCTTCGTCGACGACGAGGAGGCCGGCCGGCGCCTCACCGAGCTGCCCGCCGCCGTCGGGGCCGCGCTCGCCGAACCCCTGGACACCGAGACCGTCCTCGCCGCCTGCGACGCGCTGTCCACCGCCCTCCTCGACCCCGCCCACCCCACGTACGCCCGGCTCGCCGCGCACCTGCCCGAGGGCGAGGACGGCACCCTCCTCGCCGAACTCGGCGCGTTCCTCGGCCGCGCCGAACTCACCCGCAAGCTCCGCAGCGAGCTCGGCGGCACCGCACCCCAGCGGCTGAGCCGCCCCGACGCCAAGGAGACCGTCTACGAGGCCTGGGCGCCCGTCGGCCTCGTCGCCCACATCGCCCCCGGCAACGCCGCCTCCGTCGCGCCCCTGAGCCTCGTCGAAGGACTGCTGGCCGGCAACGTCAACATCCTCAAGACGTCCGGCGCCGACACCCTCCTCGCCCAGCACCTCCTCGCCGAACTGGCCGCGCTGGACGAGAGCGGGGCCATCGCCCGGCGCGTCATCGTGCTGCGCTTCTCCTCCTCCCGGCAGGAGTGGCTGCGCCTGATGTGCGCGCCCGCCGACGCCGTCGCCGTCTGGGGCGGCGAGGCCGCCGTCGAGGGCGTGGCCGCCCATGTGCCGCCCGGCTGCCGCCTGGTGGAGTGGGGCCACAAGATCTCCTTCGCCTACCTGGCCCGCGACGCCTGGCAGGACGGAGCGACCCTGGCCGCCCTCGCCGCCGACGTCTGCCTGCTGGAGCAGCAGGCCTGCTCCAGCCCCCAGGTCGTCTACCTCGACACCGACGACGACAAGGAGGTCTTCGCCTTCGCCGAACGCCTCGCCGGCGCCCTCGCGAGCCTGCCCCCCGGCCCGTCCGGCGACGAACTGGACACCGCCGAGCAGGCCGAGCTCACCACCACCGAGCTCATCGCCCGCCTGGAGGAGCACCTCGGCCTCACCCGCGTCCACACGGCCCCCGACGGCTCCTGGCGCGTCATGGCCGACACCCGCCCCGCGCTCACCGCCTCCCCGCTGCACCGCAGCGTCTGGGTCAAGCCCCTGCCCCGGGAGCGGATGCTCGCCACGCTGCGCCCCATGCGCCGCTACCTCCAGACCGCCGGCGTCGCCGGCGGCCGCACCGACGTCGCGGAGCTCTCCCGCCTCGCCCTGGCCGCCGGCGCCACCCGCGTCACACCCGTCGGCTCGATGCTGGGCAGCTACGCGGGCGAGCCCCACGACGGCGTCTACGCGCTCCAGCGCTACAGCCGCCGCGTCGCCGTCCAGGCCGACGAGCGCTTCGCCACCGTCGCCTGCCTCGACGACCTGGTCCGCCCGGCCGCCCTCCCCGCGCCCACCGGGCCGCTGCTGGACAAGGCCGCCGTCCAGGAGCTCAACGGCTCCGTCGACCGGCGCGACGCCGAGCTGTACTTCCGCAGCGGCGGCAGCACCGGCACCCCCGCCCTGTCCCTGTTCACCTACGACGACTACGACACCCAGATGCGCGCCGCCGCCCGCGGCCTGCTCGCCGCCGGGTACGACCCGAAGCACGACCGCACCGCCAACCTCTTCTACTGCGGCGGCATGTACGGCGGCTTCATCAGCTTCTTCTCCATCCTGGAGCGGCTGGGCGGCACCCAGATGCCCATCGCGGCCGGCCCCGACCACCGGGCCACCGCCGAGGCCCTGGTCGCCCACGAGGTGGACACCCTCTTCGGGATGCCCTCCTACCTGTGGCAGCTCCTCCACGAGCAGGGCGACCTGCTGCGCTCGTACGGCGGCATCCGCAAGATCTTCTACGGCGGGGAGCACTTCACGGCCGAGCAGCGCCGCGTGCTCGCCGAGACCTTCGGCATCGAGACCATCCGCTCCATCACGTACGGCAGCACGGACCTCGGCCCGCTGGGCTACCAGTGCGTGGAAAGCGCGGGCGGAGTCCACCACCTCCACGCCGACCTCCACACCCTGGAGATCCTCGACACCGACGCCGACCGGCCCGTGGCACCCGGGGAGACCGGCCGCCTCGTCTTCACCACCCACGCCCGGCGCGGCCAGCGCCTCGACCGCTACGTCATCGGCGACCTCGGCCGCGCCGTCCCCGGCCACTGCCCCTGCGGCAACCAGGCCCCGCGCTTCGAACTGCTGGGCAGGCTCGGCGACGTGATGCGCGTCGCGACGTACTTCCTCAACCACCGGCGGTTCGTGACCATCGCCGAGGAGGACCTCGGCTACGCCGGGGAACTCCAGGTCCTCGTCGGGAACGGCACATCGCGCGAGCGCCTCACGGTCCGCGTGGAGCGCTCGGCCGACCCGTCCGCCCTGCGGGCCGCCCTGCTGGCCGGATACCCGGAGCTGCGCTCGGCGGTGGAGGAGCGGCTGCTCGACCTCGACGTCGAGGCGGCGGACATGGCGGACTTCGCCCGCACGGCGACGACGGGCAAGCTCCGCTCGGTGGTCGACGGACGGCACTGACCAGCCCGTCCGGCGTTCGAGGACCGGGGGTCCGGGGGCGGAGCCCCCGGGAAACGGTGACAGGGCGGGGCTGGGGCTCACTCACCCAGCCCCGCCTCTTCCAAGTCCAACGACCGTTGCAACCGCCGCCGCGTCATATCGCTTATGTGATTCCCCTCGTACAGCCGCCGCAGCTCCCTCCTCTCCGCCGCTATCACCGCCCGCCGCAACTCGCGGTAATCGGTCGCCGAGACGCCGTCACCGCCGTGATCCGCGTCCGCCTGGTCCAGCCGCGCCAGCAACCCCCGCCGCAGCTGGTCTATGACGGTCGCCGAGGCCGCCTCCAACGACTCCAGCTCATCGAGGCACGCCAGCCCCGCCTTGGCGAGAGCCGCCCGGCACCGGGCCTCCTCGTGGGCCGTGTGCTCGGGCTCGAGCGCGATGCCGGACCAGCGGACCACCGGGGCCAGGGTGAAACCCTGGAGGACGAGCGTGAAGACGACGACGCCCGTCGTGAGCACCAGCAGCAGCGGACGGTGCGGCAGCGGCGCGCCCCCCTCCACCGTGAGCGGGATCGAGAGCGCGGCTGCCAGCGGCATCACCCCCCGCGTCCCCGCCCACGAGACCACCAGCGGGACGCGCCAGGACACCCGCCCGTCGCCCCGCCGGCGCTGCGTCAGCGCGGACAGCGGTAGGACCCCGAGCAGCCGCGTCATCAGGACCGTGCCGGCCACCGCCAGCACCCCCAGCGGCCAGTCGTCCCCGGCGGAGCCCAGTTCGTGGACGAGCGCCGGCAGCTCCAGCCCTATGACGGCGAAGACCACGCTCTCCAGCAGGAAGACCACCGTGCCGTAGACGGCGTGCACTTGGAGCCGGACGGTCGCGTTCGTCAGCCGGTGGCCGGTGCTCCCCAGCACCACACCCGCCACCACCACCGCGGTGACCCCGGACGCCCCCAGGTCCTCGGCGAGCACGTACGCCGCGTACGGCGTCACCAGGGCGATGACCGTCTCCAGCACCGGGTCGGCCGTGCGCCGCCGGATCAGCGCCGCGGCCCCCGCCACCGCGCCGCCGACCAGCACCCCGCCCC
>NZ_JAILXP010000143.1 GCF_020740895.1 Streptomyces sp. UNOB3_S3 | reverse complement strand
GGAAAGGGGTGCGCGAGCACCGCGCGAAGTGCGGTATTGTTCTCATGCGCGGTCGGCGAGGGCGAAAGCCCGGGCCGGACGAGCACCGGGACGTGGCGCAGCTTGGTAGCGCACTTGACTGGGGGTCAAGGGGTCGTGGGTTCAAATCCCGCCGTCCCGACCAGCGATTTTCGCAGGTCGGAGGCCGTTTCCTCGTAATGAGGAAGCGGCCTTTCCGCCGTTTTTGCAGCTTGTGGGCGCAAGACGGTTGCACGTCTTGGGCGTGGTGATCACGAGGCGGTTGTTGTCGATCGCGGAGATCGTCGAGATCGTCGAGCTTGATCTTCCCGAGCACGGGGATGGTCGGCGGCCGTCTGGTCCGGATCGGCGAGAAGACCCGCACCAGCGGTGCCCCGGAGCCGGATCCGTATCGCCTCCAGCCGCAAAGCGCCCGTCGGCAAGCTGACAATTGCGGCGCATGGCCAACGCATTGCGTCCGATTCCATGGGTGGCGATCACGGAGCGGTCGGTGTTACATGGTGTGATTGTTGCGGACTGCGGCTTCAGCGGGACAACAGCGCTCCGGCTGAGGCGTGCCAACGTCGTCCGGCCGCTCGGGGTGGCCGGATGGCTGTGCTTTTCAACGGTGCTTCGTTTCCGCTGCGGAGCCCGTCGGCATGATGACCATGACGACCGGGGGAAGTCACGTGAGTCAACCGGGCATAACCTTGCCATTAGCGCGGACGTGTAAAGCAGCAGGCGATCTGACTACGCGCCCGGGGGTGTGGTCGGATCAGTCGTCGGCGCTGAAGTTCGGCCTCCTCGGTCCGGTAGTTATCTGGAGTTTTGATCCGAACCACGACGAGACTGTCAAGCAGCTTCTCTCGGAGAACAAGACCCGGGGCGCACTCGCCGCTTTGCTGCTGCGGGCCAACCTGTTCGTGACCCAGGCGCAGTTGGGGAACCTCCTGTGGGACGTCCCTCCCGAATCCGCGCGGCCGAACATCCGGTCCTACGTCGCTCGAGTGCGTAAAGCGCTCAACTTCGCCGACCCGGGGGTGGTGCGGCTGTCGACGGTCAAGCGCGGAGGACCGTCGGACGGCGGGTCCTATCGCCTGCGCGTGGAACCCATGGAACTGGACGCCGACGTCTTCGTGCGCCTGGTGCGGCACGCGGGTGAGGAGACCAGGGCGGGCGCGCTGACCAAGGCCGTGGCGACGCTGCGACTCGCACTGAGCCTGTGGCGGGGCGACGCCGGCCAGACGGATCTCGCGGTCGCGGACGTCCTGCGCAGGCAGCTCGACGCCCTCAACGAGCTCCGGCTGGTGGCGCAGGAGGATCTGCTGTCGCTGCAGTTCCGCCTCGGGGAACACCGGCTGCTGATTCCGGAGATCCGGGCCCTGCTCGCCGAGCACCCGATGAGAGAAGGGCTCTGGGCCCATTTGATGCGCGCGTACTACCTGACCGGTGACATCGGCTCGGCCCTGAACTCCTATCAGGAGTGCTGGCGACTGCTCGACCGCAATCTCGGGGTGCGACCGGGCGCTGTGCTGCAACAGTTGCACAGCGCTGTCCTGCATCGCGACGACGATTCTGTCTGAGGTTCGAAGCGGTCCTCTTTACCCGGTTTTCGCGCAGTGCGAATTGGGTGGCCCATAGCGGGTGTTTGTCATTTCTGAAAAGTGAACGCGGCTTCCTGGTCCTGTTGCTCATTCGTAGGCGATGCGTTCGCCATGCGCGGCCGTGCAAGGATGTTTTTCGGCAGCCCATCCCGGGTTGCAAGACTGATGGGGAGGAATCGAATGACCGCGTCAACCCCGAATATCGAAGAACTCATCGATCAGATCAAGGCCGATGAAGCGAACTCGGCGACCACGGTCGACTCGATCGACGCGTCGTTCAGCGAGCTGGCCGGGGTTTCCTCCGAGGAGCTTCAGAAGTTCCTCGAGGAACAGGTGGGGCTGAACCCGGACGAGGGCGTCCAGGGCACCTTCGTCTCCGTCGTCGTCACGCCTGCGACCCACTGTTGATATCAGCGGTCATGACGGAAAGTACAGGAGCCCTCGAGCTTCTGCGCGCCCGGGCGCTGGGGTTTTTCACCCCGCGCCCGGGTCGGCGCCCCGCGCCACGTCAGGCCGGAAACCTCGTGGAGGAGTTCCAGCCCGACCGCACGGCGCTGGCCATGCTGGGGTTCACGGAGGACCGGGTGGTCCGGGTGGAGCGGTGCGCCTCACGGCGGGTCGTTCTCATGGTGGAGCTCGCCGACGGATCGGCCTGCCTGGTGAAGTTCCCCGACACCGACACGGAACTGGACAACGACTACGAGCGCGTCGTGCTGGGCATGCTCGAGGACCTGGAGCTTTCGCCGAGGGCCAGGCAGGCGGTACCCCGGCTGGTCGCCTGCGGCAGCGGTACGCGCGCGATCGCTCTGGACGTGATCAAGGACTGCGACAGCCTGCGTGAACTGACGCAGCGCGACCCGGAAGTCGATGTCCGCCACCTGGTGAACCTGGCCGCCGCCTTGGTGGACCTGCACCAGGCGCCGGTCCAGGACGCCTACCGCAAGTTCCCGGAGTGGCTGCTCCATCCTCCCGTGCCCATGTCCACCCAGCTGACGCCCTATGAGTACGCCCATGGAGCGGGGCTCGACTTCGACATCTACCTGCGGGTCATGCAGGAGCTGGAAGCGCACTTCCGTGAGCTCCACGAGCAGTGGCGACCGGACACGATCGTCCACTACGACCTCAGGGACGACAACATCCTGTTCCCCCGCGAGCCCAGCGCGGACTGCGTGGTGCGGCTGATCGACTGGGAACTCGCAGGGTTCGGGGACCCGTGCTACGACGTCGGCTATCTGGTCGGCCAGTTCCTGGTCGAATCGGTCCGCAGACACGGTGACGCCGAGGCCCTCAGCACGGCACGACGCAACGCCCGCACCTTCCTGAGCGCCTATCGCACGCTCTCGGGGATCACCGGGGACATGGAACTGCGCGTCCTGCGGTACGCCGGAGTCTCCCTGTTGCTCCAGGCCGCGATGCGCCTGCAACAACTAGGCATGCTCACCCAGGTCGGCCACCTGTGCCTGCTGTACGGCAAGAGGCTCATCGCCGACCCGACACTTAAGGTGATCATGAAATGACGGAGTACCTCGACGTCGTCCGGCGGATCGCCGACGAGGTGGTCATCCTCGACGAGCGCACGTTCTGGCACCCCCGGTTCGGCAGGCTCACCCCGCCGAGGGATATGGAGGCGAGAGCCGACTACCCGGTGGTCTCCTATCTCTCCCGCCTGATCTACCTGACCTACTACGCGGGAGACGACGCCGCCGCCCGTCTGCTGGTCGGCGGTGGCCGGGCGGTCGCGGCGCTGGTGGACCACGAGGACTACGCGTTCACCGAGCTTCTCCACGCGGCGAACGCCGGCACCGGCTACCGCGTGCCGGGGTGGCGTGTCCGCGAGGCCAGGGACGGTGGCTGGCTGGTCGAGAAGGACGGCATCTCGGTGCTCGCGGCTGCCGAGGAACTGGTTCACGACGATCCGGTCGAGGCCGGCGCCGCGGTCTCGGTGGTCCTTCCGCCGTGCCGACGCTACGCGGTGCTCGGCTGGTACATGGCCGTGGGGGACGAGGGACCGCCGCACAAGTCCGACGAGTCCACGATGGTCCGGATCTACTTCACGCCGGCCGGGCCGGAGGCGGCCCCGGAGGTCATGCGCGTCGTGACGACGGCCGTGAACCGCCGACGGATCCCCTTCAGCTTCAAGATGGCCAACGACCCGACCGCCTACGTCCGGCGCGATGCCGGTGTGCTGTACCTGCGCGAGTCCGACTGGCTCGGACACCAGGCCGTGGTACCGGAGATCCACGCCCGACTCGCGGACAGGCTCCGCGACGACCGGCCCTGCTTCGTCAAACCGTTGCTGCCCGGCATCTCCTTCGCGGTGGAACCACAGCTGCGCGGACGCACGGTGAGCTTCGGGGAGAACCGCTGCACCCTGGTGGCGGAAGGTCTCGTCGACGCCCACGCCCGCGGGGTCACCGACCTCGACGGCCGGGTCGAGGCGATCGCCGACCGGTTCCGCCAGGAGGGCCTGTCGGTCGAACGGCCCTACGAGGCACCCCGGCCATCGCTCGGGGTCCCGCGATGACGGCCGGTGCCGCGACGACGGCCACCGTGCGGTCGATGGACGGCCCGTTCGTGGCGCGCCGCTGCGTGCGCTCCGGGGCCGGGTACCGGTGGTTCGAGCAGGCGGTGGCGCCGGGCGACTACCTGGGCACCGACCAGATGCGGCAGCTGGCCGACCTGGTCGCCACCTCTGGCGGGGCAGTGGCGGCGCTGCCCGAACTGGTCCGGCCGGACCTGGCGGCCTGGCCCGTGATGCCCACGCCCTCCCTGCTGTGCGACGCCCTCTTCGGCGCCCCTCCTCATGCGGGCGCCGACCACTGGGCGAGCGTGTGTGAAGCCCTCGGGACCTTCCTCGGCCGCACGCACTCCACACCCGCCGCCGAGGCGGGATTCCTGCCCGTCCGCGGCCACGCGGCCTGGCTGCCCCCGGGCTCCGCCCGCACGGACAGGGTGGATGCCGCGCGTGCCGGTCTGGCCGGGTTCGGCGACGGGGTGCTCGCGTCGGCCGCCGCCCCGGCAGGTGCACGGCCCCGCCCGGACAGCGTGGTGCACGGCCGGTTCTCCTCCGGTCTGGTGGTGCCGCTGACCCGTCCCGTGGTGCAGGGCTGGCGGGAGGCCGGGGTGGGCGATCCCGACCGGGATATCGCCTTCTTCCTCGCCGAACTCGTCGAGTCGGCCGCCGTGGGCACCGGCGGCGGCCGGTTCCCGGCGCTCGTCCGCGCCTTCCTCACCGGCTACGCCAGTGCCGGGGAGGGCCCCGGACCGGACCGGCTCCCCGCCCTGGTCGCGGACCGGCTGCTGGAGCACTACGCGCAGGCCGCCGTCCGTACCGGCTCGGCGGACCAGCTCGAACAGGTGGTGGCCAGGGTCACCGGGCGGTGGCGGGATCTGGTGGACCTCATCGAGGACGGAGGCTGGTGAACGAGACGCGACAGGACCTCAGCGGGGTCCGGCTCATGGTGTTCGGCTCCTGCTCCGTCGCGGTGCTGGGCCTGCCGCACATCCTGCTGTGGCTCAAGGACCGGCTCCGGCTGCGGCGGATCCGGGTCGTCCTGACCCCGATGGCCACCCGGCTGGTCACCGTTGACTCGATCAAGCGGGTCGCCGGGTGCGAGGTCTACGTCGACTGGGACGACCTGCCCGCGCAAGCGCGCTCACATGTGTCACTGGCGGACTGGGCCCAGGCCGCCATCGTGTTGCCCGCCACGGCCGGCCTCGTCGGCAAGCTGGCCAACGGCATCGCGGACAACCTCGCGACGTCGACGATCATGGCGCTGTCCTGCCCGGTGATCGTCGTCCCGTCGACCAGCGCCACCACATGGGCGAAACCGGCCGTGCGCCGAAACGTCCGGCAGCTGCGCGAGGACGGGTTCACCGTCGTGGAACCCGAAGAGGGCCTGGCGGTCGCGGGTGAGACGACGGAACCGGGCTCCATGGGGGACTACCGGCCCGCTCTGCTGCGAGCACTGGTGCGTGCCGCGGAGGGCGCACCACAGGGCCGATCCGGCAACAACGCAGAGAACATGGGGGATTGATGTGACCGTAGGTGCCAGTACCGTGCTCCGTCGCGCTCCCGAACTCCTCATCGAGGTGGACAGCGCCCATCAGGTGCGCATCCACCACGATCGGCGGATCTTCGAGTTCGGTCATCACGCGATATCGCTGCTCGACGTGTTCTACGAGCCCCGCACGCTGGCCGAGGGGGTTCAGCGACTGCGGCCGAGACTCACCGGCCACCGCGCCGTCGAGGAACTGATCGGCACGCTGACCGCGATGGTGAACGCGGGCGTCCTCACCACGGAGGCTCCGGAGGGTTACACCGGCCTGATGTTCCCCATCGGGGGATACGGCCTGGCCTACCTGAACATCGCCATCCTGGAGGACCCGCTGCGCAAGGGGCTCTTCATCAAGGCGATCGAGGAGACCGTCACCCCTGACGACGTCGTCCTCGACCTCGGTACCGGCTCCGGGATCCTCGCGCTCGCCGCCGCCCGCGCCGGCGCCCGGCACGTCTACGCCCTCGAACCCGCCCGCTCCGGTGACCTCGCGGCCAAGGTCATCGCGCACAACGGCTACGCCGACAAAGTGACGATGATCCGCGGTTGGTCGACGACGACGGAACTGCCGGAACGGGCCACCGTGCTGACCACCGACATCGTCGGAAACGACTGCCTCGACATGGTGATCTGGGAGAACCTCCAGGACGCCCGCAGGCGCCTCCTGACGCCGGATGCCAGGCTCATCCCCGAGTCCTTCGAAAGCTATGTCTACCTCGTGTGCATGCCGGAGGACATGCGGGCGCGCCACCGAGTCCTCCCCGAGCACATCGAACGCTGGCAGGACAGGTTCGGGATGGACTTCTCCCCGATGCTGGAGGAGGACAACAAGCGGGTCGCGGGTTTCTACGAGCGCCCGGAGAAGGTGCGGCACTGGCAACGGATGTCCGAGCCCGTACCGCTGTACAACCTCGACCTGCACACCGACGTCCGGAAGTTCGCGAGCACCGTGACCGTGCCCGCTTCGCGGCCCGGGGTGGTGAATGCCGCCATCGTCTTCTTCAAGGGCAGGATCGGCCCCACCACCTACCTGTCCACCGCACCGTGGGACGGCAGCGACCGGAGCCACTGGTTCACCGCGGGATGGGTCTTCGCGAACGGGCGCACGGTGAAGCCGGGAGACCAACTGACACTGACCTACCACTACGAGGGCGACGGCCGCGCCAGCATCGTGCTGGACGGGGAGGAGACGCGGTGAAGCTTCGTACCAGTGCACCCAAGGCGAACGGCGTCGGCGTCCACCGGGAGGTGACGAGCGCGCAGACCTACGCTCGGGTCACGCCGCACCTGCTGCGCGCCGGCATCACACGGGTCGCCGACATCACGGGGCTGGACCGGATCGGGATCCCCGTGTACAACGCCATCTCGCCGCGCTCCAACGACATCATCTCGGTCTACAACGGCAAGGGCCTGACCGCGATCGACGCCAAGACCTCGGCGGTGATGGAGGGCATCGAGCGGTTCTCCGCCTGGCTGCCGAGGCGCCCCGACGCGATCGCGACGTACGACGAGCTGATCGCGCAGGGCAGGTCCGTGATGCACCCCGGCGAGTACGTCTTCGAACTGGCCCCCTACTACGCCGACGACCTGCCGATCTCGTGGACCCTCGGATACGACCTGCTGAACGATGAGGAGGTGCTCGTCCCGCAGGACGGCGCCTGTTACTCACCGAAGTTCCACGAGGCGCCCTGCTACAAGATCACCACCACGAACGGCCTGGCCTCGGGCAACACACTCGAGGAGGCGATCTGCCACGCGCTGTGCGAGGTGATCGAGAGGGACGCGATCACCATCAGTGAGGTGCTCAGCAGCCAGCTCTGTCAGGTGCTGGAGAAGGGGCTGTCCTCGGTGCCCGCGCAGTCGCGTGAGATCACCGGCTTCCTGCGGGAGCTCAACCCGCACGTCTCCGTCGGTTCACTGCCGGGGCGGGCCCAGTCGCTCATCGCCAAGATCCACGCCGCTGGTCTGGAGATGCGGGTGATCCAGCTCAACAGCGACCTCGGCATCCCGAGCTTCATGGCCGCCACGGCCGAGGACATGGGCCCCACGGTGTCTCAGGGGCACGGCGGGTTCGGCACCCACCCGGACGCGGAGGTGGCGGTCGTCCGCGCCATCACCGAATGCGCACAGGGCCGGGTGGTCGACATCCAGGCGATGCGGGAGGACATATCCCTGCCGGGCACCGACGTGCCGAAGCACATGTATCACGTGCGTCGCTCGTCGACTTTCGACAAGGGCGCCTGGATCTGGAATCCGATGGACAAGGTGCTCGACGCCGCGGATCTCACCACGTACCAGCACGACGACGTGATGGACGACGTCCGGCTGATGCTGGCCCGGTTGAGCCGTGCCGGGATCAAGCGGGCGATCGTGGTCGACTTCTCGCCACCCCACATCCCCGTCAGCGTCGTGCGGGTGATGGTTCCCGGCCTCGAGTCGTGGGCGGTGGACCACTGCAAGCTGGGTGACCGCGCGAGGGCGGCCTGGAAGCAGGCCGTGCAGGACATCTCGGCGCGGCACCGTGCCCTCGCCACGACGAACGCGGGATGAGGAGACCACCGATGGACGCTGTTGTGTACCTGGGGCCGAGCCTTCCCCTCGCGGCCGCCACCGAGGAACTGGACGCGGAGTACCTGCCTCCGATCGCCCGGGGCGACCTGGCGGAATTGCTGAAGAGGCCCGAACTGCCGAGGGCCGTCGGAATCGTCGACGGCAAGTTCCTCTCGACGCTGTGCGTCTCGCCGAAGGAGGTGCTCGATGTCGTCGACCGGGGCGTCAAGGTCTTCGGCTCCTCCAGCATGGGCGCGCTGCGGGCGGCCGAATGCCACCACTGGGGCATGGTGGGCGTCGGCAAGATCTTCGAGGCCTACCGTACGGAAGAGGTGGACGCCGACGACGAGGTCGCCATCGCCTTCGACGAGGAGACCGGGGCGCCCATTTCCGAGCCGATGGTCAACCTGCGCTTCGCCGTTGCCGCCGCGCTGGAGTCCGCCGTCGTGGGCCCGGCAACCGCCGAGGCATTCCTGCGCGCGGCGGCGAGCCTCTACTTCCCGCAGCGGTCCGCACGTGCGGCCCTGCACGCCATCCGAGGTGCCGTTCCCGACGACGAGCACGCGGCCCTGGCCCGCTACTTCGCCACCACCGCACCCGACACCAAGGCCGATGACGCCCGGTTGCTCCTCCGCGCCATGCGGGACTACCTGACGGGAGACCGGCAGCAGACCATCGAGCGAGCCGTGGGGGTGCACCGTGGCGGAGTCGCCCTGCCCGCTTAGCCCGGAGCAGATCGGCTTCTTTCACCGGCAGGGCTATCTGATGCCCGTCGACGTGCTGACGCCGTCCCAGGCCGCGGAGGCCGTGACCGCCTACCGGACCTACCGCACGGTGACCGACCGGGCAGGTGGCCTGCTGAAGCGCCGGTGGAACTACCCCAAGATCCACTTGGTCGCGCGCTGGGCGGACGGGCTCGTCCACCACCCGGGACTGCTGGACCTCGCCTCCAGCCTCATCGGGCCGGATCTCCTGGTCTGGTCGACGAACCTGTTCGTACGCGAGGGACACAGCGGCAGCAGGCTGGCCTGGCACCAGGACGCGCCGTACTTCGGCTGGGAGGGAGCCGAGGGCAACGCGGTGCGCGTCTGGCTCGCGCTGACAAGGACCAGCCGGGACAACGGCACGATGCTGTACTGCCGCCGGTCACACAAGGCCGGTCTCCTCCGGCACGACTTCGCCGACCGCACACTCGCGGGCCTCATGCGGGGTGAGCAGGCGGACTACGACGTCCACGAGGACGACGTGGTCGCGGTGGAGATCGAGGCGGGCCAGGCGTCGCTCCACCAGCCGACGACGGTGCACAGCAGCGGCCCGAGCACCGTGGCCGAGGAGCGGATCTGCTTCGCGGTGGACTACCTGGCCCCGTCGGTCCGCCCGGTGCACGGGCCGGACAGCGCGCTGCTCGTCCGGGGCGAGGACCGGTACCGTCACTTCCTGCCGGAGCGACGCCCGGAAGCGGACTTCGCCCCGGACGCCCTCCGCGCCTTCCGGGAGGCGGTCCTCATGCGCGACCAGCGGTTGGCCGCGGTCATGCGAGTGATCCACGACGAACGGGCGGCCGAACGTGTCAGCGGCGGCTGAGGGGCTGGGGGACCTGGACCGCGCCCCCGCCACGTTCCATTGGCAGGGCGCCGGCATCACACCACCGTGGCCCCAGGAGCGGGACGGCCCCGCCGGCCGTGTGGTCCTGGACGAGTGGTTCCCACCGGTGATCAACCAGGGAATGGTGCCGCTCTGCACCGCGGCCGTGGTCACGGCGCTCGCCGCCTACTTCGCCCGGCGGGCCCGGCAGGCGGAAATCCAGCCCTCGATCCTGTTCAACTACCGGATGGCGCGCCGTCTGATGGGGCAACCCGATCGGCGTGGCGCGCACATCGATTCCAGCATCGCCGCATGGCGGCGGTTCGGACTGCCGGATGAGGCGTCATGGCCGTGGACCGCCGCGACTGTGGACACCGACCCGGAGACCGGCCTTCGTCCGGCAGCGCACTGCACCTCGGACGTGGTCTCCTGGCGGATCCGCAAGGAGGAGCTCACGCCGGAGCGGTATCTCGGTACGCTGCGTGCCGCGATGCGTGCGGGACTCCCGGTGGCGTGTGAGTTCCCCTTGTACACCTCACAGTTCTCCTCCTTCCGGGCCGGTGTCATCCCGCTGCCCGGGGAGGGGGAGCGCTCCCTGGGCATGCACATCACTCTGCTCGTGGGTTTCGACCACACCGGACGTCACTTCCGGGTCCGCAACAGTTGGGGAGAGGGATGGGGCGAGCGCGGTTACGGTGCACTGCCCTATGCCTATTTCGAACGGGGTCTGGTGGGGGACAGTTGGCTGGTCGTGGAGCGGGACTGGATCGTACCGACCGAGGAAAATATGAATGGTGAGTAGCAGGCCATCATTCGCGTATCGGTGGGGAACGTATGAGATCTGATCGACGTCGGTTAAAGGCATCGGCCGACTCCGAGCGCGGCAGAATGGTGCGCGTCCTCAAATGGGTGACGTTCACCGTGATCGCTGTCGAATTGACCTTGGTGGCGACCGGAGTGCTCGATCTGGGTGACGCCGTGCTCATCGCGACCGGGATCGAGATCCTGACCGGAGTGCTGGCGCTCAGCCTCGCCATGGCGGCCCGGGTGGTCTACCGGCGGCTGCGCCGGAGCGGTGTGCCCCGGTGGGACGCGTTCCTCGAGGCGGCAGGCACGGTACTGCCTCGTCCCATGCTCACGCTGATCCGCCATGAGCTGGGCGGATTCATGTCGATCGCCCTGCTCGTGCGCGGACGCAAGGACGTGCCGGCGGACGCCACCGTGATCCGCTACGGGGCGAACCAGAAGATATTCCTTCTGACGATGATGTTCATGGGGCCGTTGGAGATCTTCCTCGCCGAGCTGCTCGTGCCCTGGCCCTGGCTGCGCACCGGGCTGCTCGTCCTCGGGATCTACGGCGTCCTGTGGCTGTTCGGCGTCTACGCGGGCGTGCACACCCGCCCCCACTACATCGACGGCGAACACCTGGTGATCCGCACCGGCCATCTGGCGGCGGTCTCCGTCGATGTCGGAGCCGTGCGATCCGTACGGCGCGAGACCCACGACTCCTACCAGGGGGAGAAGGCCAAGGGGATGGTTTCCGTCAAGGACGGCGTCGTCGCCGTGCCAGGAATGAGCGGCACCGTGTTGGCGGTGGCCCTGGGACCGGAGACTCCGGTCCGGGTGCAGGGCCGTGGGACGGTGCCCGCCCGTGCCCTCCGGTTCGACGCGGACGAGCTGGAATCGGCCATCCGCACCATCAAGGAGCGGGTGGAAGCCCGACCGCTTTGACGAGGATGCCGTCGCCGGCGGCTTGACGGCAGGGACACCGCCCAGGAGAAGACATGCGCCCGGTCCTGATCTACCCACCGCTGACCGATCCGACCTGCGGTTACCACTCGCTGTGCTACCTGGACTCCTACGCCCGGGCGCACGGGCAGGCCGCGGCCGCGATCATTGACGCCAACATCGAGGCGTTCCATCACTCATACACCGACCTGCCCCACAACTGGCTGGTCCAGCAGGCATCAGCCACCTCCGTGTTCGACGACCGGATGTCGCCCACGACGGTTGCCGCGATGCGGCTGCGTGCCGGGCAGGTGTCACCCGAGCAGACCGCCGAGGCCGTCCGGGTGCTTCAGGATCCCGAGCGGTTCTACGACTACTCCCAGTACCAGCACGCGGTGGAGACCGTCACCGGCTGGATGAACACCGTGGGCTCGGCAGGGCTGCCCGGACAGTTCCACAACGGATTCGAATTCCAGCCCTACGACAGGTTCAACGTCTCCTCGGTCCGGGATCTCACGGACGAGGCGATGCTCGCCCGGCTGAGCAACGCGTTCACCCCGTACTACTCCGACGTCCTGGTGCCCCGTCTGGTCGCGGGCCGCCACGATGTCATCGGCATCAACATCACCTTCGTCTCCCAACTGCCGTTCGCATTGTGGCTGGCGCGGCTCATCCGCCAGGCACTGCCGGACGTGTTCCTGGTGGCGGGCGGCACCGAGGTCGCCGACGTCAACAAGTACGCGGTGGACAAGAGCAGCGTGTTCCAGATCTTCGACGTGTTCGACGCGCTCGTGGTGGGTGAGGGCGAGAGCGCGTATGTGGAGATCCTCGACTCCCTCGACGCGGGCCGCTTGCCGAGCGGCCATCCCAACGTCCGTCTGCACCCGAGGCACGGGGTCGGCAGGGCACTGCCGGTGTTCACATACGAACGGCTCGCCGGTCTGCCGACCCCGGACTACTCGACGCTGCCGTGGGACAAATACCTGAGCCCCGAGCCGTTCGTGTACTACTCGCCCACCCGAGGCTGTTACTGGAACAAGTGCACGTTCTGCGACTACGGCCTCAACGGGGACAGTCCGACCAGCCCGTGGCGGCAGGACCCGGTCGACAAGATGGTCGCCGATGTCGCGGAGATAGCCAAGTTCGCCAAGTTCATCTATTTCTCGGTGGACGTACTGGCACCGGCGACCATTCTGAAATTCGCGGAGCGGGTGATCGAATCGGATGTGGACTTCCGGTGGGGAGCGGAGATCCGCCTGGAGAAGTACTGGTCGACCGAGCGGTGCCGTACCTTACGGCGCAGTGGTTGCGTCTCGGTCTCGGTGGGCTTCGAATCCGCGAACCAGCGCATCCTCGATCTGATCAACAAGGGCACCACGCTCGCCCAGGTGTCACAGACGATCGACGCCATGACGCAGGCGGGGATCGGTGTGCAGATGATGGGGTTCACCGGCTTCCCGACGGAGACCGCCGGCGAAGCCATGGAGTCGATCAGCTTCCTGCGTGAGCACCGCGACAAGTGGACGTTCGGCGGTCTGGGCACGTTCATGCTCACCGCCGGGGCGATCGTGGCCAAGCGGCCCGAACAGTTCGGGCTGCGTGACGTGAGGCCGTACCCCGATCACGACATCGCCCGGGCGTTGGACTACGACGAGGCCGACGGCGGGTTGAGCGAGCGCGAGCTGGTCGCGGTGGAGGAGGCCAAGGCGTCCCTGACGGGCAACAATCTCGGGCGCCCGTGGGTGGGCGGCACCGATTGCGCGCACACGTACTTCTACCAGGAGCGGTACGGCGCGGACATCATGAAGGTCGTGGGCTCGGCCCAGCCGAATCGCGAAGCGCGCTACGTCATCAACGGCACGGTGATCCGCCGCCCGGAGCGTGAGGTGGTGCGGGAGTACACGTACTACTACTGGACCGGCCGAGGCGACTCCGACCAGCCGGGCCGGTTCGCCTTCCGGCGGGTCGACGGCCGGCTGTACTTCATCCCGGACGGCCTGGTTGCCCTGCTTCAGCTGTTCACCGTGCCGCGTACCCTGCCGGAGGCTGAGCTCGCCGTCTCCGCCATGCCGCCCTCCGTCGCCCAGCAGGTCTGGGACTTCCTCGTCAGCCGCCGACTGGTCCGCGCCGAGCCGGGTGCGGCGTCCAGCAGGTGATCAGGTAACCGAACATGTGCCTCCGGCCAGCAATGCTGCCTGGCGCCGCGTCAGGCAGCCTTCGCCCCGTGGCCCGGGCGTCGGTAGGGATTTCAGGGGCCTTCCGTGAAGCGCGCGCCCGGCCCGGGCGTACGGCAGACGTCCTCCGGGGCGAGGTGGCTGTGCCCGGCAGCGCACTCGAGGACGACCCTGACCGGCTCATCACATGAGCTCGCATCGCCGGCGGGCCGGTGCCGGACGATGACCGACGGGCCCTGCGGGCCGGCGAGGTAGGCGTCGCCCCATTCCAGGAGTGCCACGAGCGTGGGCCGCAGCGCCCGGCCCTGCTCGGTGAGCTCGTAGGCGAAGCGCTGCCGGTCCCCGGGCTCCTGATACGGCACGCGGCGCATCACTCCCGCGGCCACCAGGGTGTCGAGCCGGGTCGCCAGGAGATTTCTGGCGATCCCGAGGCGGAAGTGGAACTCCCCGAACCGGCGTGCGCCGTCCAGCGCTTCACGGACGATCAGCAGCGACCAGCGTTCCCCCACCACCGAGAGGGCGCGCGCCACCGAGCAGTTCACCGGGTCGATTCGCCGCGTCTCCATGGGACGAGTGTATCCGTCTGGGTTTACAAGCTGTACTCAGCCCTTGTAGGCTCCACCTGAGTTGAAGAACTAAACTCAGAAGGGGACCGGCCATGCCCATGCTCGACGTGTACATTCCCGACGGCGCGCTCCAGCCGGACGCCGAGGCGGCGCTGCTGAACCGCATCACCGAGATCCTCATCCGCAACGAGGGATTCGACCCCGCCGACCCGTTGAGCCGTTCCGTCTCCTGGCTCTGGCTGCACCGGCCGGCCGCCGTCTACGTCGGCGGAGAACCCGCGGACGCACCGCGTTACAAGGTGGTCCCGTCCGTCCCCGAGGGCCAGCTCGACGAGCACAAGCGTGCGAGCGTCATCGCCGAGGTCACCGAGGCGATCCTCGATGCCGAGAACGGCGCCTGGCCGCGTGACGCCCGCCGGATCTGGGTGTTCCCCACCGAGATTCCCGAGGGCCACTGGGGCGGCCGGGGCCGGATCAGGCCGCTCGCGACGATCCTCGCCCGGCTCAGCGGCGGCGACACCAAGCGGGCCCGTACACTCGCGCGTGAGCGGATCGCCGCCAGCCGAGCCGAACGCGCCCGCTTGCCCTGATGAGCGGTGAACGAAGCGGGGATCGACGCGGCCGGTGACACAGCCGGCAGGGTCACCCCATCCCCGCGAGCGTCGCGGTCCTCTACGTGGCCGACGTCCACGTACCCAAGGCGGGGGTTGCCCATCGCAACCGTTACTTGATCGACCCGACACCCGTATTGCTACACTGGCAAGGAATCTGATCGTGCGTTGAGGAGACCGGACATGGTGGTGGACGACGACATCTCCGGGTGATACCCGGACCCGACAGGCCACCGGCCGGTGCGCGGAGACATCCGCGGAAGCACCGCCGCCGTCGTGGCTTCGTTGTCGTTCCTCCTTTCCCCTTGTCTGCCGCTGCCGAGGCAGGTGTGTCATCCCTGCCTCCCTCCCTTCGCGAGGTCACCTCCATGTCCGGCGTCTCCGTCGTCTGCTCGAACCTGTCCTTCGCCTGGCCCGACGACACCCCCGTCTTCCAGGACCTGTCCTTCACCCTCGGCTCCGGCCGCACCGGCCTCGTCGCGCCCAACGGCACCGGAAAGAGCACCCTGCTCAAGCTCATCGCCGGTGAACTGCGGCCCGCCACCGGGTCGGTCTCCGTGACCGGCACCCTCGGCTACCTGCCGCAGAGCCTTCCCCTGACGGGCGGGCTCAGCGTCGCCGAGGTGCTGGGCGTCGCCGCGATCATCCGGGCCATCGACGCCGTGGAGTCCGGGGACGCCGACGAGAAGCACTTCACCACCATCGGCGACGACTGGGACATCGAGGAACGCACCCGCGCCCAGCTCGACCGCCTCGGCCTGACCGACGTCACCCTGGACCGCACACTCAGCACCCTCAGCGGCGGCCAGGTCGTCTCCCTCGGCCTCGCCGCGCAACTGCTGAAGCGGCCCGACGTGCTGCTCCTCGACGAGCCCACCAACAACCTCGACCTCGACGCCCGGCACAAGCTCTACGACGTGCTGGCGAACTTCACCGGCTGCCTGCTCCTCGTCAGCCACGACCGCGCCCTGCTCGACCGCATGGAACGCATCGCCGAACTCGACGGTGACGGTGAACTCCGCTCCTACGGAGGCAACTTCACCGAGTACGAGGAGGCCGTCCGCGCCGAGCAGGAGGTGGCCGAGAAGAACGTCCGCAACGCCGAGCAGGAGCTCAAGCGGGAGAAGCGGGAGATGCAGCTGGCCCGCGAACGCGCCGAACGCCGGCAGAGCAACGCCGCCCGCAATCTGAAGAACGCCGGGCTGCCCCGCATCTTCGCCGGCAACATGAAGCGCGGCGCGCAGGAGGCCGCCGGACGGGCCGGCCAGATGCACGCCGACCGGGTCGGTGAGGCCAAGGCCCGGCTGGACGAGGCCGGGCGCGCACTCCGTGAGGAGCAGCGCATCACGCTCGACCTGCCCGACACCAACGTGCCCGCCGGACGAAACCTGTTCCTCGGCGAACAGCTCCGCGTCCGGCTCGGCGGCAAGGACGTCTTCGCCGGGAACGGCGTCGACCTGACGATCCGGGGCCCGGAACGCATCGCGCTGACCGGCCCCAACGGTGCCGGTAAGAGCACCTTGTTGCGGCTGCTCGACGGCGGACTGGTCCCGGAGAGCGGCATGGTCAAACGGGCCGAGGGGCGCGTCGCCTACCTCTCGCAGCGTCTCGACCTGCTGGACCCGGACCGTACGGTCGCCGAGAACTTCGCCGAGTTCGCCCCGGAGCGGTCGGAGGCCGAGCGGATGAACCTGCTCGCCCGCTTCCTCTTCCGGGGCGCCCGTGCCCATCTGCCCGTCCGGGCGCTCTCCGGAGGCGAGCGGCTGCGCGCCACCCTGGCCTGCGTCCTGTGCGCGGAACCGGCCCCGCACCTGCTGCTCCTGGACGAGCCGACGAACAACCTCGACCTGGTCAGCGCGGGCCAGCTGGAGAGCGCCCTGAACTCCTACCAAGGGGCCTTCGTGGTGGTCAGCCACGACGAACGGTTCCTCTGGGAGATCCGCGTCGACCGGTGGCTGCGACTGGCCGACGGCGAGCTGAAGGAGACGGGGGCTCCCGAGGTGTGAGCCCCCGCATCCGTCACCAGGTGACCGGCAGCCCCGCGGGCATGATCGCCATGCGGTTGGGGTGCCACGGCACCTCGTCCACCGGTACCGCCAGGCGGATGCCCGGCAGCTGGTCGAGGAGGACGCGGAAGGCGGTCTCGGACTGGCGGCGGACCAGGTGGGCGCCGGGGCAGTGGTGGCGGCCGTAGCCGAAGCGGAGGTGGGGGTTGGGGG
>NZ_JAILXP010000142.1 GCF_020740895.1 Streptomyces sp. UNOB3_S3 | reverse complement strand
GAGGCCGAGGGCCCCGCCGGGCGGCCCGCCCTCGGTCAGTTCGGCGGGAAGCTCGTCGACCGTGGCCGCCACGACCTGTTTGGCGCCCTCGGTGTCGGTGCCGAGCTCCTGGGCCAGCTCCTCGATCCGGTCGTCCCCCAGCTCGTCGAGCACATCGGCTCGCAGCGAGTCATCTGCCATGCCGTCGACACTACGCTGGCCCGTCGGCCTCGGTACCCAACGCGCTACCCGCCAAGCCGGTGACGCCCGTGCGCCGGTGCGGTGCGTACGGGCGCGACGCGTACGGGTCAGGCGCCCGCCGTCGCCCGCCTGCCGCGCCCGAGCGACAGCAGCACATGGGTGGCGACGCCGAGGACCAGCCCCCAGAAGGCCGAGCCGATGCCGAGGAGGGTGACACCGGAGGCGGTGGCCAGGAAGGTGACCAGCGCGGCCTCCCGGTCCCGCTCCTCCTTGACCGCGCCCGCCAGGCCGCCCGCGAGGGCCCCGAAGAGGGCGACTCCGGCGATCGCGGCGACGAGCTCCTTCGGCAGGCCGGCGAAGAACGCCACGAGGGTCGTGCCGAAGGACCCGACGAGGAGGTAGAACGCGCCGCACGAGACTCCGGCGACATAGCGGCGCCGGGGGTCGCGGTGGGCCTCGGGGCCGGTGCAGATGGCGGCGGTGATGGCCGCGAGGTTGACGGCGTGCGAGCCGAAGGGCGCGAGGAGCGTCGACACGATGCCGGTGGAGCCGATCAGCAGCCGGTCCTTCGGCCCGTAGCCCGACGCGGAGAGCACCGCCATGCCGGGGGCGTTCTGCGAGGCCAGCGTCGCCAGGGTCAGGGGCACCGCGATCCCGATGAGGGAGGCGACGGAGAAGGCCGGCGTGGTGAACACCGGCCGGGCGAGCTCGATGTGGTCCAGCCGGATGTGGACGCGCGAGGTGGCCGTGGCGCACAGCGCCCCCGCGGCGAGCGCGAGGAGCACCGCGTACCGGGGGAGCCACCGCTTGCCCAGCAGATAGGCGAGCAGCACGGCGCCGGCGATCCAGGGCGCGGTCCGCAGGGAGGTGAACACACCGGTGCCGAAGGAGAAGAGGATGCCCGCGAGCATGGCCGACACCACCGCCGTGGGCACCTGCCGCATCAGCCGCCCGAACACCCCGGTCAGCCCGACCAGGCTGATGAGCAGGCCCGTGACGACGAACGCCCCGACCGCCTCCGCGTACGAGTACGCGCCGAGACTGGTGACGAGCAGGGCCGCGCCCGGGGTCGAGAAGGCCGTGATGACCGGCATCCTCGTGTACAGGCTGAGGGCTATGCAGGTCAGGCCGCTGCCTATGGACATGGCCCAGATCCAGGACCCGGTCCGCGCGGTGTCGAGGTGTCCCGCCGACGCGGCGGCGAGGACGATGACGAGGGGGCCGGAGTAGGAGACGACGACGGCCACGAACCCCGCGAGGACGGCGGACAGCGAGATGTCGCGCGAGAGCCGCGGGCGGTCGTCGGCCGGTCTCCCGGCCGGTGGTGACGGGGTGGCAGGGGCGTCGAGGGTGCCGGTGTCACGGGATTCGGTGCTCACGAGATGTCCTCCGTCGCGCGGTTCCACTGATCGCCGGGGCCGGTGGGGCCCCGGCCCGGCATCATCCCAGCCGGCGGGCCAGCCACCTCAGCGCCGCCGTCCCCTGGGCGGCCTGGAAGGCCCGGAGGGTGGGCAGGCCGGGCGGGTCGGGCAGGAGCGACTGGCGGACGAAGTACCCGGCCAGCGCCGCGAGTACCGCGGTCACGCCCTCCGGGTCGGCGGCCCGGCCCAGGGGGTGCGCGGTGAAGACGGACTCCGGGTCGGGGCCGCCCTGGGCCGCCACGCTGGGGAGCATCACCAGCAGGTCGTACCAGGGGGCGGCCCGCAGCGCGTGGGGCCAGTCGACGAACACCACTTGGTCGTCGGTGAGCAGGATGTTGTCGGCGCGCAGGTCGCCGTGGACGAGGCTGTCGCCGGTGGCGGCCGCCGCCCAGCCGGACTCCAGCCGGGCCAGCGGCGCGAGCCGGCCGGCCGCCCACGGGTCGAGGCGCGCGGTGTCGCCCGCGGCGAGCAGGGTCCGCCAGCCCGTGAACGACTCCGCCTCGCTCTCGGCCACGGCGGGCACCTCGAACGGGGCCGGGCTCATGACCCGGCTCAGCCCGTCGACGGCGGCGAGGACCCGGTCCAGCTCGGCGGGGAGCCAGGGAACGCGCGGCTGACGGCCCTCGACGTCCTCGAGGAGCAGGGCGACCCAGGTCCCGTCGTCGTAGGTGCCCAGCAGCCGTGGTACGGGGGCGCCGGGCGGCATGGCGGCGGTGTTGCGGGCCTCGGCGCGGTGCAGCCGGGGGCTGTGGGCGTTGGTCTCGGCGCTGACGGCCTTGACGAAGGCGCGCCGGCCGTCGGCGAGCCGGACCCGGGCGGCGACGCCCGGTGAGAACCCGCCGCTCTGGCTGTGCGCTTCGACGACCCGCGCGCCCAGGGCGTCCTCCAGGGCGCGGCGCACGGTCGGCGGCAGGTCGGCCCAGGGCCGGCGGACGCCGGAGGCCGGGGGTGAGATCGGCTTCATCCTCGTCATGGTTGGCCACGCGGCGGGTTCGGGCCAACGGTTTTTCCTGTCCGTAGATCCTTGATCGACATGACAGGTAGGAAATTTCCTACCTATAGTCGTCTCCATGAACACCACCCCCACCGGCACCGAGGCGCCGGAGGCACCCGTCTTCGCGGCCCTGGCCAGCCCGGTGCGCCGTGAGGTGCTGCGGCTGCTCCGCGAGCGCGGCCCGCGGCCCGTCGCGGAGCTGGCCGGGCACTTCGACATGGCCAGACCCAGCTTCTCGGAGCACCTGAAGGTGTTGCGCGACTGCGGGCTGGTCAGTGAGAACAAGGTGGGGCGCCAGCGCTTCTACCAGCTGGAGGCCGCACCCCTCTTCGAGGTGCAGGAGTGGCTGCATCCCTATGAGCGCTTCTGGCGCGACAAGCTGTCCGCCCTGCGGACGGTGCTCGACGAAATGGAGGACGAAACGTCATGAACGAGCGAGGACTGATGAACGAGCACGACGACCTGACCGCGGTACACGTCGACGAATTCCTGCCGCACCCGCCCGCCAAGGTGTGGCGCGCCCTGACCGAACCCGAGCTGCTCGCCCAGTGGCTGATGCCCGGCGACTTCCGCCTGGAGGTCGGCCACCGGTACACCATGCGGGCCGTCCCGATGCCCGCCACGGGCTTCTCCGGCACCATCGCCGCCGAGGTCCTGGCCTTCGAGACGGAGAAGACGCTGCGGATCGGCTGGCGGGACGCCGATCCGGAACACGGCGCCGACGTCGACTGGACGATCACCTGGACCCTTCAGCCGGAGGGCCGGGGCACCCGGCTCCTCCTGGACCACGAGGGCTTCGACCCGGACAACCCGCTCCAGCAGAAGGCCCGCGCCATCATGGGCGGCGGCTGGCGCAGCCATGTCATGCGCTCCCTGCGGTCCTGCCTCGACCGCGTGGAGGTCGGCTGAACGGTCATAGCCCCCCGCATACGCCCGAGGCCGGTTCCCGTACGAACGGGAACCGGCCTCGATGTTTACGCGCCCGGAGCGCCGGGCGCTCAGCCCGCGGCGACCGCCCGCTGCCGCGCGTAGCCGGTCAGGGCCAGGACGGCCGCCAGGCCGCCCGTGAAGTACAGCTGCACCCGGGTGTCGGCGTCGAGGGCCATGAGGGCCAGCGCCCCGGCCACCCCGGCCAGCGTCACCCACGTCAGATACGGGAAGCCCCACATCCGCACCACCAGGAGCCCGGGCGTCTCGCGCTCCACGCGGCGGCGCAGCAGCAGCTGGGAGACGGCGATGAAGCCCCACACCACCAGCACGACCCCGCCGACCATGTTCAGCAGCCACGCGAAGACCGTGGTGGGGTACCAGTACGACAGCAGCACGGCGAAGAAGCCGAACCCGGACGACGCGAGCACCGCGCGGCGCGGCACGCCGCCCGAGACCTTGCCCAGCGCCTTGGGGCCCTGGCCGCGCGCGACCAGCGAGTAGGCCATCCGCGAGGCGCCGTAGATGTTGGCGTTCATGGCCGACAGCAGCGCGATCAGCACGACCACGTTCATGATCTGGCCGCCGCCGGGGACGCCCAGGCGCTCGAGCACGGCGGCGTACGGCCCGTCCTCCGTGACCGTCTTGTCGTTCCACGGGATGAGCGTGACGATGACGAGCATCGAGCCGACGTAGACGATGCCGATGCGCCACATCGTCGTCCGCACGGCCTTGGCCACACCGCGCACCGGGTCCTCCGACTCGGCGGCCGCGATGGTCACCGTCTCCAGGCCGCCGTACGCGGCGAGCGAGGCCAGCAGGCCGATGAGCAGCCCGTCCATGCCCGCGGGCAGGAAGCCGCCGTCGCCGGTCAGGTGGGAGGCGCCGGGGGATTCCGTGCCGGGCAGGACGCCCAGGACGGCGAGGGTGCCGAGGATCAGGAAGAGCGCGATGGCGCCGATCTTCAGGGCGGCGAACCAGAACTCGAACTCGCCGAAGTGCGCGACCGCGCCCAGGTTGGTGCCGCAGAACAGCGCCATGAAGAGCAGGACCCACAGCCAGGACGGGGTGCCCGGCAGCCAGCCCTGCACGATGTGGGCCGCGCCGATCGCCTCGATCGCCACGCCCACGACCAGCAGGGTCCAGAACATCCAGCCCGCGGTGAAGCCGGCCCACGGGCCGATCGCCCGGTCGGCGTGGACGGAGAAGGAGCCGGAGGCCGGATTGGCGGCGGACATCTCGCCGAGCATCCGCATCACGAACATCACGAGGAGGCCGGACACGGCGTAGGCGAGCACGATCGACGGGCCGGCGGCGGCGATGCCGGCGCCCGAGCCGACGAAGAGGCCCGCGCCGATGACGCCACCGAGGGCGATCATCGAGAGGTGCCGCTGCTTGAGCCCGTTCGACAGCGGGGAGCCCTGCTGAGGAGTGCTCTCCACCGGCGGGGGAGGAGATGTGAGTGTCCGGCTCATGGTCGTACCTGTCCATTATCCGAGATCGGGGAGTCCCGAGTATGGAGAAGCGCACGAGGGCCCGGCCGGGCCGTCCGATATCCGGACGCTTGCTTCACTCAGGGTGATCGCGAAACAGCGCGCGCATTAATGTGGGGACCATGATCGATGCTGATGACATCCGCCGTATCGCGCTGTCCCTGCCGGAAACCGTGGAGAAGGAGGCGTGGAGCATGCCCACCTTCCGTGTCGCGGGAAAGATGTACATCACCATCCCCGACGACCAGACGTCCTTCGCCGTCCGCTGCCCCAGGCACGAGCGGACCGAGCTGATCGCGGCCGAGCCGGAGAAGTTCTGGGTGCCGCCGCACGAGGCGAGCTCCTCATGGGTGCGCGTACGCCTCGCCGCGCTGGAGGACATGGACGAGCTGCGCGACATCCTCGTGGACTCCTGGAAGCAGGCGGCGCCCGAGCGGCTGCTGGAGTCCCTGCCCGCGGCCCCGCGGTCCGACGAGGCCTGACCGGGCCGAGGGGGAGGGGAACACCATGCGATACGCCAAGAGCGCCGACGGGGCCCGGATTGCTTACTCGGCCGGGGGAGCGGGCGAGCCCCTGCTCCTGCTGGCCGGCCAGGGCAACACCCACCACTGGTGGGACGGCGTCCTCGACGACTTCCGCGCCGCCCACCGCACCATCACGCTCGACTACCGGGGGACCGGCGACAGCGACCGCCCCGACGAGCCCTACAGCACGGAGGGGTTCGCCGAGGACGCGATCGCGGTGCTCGACGACCTCGGTGTCGAACGGGCCCACGTCTACGGCACGTCCATGGGCGGCCGCGTCGCCCAGTGGCTCGCCGCCCGCCGGCCGGACCGCGTCCGGGCCCTCGTGCTCGGCTGTACGTCCCCCGGCGGCCCGAACGCGGTCGACCGCGGCGACGACGTGCGCCGGTCGCTGGCCCGGCCCGCCCCCGAGGGCCGCCGCCGGGCCCTGCTGGAGCTGATGTACACACCCGGCTGGCTCGCGACCCACCCCGGGCCGTACCGCACGCTCGGCGACCCCACCATGACGCCGAAGGAGCGGCTCCGGCACCTGGTCGCCAGCGAACGGCACGACGCGTGGGACGCGCTCCCGGGCATCCAGGCGCCCACGCTGGTGGTGCACGGCGACGACGACCTGCTCAACCCCACCGCGAACGCCGCCCTGCTCGCGGAGCGGGTGCCCGGAGCCCGGCTGTGCCTGATCCCCGGCGCGCGGCACGCCTACTTCGAGGAGTCCCGCTCCGTCGCCGGCCCGCTCGTCCTGGACTTCCTCCGGGAGCACGAGCGGGCCTGACGAAGCACGGGGGCGCGGCCGTGGCTACTGCTTGGGCTTGGTTTTGCCGTGCGTGGGGTGGTGGCCCTTCGGGTGGCCGTGCGTGGGGTGGTGGCCCTTCGAGTGGTGGCCCTTCGGCCCGCCGCTCTTCGGGCCCGTGCCCTTGGGGTCGGTGCTCTTGGGGCCGGTGCCCTTCGGGTTCGTGCTCTGCGCCGCGTTGTCCTCGGCGGTCGGCGGCTTGACCCAGCCCTTCTTCGCGAGCTCGTCGCAGTGCCACTTGGCGTGGCTCGGGGTCTCCTTGTGCTGTTTGACGGCCGTTTCCACGCAGTCCTTGTAAGGCCAGGGCGGGCCGTCGGCGCGCAGCTGGGCGGCGGCCGCCGGGGTGCTCATGACGCCGACCGTGGCCACCGCGGCCAGAGCGATGCTCATCCAGCGCACAGCGCTTCTCCTTTTCCTCGTCTTCCCCGGGTTCGGGGTGCGGCTCGCTTTCGCACAACGAGCCCGGGCGACTGAGGAAACGGGATGGAAGAAAACGGGGGCAAGGGGACGAAGGAGGCGCCTGCTACGCCGAGACGAGCGGGCGCACCCGCTCCGGGGCGTGGTGCGCCGCCCCGGCCCGGGGCGCGACCCGGTGCTCGAGCCCGGTCCGTACGCCGGGCCACTCCTCGTCGAGGATCGAGTAGAAGGCCGTGCCCCGCACTATGCCGTCGAGGCCCCGGGTGTGGGCGCGGTGGACGCCCTCGAGGACCGCGCCGAGGCGCTCGATGGCCGCGCGCGAGCGCGCGTTGCGGGAGTCCGCGCGCAGGGACACGCGCCGCACGCCCCAGGTCTCGAAGGCGTGGCGCAGCATCAGGAGCTTGGTCTCGGTGTTGATGCCGGTGCCCTGGGCGCGCGCGGAGAGCCAGGTCCCGCCGATCTCCACCGCGTCGGGTATCGCGGTGAGGGGATCGCCGAGCGGGCCGCGCGGGGCCGGGGGCCACTGCACCGGGCCCTGCCAGTAGTCCAGCTCGCAGAACCGCGTCGAGCCCATGACCAGGCCGTCCGTGATCCGCACGGTGGCGAAGGGCAGCGCCCGGCCGGCGGCGCGGGCCGCGAGGGCATCGGCCACGTAGCGGGCCGTGGCCTCCGGGCCGTGCGGCACGGGAGTGAAGGCGTAGCTGCTGCGGTCCTCGGCCGCCGCGGCGGCGAGGCCCTCGATGTGGTGCTCGCCGAGTGGTTCCAGCCGCACGGTGCGGCCGTGGAGGAAAACGGGTACGGGCACGGCGCTGGATCCTTCAGCGATGGGGGTGACGACAGAGAAAGGAGAGACGTCCAGCGGCTTTCCGGCGCGGTGGTTTTCACGCTTACCGTGGGGCTTGCGGGACGGGTGTCGTCAGTATGGGGCGGGGATACCCCCGCGCGAAGGGCGGAAAGGTAAACAGAAGGAAACGGAACGGTAAATCCGCCGCTCCGACCTGCGCCTCGTCCGCTACAGGGCCTTCCCCGCCGCCCCCGTCAGCTCTTTCCGTCGTCGGCCAGCCGCTCCGTGGCCTCGTGGGCGGCCCGGGTGAGACGGTGCGTCACCTCCAGGAGGAAGGCGAGCCGCTCGTCGTCGTAGTGGTCCAGGATGTCCGTCACCATCCCGCCGAATCCGGCGAAGACCTCCTGCATCTCGGCGTCGTGCTGGCCGGTGGCGGCCACGACGACCTTGCGCCGGTCGGTCGTGGAGCGCCGGCGCTCGATGAAGCCGCGCCGCTCCAGGCGGTCGAGCACGGCGGTGACGGCGGAGGTGCTCAGCCCGGTGGCCGCCGCGATCCTCCCGGCCGTCAGCTCCTTCTCGTGGCGGGCCAGGTCGAGGCACTTGAGGTCCGTGAAGTTCAGCCCGAACCGCTCGGCGATCGCGCCGTGCAGCATCAGCCCGCGACCCGCCTGGTCGCGCATGGCCTTCATCAGGGAGGTGATCAGCTCGGACCTGTTCTCGGTTGACACGGCACACCTCGGCAGCTATATCTCGATGCGACGGATATTTCGATTGATGGGAATATCCGCTTCCTGGGACTAGTCTAGGCTCCTGGAGGGAACCGTGCACACCCGGACCACTCCTGTCCTGATCGTCGGGGCCGGCCTCGGCGGCCTGTCCACCGCGCTCTTCCTCGGACTGCACGGCGTGCCCGCGCTGGTGGCCGAGCGCCACCCCGGTACGTCGCTGGAGCCGAAGGCCCGCGGCCAGATGCCCGCCGCCATGGAGGCGCTCCGCGCCGCCGGCCTGGAGCGGGCCCTCCTGGACGCGGCGCCCCCGGGGCGGCCCGGGATGACCATCGTCATCGCGGAGAGCGTGACCGGCCGGGTGTTCCACAGCGTCACCGAGGCCATGCCGGACTTCGGGCGCTACTCGCCCGCCCCCACCGGCCTGGTCGGCCAGGAGCGCGCCGAGCCCCTGCTGGCCGCGCGCGCCGCCGAGCTCGGCGCGGACATACGGTTCTCCACCCGCCTTGAGTCCTTCACCGACGGGCCGGACGGGGTCACCGCCGTCCTGCGCGACCTGGCCACCGGCGAGGTCTACGAGGTCGAGGCCGCCTATCTGGTGGGCGCCGACGGCCACCGCGGCGGGATCCGCGAGGCGGCCGGCATCGGCGGCCACGGGCGCGGCGTCATCGGCGAGAGCACCAGCCTGCTCTTCGAAGCAGACCTCGACTTGGCCCTCGACGGCGCGGCCGTGCAGATGCACTACCTCCAGAACCCCGCGCTGCCCGGCGGGTCGGGCGCCTTCGTCTCCACCGACACGCCCGGCAGGTTCGTGGCCGCTGTCGAGGCGCCCAGGGACGACGAGCACGCCCGCGAGCTCATCCGGCTGGTCACGGGCCTGCCGGAGCTGGAGGTGAAGCTGCTCGGCGCGACGGCGTGGTCGACCGCCTGCCGGGTCGCGGACCGCTTCTCGTCCGGCAGGGTGCACCTGGTCGGGGACGCGGCCCATGTGATGCCGCCGACCGGGGGCCAGGGCGGCAACAGCGCCCTGATGGACGGCCACCACCTCGCCTGGAAACTGGCCGCGGTCGTCCGCGGCCAGGCCGGCCCCGGCCTGCTGGACAGCCACGACGCCGAACGCAGGCCCTTCGCGGAGTGCCTCGTCGAGCAGCAGTACGCGAACATGGTGCACCGGATGGCACCGCACCTGGCCGACGACACCGTGGCCGAACGGCTCGACCCGGCCCGCCTCCTGTTCGGCTACCGCTGCCCGGCGGGCGCGTTCGCCCCCGAGACGACGTCCCCCTCGGACGACGCCCTCGACGATGTCCTCGACGACGCCCTCTTCGAGGACCCGGCCACGCCCAGCGGCCGCCCCGGCACCCGGGCGCCGCACGTGCCCCTGGGCGACGGGTCCACGCGTGACCTGTACGGCCGCGGATTCGTGCTCCTCACCGACGACCCGGGCTGGCGGTCCGGAGCGGAGCGGGCCGCCGGGCGCCTCGGCGTCCCCGTCACCGTCCCGGCTCTGGACGGGGACTGGGCGGCGGCGCACGGCGTCACCCCGTCCGGGGCGGTGCTCGTCCGGCCCGACGGCCTGATCGCCTGGCGCGGGAGGGCACAGGGCGACCCGGAGGAGGTCGAGCGGGCGTTGCGGGTGGTGCTGGACCGGTGACCGGGCCGCCGGCTGCCGTCAGCCGTCCTCGATGTCCGAGATGAGCTTGGTGCTCAGATCGCTCTGCACCGCCAGCCGGGTGTGCCCGGCGTCCGGGCCGGTGCCCCAGGTGAGCGTGACGGTGGTGAACAGGTGCCCGGCGCCGGAGTCGTGATAGCGGACCTCCCAGTGGGTGGGCACGTCCTGGGCGCGCAGGACCCCGTCGGCGTGGTTGGCCTCCTCCCAGACGGCCAGCCGCTGACGGAGGTCCTCCGTCAGGTAGTGGGCGCGGAGCTCGTCGCTCAGATCGTCGGTTCCGTCGTCGATGGCGTCGATGTAGGCGCCGTAGAAGTCTGCCACCCGGTCGACCGCCGAGTCCGGGCTCCCCTCGCGGACCGCACTGCCCGCCTCGTCGTCCGGCATGAATTCCCCCTTGAGAACAGTGCTGTTCAGTTCACACCCTGGGTGACAATCTGCCCCTGTTCTCATGGGAACAGTCCTTTCGGAGGATATGTAGCTGGACGCCATGGTTTGGCCTCTGCTCGGGGTCCGCTTCTCACACCCGCCCCGGCAGCAGCCCTGCCCCCTCCAGGTCCCGCCACAGCTCCGGCGGGATCCTGGTGCCCGCCAGGGCGACGCCCGTCCTGACCTCCTCCGCGCTGCGCATTCCCACCAGCACGGACGCCACCGCCGGGTGCCGGGCGGGCCAGGCCAGGGCCGCAGCGGGCAGGGGTACGCCGTGGCGACCGCACACGGCGGCCAGCCGCCGGGCGCGGGCCACCACGGGGGCCGGCGCCCGGGCGTAGTCGTAGCGCGGGTCCGTGTCCGGGTCGGCCAGGACGCCGCTGTTGAAGACGCCGGCGGCCACCACCGCCACGCCTCTCCGCTCGCACAGCGGGAACAGCTCGCGCTGCGCGCCGCTGTCCAGCAGGCTGCACCGGCCCGCGCACAGCACCACGTCCGGATCGGTCTCGGCGACGAAACGGGCGAGCATCGCCGTCTGGTTCATCCCGGCCCCGATCGCGCCCACGACACCCTCGTCCCGCAGCCGTGCCAGCGCGGGGAACGCCTCGCCGGCCGCCTGCTCCCAGTGGTCGTCCGGATCGTGGAGGTACAGCACGTCGACCCGGTCCAGGCCGAGCCTGCGCAGGCTCGCCTCGACGCTCCGCAGCACGCCGTCCCGGCTGTAGTCGCGCACCCGGAGTCGCTCCGGGGCGCCGGTGAACTCCGTGCCGTCCCCGCCCGGCGGCAGGCCCCCGGGCCCGTGGGCGAGCAGCCGGCCCACCTTGGTGGAGACCGTGAACTCCCGGCGGGGCAGCCCGGACAGGGCCGCGCCGAGCCGTTCCTCGGAGAGCCCGGCGCCGTAGTGCGGGGCGGTGTCGAAGTAGCGGACGCCCGCGTCCCAGGCCGCGCGCACAGCCCGTACCGCGTCGTCCGCCGTCACCGGGCGGAACAGCCCGCCGAGCGCCGCGCCGCCGAAGCCCAGCCGGGTGACCGGCACCCCCGACCGGCCGAGCAGGGCCTGCCCGGCGGGGCCGCCGGGCAGGGCGGGCGGCACGCCGTCATGATCTGATGCAGCGTCAATCATGAAGCCATTGCGGCACTTTCGGCGCCGGCGGCGACAGACGGTTACCGGTCAGCGCGCCGGAAGGTGCCGGGCGAAGAACGAGCGCACATGGTGACGCACCCACGGCACCGACACGGCGGGGTCGACCGCGCCGACCAGCCGGACCCGGTCCTCGGCGGTCAGCAGCCCCGCCGCCTGCAACCGAGGCACGAAGGCGGCGTAGTCGGTGAACACCCCGTGCGCGGCCCCGTCGAGCTGCCGCCGGTCCGTGCGCCCGCCCGGATGGGCGAGCACGGCCGACCAGGAACGCTCCAGCTGCCGCCGCTCGGGAAAGCCGTCGGTGCCCAGCAGGAGCAGCGGCCGGTCCACCCCGTGGCGGGCGACCGGATACAGCTCTCCGGGGCGTCCGGGGCCCTCGGCCGGGTGGTCGAGATAGCCCTCCATGTCGACGGCCGCGCGGACGCGCCGGTCCTCGTACATGGCCTCGGCGGCGGTGGTGCCGCCCGCCGAGTGGCCGTACACGCCGACGCGCCGCGGGTCCAGCGCGCGGCCGAGGCCCTCCGGCAGCGGCCGTCCCGCCGCGTCCGGGTTCCGCCCGGCCGCCAGTGTCTCCAGCGCGTCCAGGACGAAGCGCGTGTCCGCGACCCGGGCGTCGATGACGGTCCGGAAGAGCGGCGGGTCACTGCGGGGATCGCCCCGGAAGACGGTCTCGCGCCAGGGCTCGGGACGGTGGGCCGTCGTGCCCGGGAACTCGACCACGCCGGCGTCGCCGGGATGATCGACCGTCACCACCGCGTAGCCGTGGCTCGCGAGCTCCTCGGCGAGCCCGGTGCCCAGGGTGCGCGGATCGCCGCCGCCCGGGCTGTACAGCAGCACCGGCCGCCGCCCGGGTCGCGCGGGCGCGCCGGTGTACGAATGGGTCGGGGTGGCCGCCCAGTCCACCCCGGTCGGGGGCAGGCCCGGGTGGACGACGGAGGCGGTCTCCGGGAACTTCGCCGCGGCGACGGCGGACATCTGCGGGGCGACGGCCCGGCCGTGGACCGCGCGGGCGGGGTAGAAGACCGTGACCATCAGCTCCCGCACGGGAATCGAGGGCGTCAGTGGGTCGGGCCGGGAACGGTCGACCAGATACAGCGTGGTGACCCCGGTCCGGTACGGGCCGGTCGGCCGCGGCAGGTACAGGGCGGTGTCGGGACGCGACCGCTGCCGCTGACGTGCCTGCGCCGGTGTGGAACCCCCCGCGAGCAGCAGCGCGGCACCCGCCAGCGCGGCCGACTTGGCGACGCCCCGCCGGGTCGTCGTTCCTGTGAGGAACATCGTTCTCCCCTCATCCATCTCTCCGTGAACGCGGCCCTTATGCTGCGGCCCGGAGGGGAGCGGGGGCGAAGGTTCAGGCCCTGGCCGAAACGATGGCGCGTCGCCGCCGAAAAGAGCGCCGAAAAGAGCAGCGCCACCGGAGGAGAGCAGTGATCAGGATCCACTTCACGGCCGCCGACTTCGCCGGGGTCCGCTTCGCACCCAGGGCGGCGCCGCTGCTGGAGCTGAACACGGCCCTGATGAAGCTGCTCACCCCCGGCGACGAGCTGCTCTTCGGCCGCTGGCGGAGACGGTCGCTCCGCTCCCTGCCGGCCGCCGCCGAGGCGTTGGGGGACCTCGTCCCCGCGGGCCGGGCGCCCGAATTCCTCGACGTGTTCGACGACTCGCTCCACGACGCGCTCGACGCCGCCCGGGAGTGGCGCCCCCACCGGGTCCGTGCCGAGATCGAGCGGGTCTACGCCGGGCACCCGGCGCCGCCCCCGCTCTGGGTCCGCGATCTGCACCGGGGCGAGGCCGGGGGCTGGCGCGTCCTGCGGCGGGCGCAGCACGCGGCGTTCGAGAGCGTGGTGCGCCCGGTGTGGCCCGTGGTGCAGGACCTCCACCAGCGGGAGTTCACCCGTCACGCCCTGGCCGTGGCCGAGCACGGCGTGGGCGCGGCGCTCGCCGCCCTCGTGCCGGGCGCGCGGTTGCGGGGGAGCGTGTGGGAGCTGCCCGGCGCCCCGGAGCGGAACGCCGGGCCCGGACAGGACGCCGGGCCCGGACAGGACGCCGGGCCCGGACAGGACGCCGGGCCCGGACGGGACGTCGAGCTCGGCGGGCGCGGCCTGGTGCTGCGGCCCACCTTCCACTGGACCGGGCACCCGCTCGTCTCCGACCTCCCCGGCCGCCCGGTGCACGTGACCTATCCCGCCGGGCCGGGCCTGCCGCTCACCCCGGCCGGGCCGGCGGGCGCGGACGGCCCGGAGGAGGCGCTGGCGCGGGTGCTCGGGCGGACGCGCTGCGAGATGCTGATCCTGCTCGCGGAGGAGCACACCACGAGCGGACTCGCCCGGCGGCTGGGCGTCAGCAACGCCACGGCCTCCGCGCACGCCGCCGCCCTGCGCGGGGCCGGCCTCGTCACGACGGTCCGCGCCGGGCGGGCCGTTCTCCACCGGCGCACCGCCGTGGGCACCCTCCTGGCCGGGCGGCTCGACCCCTGACCCCGTCGCTGATCCCGCCGGGCGGGACAAGGTGGGACACAAGCCGTAGATCGTCGGCATCGTACTGAGGACGGTCTTCGTCACGGCCTTCTCTCCTCCGCCGGCCTGATGCCTCCGCCCGGGGGATGCCCCGTCAGGAGGAGCGTGTCCGATACCCGGTGACGATGTGCCGGAGCGGACCCTGGGCGATGCTGGAACAGCACGCTGAGCGAGTCGGGCACGGGCGACCGTGTCCCACAACGGGGGTTCGCGAGAAGTGTTTGACTACATCGGCCACTTCGCCGATCACATGGAGAAGCTCAAGGAATCCGGGCAGTACCGCACGTTCGTCGAGATCGAACGACTCGCCGGTCGCTTCCCACAAGCCCTGCACCACGGGCCCCAGGGGGCCCGGGAGGTCACCGTCTGGTGCAGCAACGACCATCTGGGCATGGGCCAGCACCCCGATGTGCTGGCCGCGATGCGCAGGACGCTCGACACCTCCGGAGCCGCGGCCGGCGGGTCGCGGAACATCTCCGGGACCACCCCGCACCACGTCGCCCTGGAACGGGAGGTCGCCGAACTCCACGGCAAGGAGAGCGGGCTGACCTTCATCACCGGCTACGCGGCCAACGACGCCGCCCTGTACGTCCTGGGGAGGACCCTCCCCGACTGCGTGTTCTTCTCCGACCGGCTCAACCACGCCTCGATGATCACGGCGATGCGGGCCAGCGGCGCCGAGCGCCACGTCTTCGACCACAACGACCCCGCCGACCTCAACCGGCGGCTGAACGAGGTGCGCCCCGGGCGCCCGAAGGTCGTGGCCTTCGAATCGGTCTACTCCATGGACGGCGACGTCGCCCCCATGGCCGAGCTCTGCGCGGTCGCCCAGCGGCACGACGCGTTCGTGTACGTCGACGAGGCGCACACGGTCGGCATGTACGGGCCCGAGGGCGCCGGCATGGCCGCCCAGCTCGGCGTCGGCGACGAGGTCACGCTCCTGATGGGGACGTTCGCCAAGGGGTACGGCACCGCCGGCGGCTATGTGGCGGGCCCCAGGCCCGTCGTCGACGCCATCCGCAGCCTCGCGCCCGCGTTCATCTTCACCCTGTCCATGCCGCCCGCGCTGGCCGCCGGAGCCCTGGTCAGCGTGCGGCACCTGCGGCGCAGCGACATCGAGCGCGCGGGGCTGCACGAGCGGGCCCGGCTGCTGAAGACCCTGCTGCGCGACGCCCGCGTCCCGCTGGTGAGCGACCGGAGCCACATCGTGCCCGTGCTCGTCGGCGACCCGCACCGGTGCCGCGAGCTGGCGAGGATCCTGCTGGAACGGCACCGGATGTACGCCCAGCCGATCAACTTCCCGAGCGTGCCCCGGGGCACCGAGCGCCTGCGTATCAACCCGTCCCCGGTCCACCAGCCACTGGAGGTCCACCGGTTCGCCGACGCCCTCCTCCGCTGCTGGGACGAGCTGGACCTGCCCCGCACCGCACCGGCGCGCGTCCGCGCCCGGTCGGCGTGACCGGCTCCGGCCCGGCGACCGGCCTCGCCCCCCGCCTCCCGGCCGGGGGCGAGGCCGCGGTCACCCCATGGGCCCGCTGCGCGCTGCTGTACCTCTTCCTCTTCCTGATGGGGGCCGAGACCTTCCTGGTGTCCCCGCTGCTGCCCACGATCGCCACCGACCTGGGCGTGGGCACCGGCGCCGCGGCGCAGGTCGTCACCGCCTACGTGCTCACCTACGCGGTCGCGGCGCCCCTGCTCGGCGGTGTCTCCGACCGGTTCCCGCGCCGCGTCTTCATCACCGTGGGAGGCGCGCTCTTCGTCGGCGGCAATCTGCTGTGCGCCACGGCGGACAGCCTCACCGCCCTGACCGCCGCCCGTGCCCTGACCGGACTCGGCGGGGCGACGGCCGCCCCCGCCATGTGGGCCTATCTCTCCGAATCCGCCGCGGGTCACCAGCGCGGCCGCGCCGTCGCCATGGGCGTCTCCTGCTACGCGCTGGGGCAGGTCCTCGGCGTGCCGCTCGGCGGGCTCCTCTCGGACGCGGCGGGCTGGCCGTGGGCGTTCGCGGCCGTCGGCGCGGGGCTGGCCCCGGTCGTGCTGCTCATAGGGTGGCGCCTGAAGGGCCCCCGGCCCAGGGCCGCGTCCGCCTCCCCGCTGGCCGGGTTCGCCGTGTGGCGGCAGCGGCGCCTGGCGCTGCCCCTGCTCTCCACCGGCTTCCTCCAGGCAGGCCGGCTCGGCGCGTACACGTTCGTCGGCGCGCTCTTCGCGGAGCGGTACCACTACGACACGGCGCGGCTCGGGCTCATCGGCCTGCTGGTGGGGGCGGGTTCGCTGACCGGATCGGTGCTCCTCGGCCAGGTGAGCGACCGGGCGCGGCGGCGCGGCATCGGCGAGAACGTGCTGTCGGCGGGCTGCGCGCTGGTGTTCGTGGCGGCGAGCGTCGTCGCGCTGCTCAGCACGGCCGCGGCGGTCAGTCTGGCCGCGGTGTTCGTGTGGATGGTCGCCGGGGGCGCCTTCTACACCAGCCAGCAGACGTACCTCGGCGGCGCCGACCCGGCGCGGCGCGCCAGCGTCATCTCCTGGAACGGCACGCTCGACCACCTGGGAGTGGCCCTGGGGACGGCCCTGCTGAGCCCGTGGGCCGTCGCGGGCCCCGGTTTCGTCGCCGTCACGGCCGCCCTGGGGCTGACGGCGGCCGCGCTCTCGGCGGTCGCGGCGCGCCGGGCGGCGGTATAGGCCGGGCCGGCTCCACAGGGCCTTTATGAATACCCCTGGGGGTATTATGGTCGAAGGGAGCTCCGAATGTACCCGGGGTGCGTCGAGTGGTGAGGAGTCGCCGCCGTGCATGCCGTCGAGACCCTCGCGCTGGAAGGCCTGGGCAACCGCAGCTATCTGGCGTGCGGTGCCGCCGTCGCCGTGGCGGTCGACCCGCCCCGCGACATCGACCGGGTCATCGCGGCCGCCGCCCGGCGCGGGGTGCGGATCGGCTTCGTGGCGGAGACCCATGTGCACAACGACTACATATCCGGCGGGCTGGAGCTCGCCCGCGTCACCGGTGCCCACTACCTGGTGCCCGAGGGCGCCGCGGTCTCCTTCGCCCGCACCCCCGTCGCCGACGGCGACACGATCCCGGTGGACGACGGCCTGGCGCTCCGGGCCCTGGCCACCCCCGGCCACACCC
>NZ_JAILXP010000141.1 GCF_020740895.1 Streptomyces sp. UNOB3_S3 | reverse complement strand
CGCGTAGGGGTTCGCCGACCGGGTGACGAAGTTGTACCGGCACTCCTCGCAGAAGGGGCCCTGTGCCTCGCGGGGGGTGCGGCACTGGGGACAGAGCTCCGCCTGGACGGTGGCGTCGCCCGGGTAGCCGTAGCCGCCGGTGCCACCGGTCGCGGGCGGCGCGGCGGGCGGCGGCGGGACGGCGGCCGGGGGACCGGGCGGTGCCGTGGCCGCCGACATCCGGTGGCCGCACACCTCGCACCAGTCTGCGGCCTCCGACGGGTGGCCGTTCGGGCAGGTCGGCATGTCGGTCTCTTCCCCCTCTGGCGGTTGCTTCTCGACGCTACTTCTTGACGCGAACGGTCTTGGTGGAACGGGTCTCCAGCGTCATCTCGGCCTCCTCCGAGACCTTCGCTTTCAGCCGCACAGTACCGTTCGCCGCGTCCACGACGTCCACCACCTTCGAAAGGAGTTTCGCGGTGTCCGCGTGGCCGGAGCGGCTGGCCAGCTGGACGGCCCGGCCGAGCTTGGCGGTCGCCCCGTCCACGTCCCCCGCCTTGCGCAGGTCCAGGCCCTGCTGGATGGCCTGGGCCAGCTCGGCCTGGCCGGTGTAGTGGGCCACCTGGGGGTTGATGGCCGTCGACGCCTCCAGGTCGTCCGTCCACACCGCCCGGATCAGGCCCTGGGCCAGGACGTGCGGTGACGAGCCGTCAGGGGTGGGCAGCACCAGGGACACCCGGGCGGCGAGCATCTCCTGGCCCACATGGGCGCTCGGCACCCGGACGCAGACGTGGTAGTCGCGGGACTCGTCGCCCCACGCGCCCGTCGGGTAGTCGCCGGAGCGCGGCCCGGACTCCTGGCGGCGGTCCGTCAGCTCCTCCACCGTGGGCGCGACCTGCTTGACGAAGAGCACCTCCGCGCCCTGCGGGGTCCACAGCCGCAGGGAGACGTCCGCGACCTCCTTGCCCATGACCGTTTCCATCACCCGCGTGAAGTCCTCGGCCAGCCCGGCCGGGTCGGCGACGATGTCGGCGCTGCCCAGCAGGGCGGAGGCGATGCCCGTGACCTCCTTGACCTCCCAGTCCGTCCCCACGCCCCGCGCGTCACAGGTGAACCGGCCCGCGCACGCGTCCAGCGCGGCCCGCAGCGCGTCGGGCTCCTCGTGCTCGTTGCGGCCGTCGGTGAGCAGGATGCCGTGACGTATCGCCGCGTCGGACGAGGCCAGCAGCCGGTCGGCGAGCCGCAGCCAGGTGCCGATGGCGGTGCCGCCGCCCGGGCTGAGCTTGCGCAGCGCCTCCTTGGCCTGGCCCCGGGTCACGTCGTCCGCGATCGCGAGCCGCCCGCCGGCCGGATAGACCTCGCGCGCCTGGTGGGTGCCGCCCACCACGGCGAAGGCGACGCCGTCGCGCAGCGCGTCGACGGCGGCGGCCGTGGCCTCGCGGGCGCTGCGCATCTTGGCGGGCGGGTAGTCCATGGAGCCCGAGCAGTCGACCATCAGGACGACGGCGGCGTCCGGGGTGCGGGGGCCGGGCGCGACCGCGCCGGAGTCACAACCGGCGCCGGTGGAGGTCACCGTCACGATGGCGTTGACCTCCCGGCCTCCCTCGGGGAGGTTGACGTTCTGGTACACGTCGACGTCGAACCCGGGCACGCTCGGTTTGGCGAAATGGGCCATCTGATCCGCTCCTTCGTACGTACTCCACGTGGTCGGCACGGGCGTGCGGCGGGGCGGACGGACGGCGCGGCACCGGAGCCCGGCACCGTGCGTGGATCCCCCCGTGGACACTGCGGCGCGTCAGGCCGATCCTGCCCCTTCGGCCCGGGACGGGAACGGCACCACAGCCACTGTTACGTTGTCGTGGCCCCCTCCGTCCAGAGCGTGGGCCAGCAGACGGCGTGCGCACTCCAACGGCCGGGAGCGGGCGTCGGCGGGCACGACGGACGCCATCTCCTCGGCGGACTCGGCGTAGTTCCACAGACCGTCGGTGCAGACGAGCACCACACCGGGGCGGTCGGGGTGGTACGAGGCGGTGTGCGGCTCGACCTCGTAGGCGTCCGCGCCGAGCCAGCCGGTGATGGCGTGGGCGCGCTCGTCGGCGTAGGCCTCGGCCTCCGACATCAGGCCCGCCGCCACCATCTGCGCGGCCCACGAGTCGTCCTCGGTGAGCCGCGCGGGCTGCTTGGAGCGGTCGTCGGGCACCCAGTAGGCGCGGCTGTCGCCGACCCAGCCGACGGTCAGCAGGTCGCCGGTGACGACGGCGCTGACGATGGTGCAGGCGGGCGCGTTCTCATGGCGGTAGTGGCCGTGCTCGCGCGGCTCGTGGCCGGGCGCGGCCAGGGCGGCCACGGCCTCGGCGGCGACGACGACCGCCTCGTGCGTGGCCTCCTTGGGGGCGGTGCCCCGGGCCAGCGCCGTCACCAGCGAGTCGTGGGCGGCCTCGACGGCCGCGGCCGACGCCTCGTCGGGGCGGGCCGCGGACGACACGCCGTCGCTGACGACCGCGACGACGGCCGGCTGCCCGCCGGGGAGGTCGGTGGTGGACACGGCGTACGCGTCCTCGTTGCGATGGTGGCGCAGGCCGCGGTCCGTGACCGCCGCGACGCCTGCCGACTCGTGCTCCATGTGATCCCGTTCGCGCGGCTGTGCATGTCCGCAGTGTTCGCAGTACCCGTCGTTGTCGATCATGCCCGACCGGCAGGCCGCGCAGGGCCCGGAGGGGCCCGCGCCACGCGCGGGCTGCGCGGGGACGCCCGGGGCGGGCGGGGCGAGACGGTAGTCGTCCGCCTCCCGTGCGGCGGGCGTGTCAGGCCGCCGCCACGCCGCCGCCCGTGGGTCGTCGGGCCCGGGCGGCACCGCCGAGAGGTCCACGCCGCAGCCTCCGCAGAAGTTGTCGGCGGGCTCCAGCGGCTCGTGACAGGCGGGGCACGCCGTCAGCTGTGGGGGCAGTTGCGACATCGATCACACCCATGTCCTGGGGCGGTAACGGTTGGCCCGTTCCACCAGTTCGATCCGTTCCTCACCGCGCTGGGCCAGCCGGGCGAGCACCCGGTACGAGCGCTCCAGCCCGAACCGCAGTTCCCGCTCATCCAGCCCGCTGCCGAGCAGTACGGGCGGTGCCGGGGGCGCGACGGCGGCGCCCGGCGCGCCCTGACGGCCCGACAGCACCCAGTCCAGCGCGGTGCCGAGCACTTCCGTCGACAGCCGTTCGCGCCGCACCGCGTCCAGCCCGAGGTCCGTGAGCCCCTCCACCTGGCCGGCGGCGGCCCGCAGGTCGGCCAGCAGCGGCTCGTGGGCCGAGCGCCCCCGCAGCCGGGCCCGTACCGCCGCGACCCGGGCCGCCGTGCAGTGGATGGACGCCGCCGGCACGGACTCCAGGGCCCGCACCGCGCCCTCGCGGTCCCCGGCGGCCAGCCGTACCCGGGCCAGGGCGAACGCCGCCCCGACGAAGCCCGGGTCGGTCGCCCACACCAGGTGGTAGTACTCGGCGGCGTTGTCGAGCTGGCCGAGCACCTCCGCGCACACCCCGAGGGCCAGCTTGGGCGCGGGCTCCCCGGGGAAGGCGTCGTAGACGGCGTCGAAGGACAGGGCCGCCGTGGTGTTGTCGCCGACGGCGAGGGCGTGGACGCCCCGGTGCCAGACGGTGCGCCAGTCGTCGGGGCTCGCGGCCTCCAGCGCGGCGAGCGCCTGGGACGCGGCCCCGTCCTCGCCGAGCTCCAGCTGGGCCCGCACCCGCCGCAGCCGCAGCTCCGGCGACTCGGTCGGGGCGGCCTGGAGCGCGGCGTACAACTCGGCCGGCTGCGAGGCGATCAGCCCCGCGAGGAAGCCCGCGTTGGGATCGCCGGGGTCGACGAGCGGGAACGGCAGCGCGAGCGCGGCGGCCCGCGCGTCGATCGGCCGCAACGCCGCCGCGACGCCGCCCCCGGCCTTGCCGGGAGCGGCCACGGGGGCGGGCGCGCCCCCGCCGGTGACAGCCGCGCCGGCCGTTCCCGCGACGCCCGCGCCCGGGCCGGCGCCCGCCGGCCCGGCGGTGACGCCGGGCAAGGGCGCCGCCGCGCCGCCCGGGGCGGACACCGCCGGGCCGGCCGTTCCCGGCGGAACGGCCGCGCCCGGCCGGCCCGTGGGGGCCGTGCCGGCGCCTGCCAGGCCGGTGGCCACGGCGGGTGTGACGCCGACGGCCGGGGCGGCCCGCCCTGCGGGCACGGCGCCCGCCGAACCGCCGAACGGTCCGGGGGCGACGCCGAAGGCCGCTCCCACCTGTCTTCCGGCGGCCGTCGGTCCGGCGACCGCGCCGGGCGCTCCCGCCGTCCCGGGCGGCGTACCGGCGCCCGCGCCGTTCCGGCCACGCGGCAGGCGAAGGCGCGGCCAGGCGCGCTGCGCCGGGGCCCGGCCGCCCAGGGCGGACACATCCCGGTCGCACTCCTCGAAGAGGACCGTGTCCACCACCCGCGGCTCGGGGCCGAAGAGCGTGGACAGCGCGGGGCGCGGGGCGCCCGTCTGGAGGGCGACCACCTCCCGGAGGACGCCCGTCAGCTGCTCGGCCATCTCGTCGGCGGAGGCGAACCGCCGGGCCGGGTCCGGGTCGGTGGCCCGGACCAGCAGCCGGTAGAAGGACTCGTAGCGGGTGAAGACCTCGATGTGGTCCGGGGCGGGGAGGCTGTCCACGAAGACGTTCGTGTAGCCCTGGAAGTCGAAGGTGAGCACCGCGAGCGTGCGCGCCACCGTGTAGAGGTCGGAGGCGACCGACGCGCCCAGCTCGGCGATCTCGGGGGCCTGGTAGCCGATGGTGCCGTAGATGGGGCTGTCGTGGTCGTCCATCCGGCGCACCGCGCCCATGTCGATCAGCTTCAGCTGGTCCTGCTGCTGGATCGCGTTGTCGACCTTGAAGTCGCAGTACAGCAGATTGCGGCTGTGCAGATGCGCCAGCGCCTCCAGCGCCTCGATGCCGTACGCGCACGCCTGCTCGACCGGCAGCGGGTCGCGGCGCCCGTCGGGGTGGCGGCGCTCGTTGGCGATCTCCTTGAGGGACTTGCCGCCGACGTACTCCATGACGATGTAGCCGTCGAGGCTGCCCGTGCGCTGGTCGAGGTGTTCGACGAAGTTGTAGATGCGGACGATGTTGGAGTGCTCGATCTCCGCGAGGAAGCGCCGCTCGGCGACGGCCGCGGCCAGCGCGTCCTCGTCGCCGGTGTCGAGCAGGCCCTTGAGGACCACCCAGCGGTCGGAGACGGCCCGGTCGATGGCCAGGTAGATCCAGCCGAGCCCGCCGTGCGCGAGACAGCCCGCCACCTCGTACTGCCCGTGCACCACGTCGCCCTGGCGCAGCTTCGGCACGAAGGAGTACGGGTGGCCGCACTTGGTGCAGTAGCCCTCCGTGCGCCCCGCCCGGTGGGGGCCCGAACGCCCCACGGGCGCGCCGCAGTCGCTCCGGCTGCAGAACCGCTTGCGCTCGGGCACCTCCGGGCGCTCCAGCACCGCCGCCCGGGGCTCGGGGCGCGGCACGCCCGGCATGCTGACCAGGCCCGCGCCCAGCTTGTTGCGGCCGGCGCCGGACGCGCCGGACGTCCGGCTGCGCACCGAGACGGACCGCGTCGCGACGCCCTCGGTGCCTCCGGACACCGAACGCGACAGCCGCCCCGACACCGACCGGCGGGACCCCGACGAACGCGACGACGAACGTGACGAGGGCCCTGACGAGGACCCCGACGACGAACGCGAGGACCCCGACGAGCCCGACGAGCCGGACGACCCCGACGACCCCGACGATCCCGAGCCGGCCCGGCCGCCCGAGTGGGTGATCCCCGTGGCGGGCGAGGCGATCTGCCCGCCCGGCGAGACGACGGGGGCGAGCCCGCACGTGTCGCAGTAGAGCTCGCCGCCCCCGACGTCCTCGTAGCGGCCGCCACAGCCCGGGCGCTGGCACTCCTCACCGGTCATGTGTCCCCCCTGTGCCCGTCGGTCGTCGAGGCGGCCGTGCCCTGGGGGGCCAGGGCCCCCGCCACGGCCCGCTGGTAGCGCAGCACCGCCTGCTCGGCGGCGACGAGATCGCAGGGCGCGCTCCACAGCATGCGGCGCGCCACGTCGTACCGCTCCACGACGAGGGAGTCCTCCGCCAGGCCCAGCCGCGCCGCCTTGGCCTTGTAGGCGTCGAGCCGGCCGCGCAGCTCGGCCCGTACGGCCAGGGGGGCCGTGACCGCCGTCAGCGACTCGCGGGCGCGCAGCAGCTCCTCCTCGGCGCGCTGCTCCAGGCTCTCCAGGAGCGGGGAGAGCCGGTGCCACGCCGCGCGTCTGCGGTACTCGCCGGCCGTCTCCAGCTGTTCGTAGAGCACGGTCGGCGGGCCGGAGACCACGGGCACCTCATAGGCGGCGATCTTCGACAGGACCTCCATCCGGGCGCGGCGGGCCTCGCCCAGGGTGCGGTCGGCGCGCGAGAGCACGTCGCGCACGCGCATCAGCCGGCGCTCGGCGTCCTGCCGGACGTCGAGGACGGCCTCCACCTCCCGGCGCATGTCCTCCAGGGCGCGCTCGGCGCGGTCGTAGCGGGCGGTGTCGGGGCGGCCGCCGGGCGCGGAGCCGGGCGGGGAGCCGGTCCAGAAGACGAGCGGATCGGATATCACCTCGGACCGCAGCGCGGCCAGTTCCATGGTGAGGCGCTCCAGGTCGTCGCCCGTGGGGTGCTCGCCGGGCAGGACGCCCACCGAGTGGGCGAGGGAGCGGACGCGCCCGAGCTCGGCGGCGAGCAGGTCGATCCGGGTGGGCAGCGCCGACCAGACGGCGTCGGCGACGACGACCACGTCCAGGGCCTGGGCGTACCAGGAGTTCATCCGCTCGACGAGCTCCGTGAGGCTCAGCCGCTCGCTCAGCCGGGCCGCCACGCCCAGCGACACCACCGCCGTGGCCTGGGGCGGTCCGGCGGGCAGGGTGACGGCGGTGCCGCGCAGCAGGCCGGTCAGCTCGGACAGTTCGCCCGAGGTGGGCCAGCGGCGGCGGCCGCGCAGCTCACGGGCCGCCTCCAGGGCGTCGGTGTAGGCGTCGAAGTACACCCACAGCTGGGTGATGAGCAGCTCGGTGGCCTCCCACCGGCTCCTGGTGACGCCGGCCAGCTCCGCGCCCTCCAGCAGCCGCCGCCCCGCGTGGTCCTGGAGGGCGAGCAGGGAGGACTCGACCGCCTCGTGCTCCGCGCCGAGCCGTGCCAGCGCACGGTCCACCTCCTCGCGGCTCAAGGCCGGCCCGGTGGGCCCCGCGACCGCCATCGGTCCCCTCTCCTGTCCCGCGGCCGGTGCCGCGCGCGAACGGTGTGGTGCTTCGGTTCTTCCGTGCCGTCAGTCCCGGTACCGGGGCTCCGGCGGAGCGGTGATCCCCTGGAGGTCGGCCGCCAGCCACTTGCGGTACGCCAGCATCCAGGGGCTCGCCTCGCCGCCCCGGCGGTAGTCCTCCAGTACCGCGTTGACCCGGCGTACCAGGTCTTCGTCCCTGAGGTTCATCGCCACGCCGTAGGACTCGGTGGTGAACGGTTTGCCGACGAGTCGCACGGACGGGTCCTGGGCCGCCTGTCCGGCGGCCAGCGCGCTGTCGGTGATCACCGCGTCGACCTGGCCGAGCTGGAGCCGGACCAGGCAGTCGAGCTGGTTGGGCACGGTCAGCACGGACGCGCCGTGCGACTCGTTCTTCAGCTCGCTCTCGCCCGTGGATCCCTTGGCCGTACAGACTTTCTTCCCCTTCAAGGTGTCGTCGAACGCCGTGACCGGTGAGGTCTTGGGGGCCAGCACCTGCTGTCCGGCCTCGAAGTAGGCCGTGGAGAAGGCGACTTGCCGGATCCGCTCGCAGTTGATCGTCATCGTGCGCGCGATGATGTCCACCTTGCCCTTTTCCAGGGCGGGTATGCGCTGGTTCGTGGGGATCGCCAGGAAGACGACCTTGCCGGGATCGCCGAGGATGGCCTTGGCGACGGCACGGACCAGGTCGATGTCGAAGCCGCTGAGCTCGCCGGTGGCGGGGTCGCGGTAGCCCCAGCGGTAGCTGTTCTGGTCGACGCCGGCGATCAGCCGGCCGCGCTCCTTGATGCGCCGGACGGCCGGGCCGTCGGCGGTCGAGGGGCGCAGGCTCGCCTCCGGGCCGACGCACGTCGCGGGCGCGCGTTCGGCCGCCGGCGCGGCGGCGGCGGTCCGCTCCGCGTGTCCCGCGGGGCGTGCCCCGGGCAGGACGGCCGTGCCCACGACGCCGGCGAGGACGCACACGCCGGCCGTCATCGCGGCCCGGGCTCCGGCCCCGCGTCGTCCGCTCATCGCCGTACCTCCCCGTCTCACCGGTACTCCGACAGCCTGCGGCCGATGCCGAGCACCGCGCCCGCGGCCCCCAGCACGGCCAGGACGGCGGCTCCGGCCGCCAGCCCCGTGAACGCGCCGCGCCCGTCCCCCGCCGCCCGGCGGAAGTCGTCCTCCTCGTGGGCGAGGGCCCGGCGCAGCGCGGTGTCCACCTGGTCGAACGATTCGCCGGTGCTGCCCCGGGCGCTGCCCTTCTCTCCGATCACCTTGGCGAGCGCCTGGCCGTAGTACCCGCCGACGTCGGCGGTGCGGGCCTCGCCGTGCCGTCGCTGCCACTGCTGGACGTCGTGGATGGCCTCCAGCACCGGGTCGCGTCCCGCCGCGCCGTCCGCGAGGGAGCGGGCCCGGCCCAGCAGGCTGTCCGGGGCGGGCTCGCCGGAGGCGGTGACGTCGCCGCCGATCAGCTTGCGCATGCCCGCGCGGTAGCTGGCCTCGTAGGCGTCGTCGCCCGCCGGGGTGAGCACGGCGCCCCGCGCCACCAGGGTGAGGCTCTCGTCGCCCCGGGCCTGGAGCGAGGCGATCCGGGCCTCGCTGAGTACCTGGAGGGACTTGGCCCCGTTCTCGTAGGAGTCGGTCAGCTCCGCGCGGGCCACGGCGTGGCCGACGGTCAGCCACAGCAGGACCACCGTGCCGGCCGCCGTCCCGGCGAGGAGGCCGTGGTTGAACACCCGGTTGGTGCGCAGGAAGGTGCGGCGCTGGGCCCAGCCGAGGGCGCCGAGGGCCACGACGCCGGTGGCGAGGGCCGCCCAGGGCCAGGACGTGGCGTCCGCGTAGTCGGAACGGAGGCGTCCGGTCTCGGCCTCGTAGAGGGCGCGGGCGGCCGGCAGCAGCTCCTCGCGCATCCGGTCGCTGGCGTAGCGCAGATAGGCGCCGCCCAGCGGCAGGCCCTGCCGGCCCGCCGCCCGGGCCGATTCCACCAGGCCGGTGTAGACGGGGAGTTGCTGATTGAGCCTGGCTATCTGCTCGCGGGCGGAGTCGGATCCCCCGGTGTCGGCGGCGGCCTTCACCAGGAGCTCGGAGGCGACGCCGATGTCCTTCTCGTAGCGCTGGCGGACGGTGCGGGGCTCGTCCCGGCCGGCCAGGAAGCCCGCGGCGGCGGCCGTGTCGGCGTCGGCCAGGGAGCGGTAGATGTCGGCGGCGTCGGCGCTCAGCGGCTGGCTGCGGTCGATCACGGCGTCCGCCGCCGCCGACCGGTCGGCGACCTGCCAGGCGGTGACCGCGCCGAAGCCGATCAGCAGCGCGGCCAGCACCGCGCCGATGACGCGGAGTCTGCCGGGCTCCGTCGTGGCCGCGTCCGCGGTCCGCTCCAGCCCCTCGCGCCACGCGGTGCGCCGCGTACCCGGATCCGGCTGCGCTGGTGTCACGTGACCTCCCCCTCGGTCGCCGCGGCCCGCTGTCCCCCGGGCGGCGGGGAACGGGTGCCAGGCCAGCAGTATGGCCGCAGGGACTGACAAACACACCGGTTGTGCATCGATCTTGCACGGGTCGTGAGCGTCGCCCGGGTGTCCGTTTCGGCCTTTCACCCCATTTCACGCGTTGGGCGTCTGTTCGGTTCCCGTGCGGACGGAGCGCACGGAAAACGGGGGACGCCGGGGGTGACGGGCGGTCGGGCCCGTCACCCCCGGCGTCTCATGGCGCGTGTCCCGCCGCCGGGGAGGCCGTCAGCGGTCGTAGGTGTAGAACTTCGTGTGGTCGAGCATGTCGGCCGGGGTCACATTGTTCCAGGGGCGCATGGTGTCGTTGAGGTCCACGACGTTGGTGGTGCCGCCGGTCGGCAGATAGCCCGAGGTGGGGTGCATCCGCTGCCAGTCGGCCCACAGCTTGTCGATGAAGCAGTGGTGCAGCCAGAAGACCGGGTCGTTGGGGGAGACGCCGGTGGCCATCTGGCCGCCCATCCACACGTGCACGCGGTTGTGGAGGTTGACGCCGCGCCAGCCCTCGAGGTGGTTGCGGAAGCCGTCGGACGCGCTGTTCCAGGGGGCCATGTCGTAGGTGGCCATGGCGAGCACGGAGTCGACCTCGGCGCGGGTGGGCAGCGCGCGGACGCTCGAGCCCATCTCCCGCTGGAGGTAGGGGCGGCTGTCGGCCGAGACGTTGATGTTCCACTGGCCGGTGGAGTAGGCGAACGGGCCGGTGGTGACCTGCGCGTCACGGCTGCGGCCGTTCCCGCCGAGGAAGTCGGCGGCGAAGATCGAGGCGGTGGTGGTGCGGTCGGCGGTCCAGTCCCAGTAGGGGAGCGTCACCGAAGAATCGATTCTCTGGAGCTCCTGCTCGAACTGTATGAGGAAGCGGCGGTGCCAGGGGAGGAAGGACGGCGAACGGTGACCGACGCGGTCGGTGTTGTCGCCGTCGCTCATGATGAACTCGTTGTGCGTCCGCACGAATTCGTCGTACTTGCCGCTCTTCTTCAGCGCCAGCACGGCGTTGACGAAGTTGCGCTTCTCCGTGGCCGTCAGGGTCGCCTGGTTCTTGCGCACTGCCATGGGGGTCTACGTCCTCTCGGGTCGGGGGACCGGCCGTGTCGGGCCGGGCGGTCGGCAGTCGGCCGGGGTCAGCGGGTGGCGATCGGGACGAGCGCGGCGCCCTGGAGCTTGTCGACGGCGGCGCGGGTGAGCGCCAGCGGGTCGGCGAAGGTCTGGTAGTGGTTGATGACACTGATCCAGGTGCCGTCCGCGTTCTGCATGACGTGCAGTTCCTTGCCGTCGATCGTCACGGCGAAGCCGCCGTGGTGGGCCTCGTGGCCGCCGGTGACGGGCGCGCCGACGATGCGCCGGCCCTGGTAGACCTCGTCGAAGGGCTGGAGGCCGTGGGAGCCGTGACCGGTGTGGTCCATGCCCGAGTGGTCCATGCCCGTGGCGGCGCGGGTCGCCGCCATGGCGGCCGGAGCGGCCAGGGCCGCTCCGGCGACGGCTATCGCCGTACCGCGCAGGACGACGCGGCGGGTGACGTTCTTCGACATGCGTGTATCCCCCCTCGGGATCTGTGGGTCGAGAGCAGGGGCTGTCACGAGTGCCGGGCAACGCCCTTTTGGGGTGGGTTGCTGCGGTTCTTAGTCGTATTTCGTGATCAATCCATGCGTGGCGGGATGCTTGCACGATCTTGAAGAGGGGGGAAATGGTTGGCCCGAATACGGACATTGGGTATATGAATGGTCAACCAGCGGTAGGGGAGGAATTTCTGACCAATCCCGCTATTGACGCGGGTGTCAGGAAGTCCACCGGGCCGGGGCGATCCCGCGCGAAGGATTTACGGCGGACGGCCGTTCGTGGTGACGCCTCTCACGACGTGAACATGACGCGAACACAGCGCCGCGCCGTGAATTCCGGCCACAAGGGCGGGAGTCCACGGCGCGGTTTCCGCCGTTCTCGTTCCGCTGTTTTCCCTGCCTCCGCCCGTGGGCGGCGGACGCTACGCGAAGTGCGCGCGCAGCCGGGCGTGGGCGGCGGCCGGCGCCCCGAGGTGGTCGAGGGCCAGCAGCGCCGCCCCCAGCACCGGCGGCGCGGTCACGACACGGGGCACGGCCCGGGGCGCCCGCCCGGCCAGCCCCGCCACGACGCGCTCGTGCAGCAGCGGATGGCGGGCCGCGAGGACCCCGCCGCCCAGCACCACCGGCACCGCCGCGCCGAGCAGCCCCAGCCGGTCCAGGGCGGCCGCGGCCAGGGCCACCACCTCGTCGGCCTGCCGCGCCACGATCGCCCCGGCCACCGCGTCACCGGCGGCGGCCACGGCGAAGAGCACCGGCGCCAGCTCGTGCCGGCGCTCCCGCCCGATCCGCCCCAGGTGGAGGGCCTCGACCAGCTCCGGCATCGTGGACAGCCCGAAGTGGGCGGGGAGTTCCCGTGCGAGGGCCGTCGGCTCGCCGCGCCCGTCCGCCGCCCGCGCCGCCCACCACACCGCCTCCTCGGCCAGGTGCGCCCCGCCGCCCCAGTCGCCCGAGATGCGGCCGACGGCGGCGAACCGGGCGACCCGGCCCCCGGGCGCCAGCCCCGAGCAGTTGATCCCCGCCCCGCACACGACGGCGACGCCCGCCGGCTCCTCGTCGGACAGCCCGGCGCGCAGCAGCGCGAAGGTGTCGTTGGCGACCCGGACGCGGGGACCCGCCGCCGGGTCGCCCGTCGGCCGGTTCCGCCGGGCGATCGCCTCCGCCAGCTCCGCCTCCTCCACGGGGAAGTCGGCGCCCGCCAGACAGGCCGAGAAGAGGCGGACGTCCGCCGGGCGGGGGAGCCCGGCCAGCGCCTCGGCGACGGCCGCCTGGAGGGTGTCCACGGCCCGTTCGACCCCCACCGACTGCGGCCGGAAGCCACCGCCCCGGGCCCGGGCGGCGACCGCGCCGTCCGGGCCGAGGACGGCCACGTCGGTCTTGCTGCCGCCCGCGTCGATCGCCACGATCACGCCCACGCCAGGTGCTCCCGGTTGTGGTGGAGGAGGGCGTCCGTCAGCTTCTCCGCGTGGTCGGTCTGGCCGACGAGCGGATGGGCGAGGAGCGCCGCGAAGACCCGGTCCCGGCCGCCCTTGAGGGCCGCCTCCAGCGCCAGGTGCTCATAGGCCGTCACATGCGCGACGAGCCCGGCGTACAGCGGCTCCAGCGGCCGTACGGGCAGGGGGCGCGCCCCGGTCCGGTCCACCGCCGCGGGCACCTCGACGACGGCGTCGTCGGGGAGGAAGGGCAGGGTGCCGTTGTTGAGGGTGTTGACCACCTGGACGGGCCCGGCGCCGGTCAGCAGCGACGACGTCAGGGCGACGGCGGCCTCCGAGTAGTACGCCCCGCCGCGCTTCGCCAGCAGCTCCGGCTTGTGGTCCAGCGCCGGGTCGGCGTACATCGCCAGCAGCGTCCGCTCCATCTCCGCGACCTCGGCAGCCCGCGAGGGTTTCGTCCGCAGCTCCTCGACGACCGCGTCGTGCTCGTAGAAGTAGCGCAGGTAGTACGAGGGGACGACGCCCAGCCGGTCCAGCAGCCGGCGCGGCATCCGCAGGTCCGCCGCGATCGCGTCGCCGTGCTCCGCGAGCAGCGCGGGCAGCACGTCCCGGCCGCCGACGCGCACCTCCCGCTCCCAGGTGAGGTGGTTCAGGCCGACGTGGTCCAGCTCGACCTCCCCGGGCGCCACCCCGAGCAGGGCGGCGAACTTCCGCTGGAAGCCGATGGCCACGTTGCACAGCCCGACCGCGCGGTGCCCGGCGGTCAGCAGGGCGCGGGTGACGATCCCGACGGGGTTGGTGAAGTCCACGATCCAGGCGCCGGGGTTGCGGCGGCGCACCCGCTCGGCGATGTCCAGCACCACCGGGACCGTCCGCAGCGCCTTGGCGAGGCCGCCCGCGCCCGTGGTCTCCTGTCCCACACAGCCGCATTCCAGCGGCCAGGTCTCGTCCCGCTCGCGGGCCGCCTGGCCGCCCACGCGCAGCTGGAGCAGCACGGCGTCGGCGCCGTCGACGGCCGTGTCGAGGTCGTCCGTCCAGGTGATCCGGCCCGGGTGGCCCTGCGCGGCGAAGACGCGCCGCGCCAGGCCGCCGACCGGCTCCAGCCTTTCGGCGGCGGGGTCGACGAGGACGAGTTCCTCGACGGCGAGGACGTCCCGCAGCCGGGCGAATCCGTCGACGAGTTCGGGGGTGTAGGTGGAGCCGCCACCCACTACTGCGAGCTTCAACCCTTGACTCCTGTCAGTGTGACGCCTTCGACGAAGGCCTTCTGGGCGAAGAAGAAGACGGCGATGACCGGTGCCATGACCAGCAGGGTGGCGGCCATCGTGAGATTCCAGTTGACGCCGTGGGCGCTCTTGAACGACTCGAGTCCGTAACTGAGCGTCCAGGCGCCCGGGTTCTGGGCGGCGTAGATCTGCGGCCCGAAATAATCGTTCCAGCAGGCGAAGAACTGAAACAGCGCGACCGCCGCGATGCCCGGCTTCGCCATCGGCACGACGACGCGCAGCAACGTGCGCAGCTCGCCGCAGCCGTCGAGCCGCGCGGCCTCCAGGTACTCGCGGGGGATGGTGAGCAGGAACTGCCGCAGCAGGAAGATGGAGTACGCGTCGCCGAAGGCCAGCGGCACGATCAGCGGCCACAGCGTCCCCGACAGGTGCAGTTGCTGGGACCACACCAGGTACATGGGGATGACGACGACCTGCGGCGGCAGCGTCATCGTGGCGATCACGAGGACGAGCGCGGCCCGCCGGCCCCGGAAGCGGAATCTCGCGAGCGCGTAGGCGACCGGGACGGAGGAGCACACGGTGAACAGGGTGCCCAGCCCGGCGTACAGCAGCGAGTTCCGCCACCAGGTGAGGAAGCCGGGGGTGCGGAAGACCTCCACGTAGTTGGACCAGTGCCAGGTGCGCGGCCAGAGCTCGCCGCTCATGGCCTGGTCGTCGCTCATCACGGAGGTGAGCAGGACGAAGACGAAGGGCAGGGTGAAGAAGAGCGCCGCGGCCACGGCGGTGGTGTGCACGGCGATCCAGTGCGGGATGCGGCCCCGTCTCATGGGTTCAGTCCTCGTCTCATGGGTTCAGTCCTCCGCCCCGAGCAGCCCGGCGCGGCCGCGCATCAGCAGCGAGGCGGCGGCCATGGCGATGGCGAAGAGCACCAGGGAGAGCACGCACGCGGCACCGGTGTTGAAGTTCTGGAAGCCGAGCGAGTAGACGAGCTGGGTCACGGTGAGCGTGGAGTGGTCCGGATAGCCGGGCTGGACGGTCGTGCCGGGCCCGACGCCGACCCCGGAGGCGAGCTTCCCGGCGACGAGCGCCTGGGTGTAGTACTGCATCGTCTGCACGACACCCGTCACGACCGCGAACATCACCACCGGGGTGATCGCAGGCCAGGTGACATAGCGGAACGTCGTGAACGCTCCCGCGCCGTCGAGCTCGGCGGCCTCGTACTGCTCCTTGGGCACGTCCAGCAGGGCGGCCAGGAAGACGACCATCAGGTCGCCGATGCCCCACAGCGACAGCAGCACCAGCGAGGGTTTGGCCCAGTCGGGGTCGTTGAACCAGTCGGGCGCGGAGACGCCGAGCGCCGTGAGAGCGTCGTTCACCGGGCCGGTGCCCGGGTTGAGGAGGAAGACGAAGGCGACCGTCGCGGCCACGGGCGGGGCGAGGTAGGGCAGGTAGAAGGCGGTGCGGAAGAAGCCCGCGCCGGTCTTCACCTTGGTGATCAGCAGCCCGGTGCCCAGGCCGAAGACGACGCGCAGGGCCACCATGACCACGACCAGCCACAGCGTGTTCCATAACGCCGGGCCGAACAGCGGCATCTGTGTGAACACATACGTCCAGTTGCGCAGCCCCACGAAGGACGGGGGCCGGATCTGGTTGTAGCGCGTGAAGGAGAAATAGACGGTGGCGATCAGCGGATAGCCGAAGAAGACGGTGAAGCCGATCAGCCAGGGGGAGAGGAAGCCGAGGACGCGCAGGCGTTCCCGGGTGCGTCCGCGGCGCGGGCCGGGAGCGGTGGTGAGGTGTGCCATGGCAGGGCCTTCGTCGGGTGTGCGGGTCTGCGGGTCTGCGGGTGTGGGGGCGTGGGTGCGGGTCAGTCGGCGGTCTGGCGGGTGTCGTCGTCGATCCGCCGGTCGAGGCGGCGCAGCCCCCGGTCCAGGTCGGGGACCCGGCCCGCCTCGCTGCCGTAGGCGAAGTCGCGCAGGGCGAGGATGTACATCCCGCCGTTGGCCGAGGGCGGCATGGAGACGCTGTGCGGGTCGGCGGCGATGTCGACGAAGGTGCGGAAGGCGGGGTCGGCGTCGAGCGCGGGCGAGGCGAGCGCGGCCTTGGTGGAGGGCACATTGTGGATGGCGTTCGCGAAGGCGACGACCTGATCGGTGTCGGTCGTCAGGAACCGCACCAGCTCCCAGGCCGCGTTCTGGTGCCGACTGCTGTGCGCGATGCCGATGACCGTGCCGGTGAGCGGGCCGCGTCCGTAGGCGCCGGCCTGGTCGTCGGGCACGGGCATGGGAGCCGTGCCCCAGCGGAAGTCCGTGCCGGCCTCCTTGAGCATCCGGCCGCGCCATTCACCGTCCAGGTGCATGGCGACCTTTCCCGTGCGGAAGGCGTTCTGCGAGGACATCTCCTCGCCGAAGGTGGTGCGGAACCGCTCCAGCGGGCCGTAGCCGCCGAGGGCGGTGACCAGGTCCCGCTGAAAGCCGAAGAATCGTTTCGCCGCCGGCTCCCGGGCGAGCCGGGACGTCCCGTCGGCGTTGAAGTAGGTGGGCGCCCACTGGGCGAGGAGGCGGTCCGGGCTGTTCTCGTAGAACCGGAAGCCGGGCATGAAGCCCAGCTGTTCGTACGAGCCCCCGGCGGCCCGCCGGGTGAGCCTGACGGCCGCGTCCTTGAACTCCGACATCGTGCGCGGCGCCCGGGTGATGCCGGCCTTCTCGAAGGCGTCCTTGTTGTAGTAGAGCCCGTAGGCGTCGGCGAGCAGCGGGAGGGCGCACTGCCGGCCCCGGTAGGAGCTGTAGCCGAGGAGGGGCTTTGGGAAGACCGCCGTCTTGTCCAGGCCGGACTTCCGCAGGAAGGGGTCGAGATCGGCCCACATCCCCGAGGAGCAGTACTGGCCGACGTTGTCGGTGGTGAAGGACGACACCACGTCGGGCGTGGTGCCACCGCCCGCCCGCAGGGCCTGGTTGACGGTGTCGTCCGTGACGTTCCCGGTCGTCACCACCCGGATGTTGGGGTGCCGCCGCTCGAACCGGGCGATCGCGGCGTCGACGGCCGCGACCTCGCTCCTCTCCGACCAGCCGTGCCAGAACCGGAGTGTCACCGGACGGGTCGGGTCGTCCTCGGCGCTGCCCACGGCGGGGCGGGCGCAGCCGGAGAGGAGTAATCCCGCGGTCGCTAACAGGGGGATGAGCACACCGAGTGTGCCGCGGTGTCGCGGTCGCTGCATGGCGGGGCTTCCTTGACGGCGGTGGACGGGGGG
>NZ_JAILXP010000140.1 GCF_020740895.1 Streptomyces sp. UNOB3_S3 | reverse complement strand
CTCTTCCCCCGTAGCCGGCCTTCCCACAGCGCCCTGCCCCGGCCGCACTCGATGCCCGGGGCAGGGCGCTCTTTTCATTTCCCGGACGGGTTACCCACCCAGTTACCGGACGAGTTACCCCCACCCGATTACCGGACCGGTTACCGGTTGAATTACCGGCCGATTTCTTCCTGCCGTGAAAACACCCGCACCGCGATTGCCACCTCGTTCCTCCCCCGAGGAACAGCTGTTACCGGCACATGACTCCCCCTCGAAAGAATCGAGTCACAGGGAAAAGCCGATAACTTTCTGGAGGCAAGATGTCCACCACCGACAGCGCCGTCGCCGCCGTGCTCGACGAGGTGACGGCCCTGGCCGCCACGCTCCGGGCCAGTGGCGCCGAGGCCGAGGAGCGGCGCTGGATCACGGACGAGAGCATCCAACTGCTCGACAAGGCCGGTGTGTTCCGGCTGAGCGTCCCCCGCCGTTTCGGTGGTCTCGAGGCACCCGTCGCCGACCTGACCCGGATCGTGTCCGAGATCGCGCGCGCCGAGACCGCCACCGGCTGGGTGTCGATGATCTGGGCGTCCAGCGCGTGGGTGCCGAGCCTCTTCCCGGACAAGGCGCAGGAGGAGGTCTACGCGGGCGGCTCGGTCCGCGTCTCCACGGGCTTCACGCCCACCGGCACCCTCGCCCCCACCGAGGACGGCGACTACACCCTCAGCGGCAGCTGGAAGTGGATCTCCGGCTGCCGGGGCGCCGACTGGGCGCTGCTCGCGGCCCTGCTGCCCGGGCCGGACGGCACGCCCGCGCCGTCCGCCGCCCTGGTGCCCGTGTCCGAGCTGTCCATCGCCGACGACTGGCACGCCTCCGCCGCCGCGGGCACCGGCAGCTCCACCGTGGCCGCCGACGCGGTGCGGGTGCCCGCCCACCGCGTCATCAGCCTCCTGGACGTGCTCGCCGGCACCACCGGCGACCGTTCCAACACCGGTGCCACGGGCCGCAACTACGCGTTCATCCCGTTCTTCATGGCCCTGGGCGCCTCCGCCTACCTCGGGCTCGCCCGGGGCGCGTACGAGCTCTTCCTGGACCGGCTGCCCGGACGCGGCATCACCTACACCTCCTGGACCGACCAGAGCCAGTCGCCCGTCACCCAGATCCAGGTGGCCCAGGCGGACAACAAGATCGCGGCCGCCGAGGCCCTCCAGGAGTCCTGGCTGCGCGCGCTCCAGGAGCACGCGGACGCGGGCACGCTGCCGTCCGTCGAGGAGCGGGCCGCGGCGCGCGGCAGGGCGGCGTTCGCCATCGAGCTCGCCAAGGAGGCCGTGGACGAGCTCTTCGAGGCCGCCGGCGCCTCGGTGATCATGCGGGACGTGGCCTTCCAGCGGTTCCACCGCGACATGCGGGGCCTGGCGCTCCACGCGCTGTTCGCCTACCGCACCAACCAGGAGGTGCACGGCCGCTCGCTGCTGGGCCTCGCCCCCGACACCCTCTTCCTCTGACCGGACCCGCCCCGACGGAAAGGCAGTTGCCACCATGATGGACAGAAAGATCGTGGTGCTGGGCGGTACCGGCAAGACCGGTCGCCGCGTGGTGAACGGGCTGCGGGAACGCGGCGCGAAGGTCCGCTCGGCGAGCCGCTCCGGCGAGGTCCGGTTCGACTGGGACGACATGGGCACCTGGGAGCCCGCCCTCGCCGGCGCGGACGCCGCCTACCTCGTCGACCGCCAGGACAAGCCGGGCACGTGGGACGCGGAGGCCCAGATCCGCGACCTGACGAAGCACGCGGTCCACCTCGGGGTCCGGCGGCTGGTGGTCCTCCAGGCCCGCGTCACCGACTCCGTGGGCGGCAAGTCCCTGGTCGCCGGGGAACAGGCGGTCCGGGAGTCCGGCGCCGAGTGGACCCTGCTGCGCCCCAACTGGTTCGCCCAGAACTTCGACGAGGGCGTGCTGCTGGACGGCGTCCTCGCCGGTGAGCTGGCGCTGCCCGCGGGCAGCGGCCGCGAGCCGTTCGTGGACGCCGAGGACATCGCCGCCGTCGCCGTGACCGCGCTCCTGGAGGACGGCCACGGCGGACAGATCCACGAGCTGAGCGGGCCGCGCGCCCTGAGCTTCGAGGAGGCCGTCGGCGAGATCGCCCGGGCCACCGGCCGCACCGTGCGCTACACCCCGGTCTCCCACGAGGACTACGTCGCCGAGCTCGTCTCGTACGGCGTCGCGGAGGACTACGCCCTCTTCGTGGCCGACCTCGTCGGCACGATCCGGGACGGCAGGAACGCCACGCCCACGGACACCGTCCAGCGGGTGCTGGGACGGCCGCCGCGCGACTTCTCGGAGTTCGTGGCGCGGGCCGCGGCCACCGGGGTCTGGAACGGCTGAACGGCCTGAACGGCTGAACGGCTGGACGGCTGGACGGCTGGACGGCTGAACAAGGCGGTGGCCTCCCCCGATCGTCAGGGGGAGGCCACCGCCTTTGTGTCATACGGCGATCCGCCCTCCGCAGGCCGTGCCCCGCCCGGTCACGGGCGGCGCGGGGCGCGCGCCGGCCGGGGGCGTCAGGGTGATGGTCACCGAGCGCCGCATGCTGCCGGCCCAGCGTGGGCGGCGGCGCAGCAGACCGGGCCGGGCGGTGACGACGACGAGGAGCGCCGCCGCGTCGTCCGCCCCGGTGTCGGCGAGCGACTCGACACAACGGAGCAGCTCGTCCCCGGCCAGGTGCATGTCGTCCACGGCCACCACCAGCGGCTGGACGCGGGCCGCCGCGACCGTGAACTCCCGCCACGCGTCCAGGACATCGCCGACCTCCGGGCGCCGCAGGGCGGCGCCCACGGGCGACAGCAGCGGCAGCAGCCGCTCGTACAGCCTGCGCCGTTCACCGGCGTCGGCCGTCTGACGGCGCAGTGCGGCCGTCAGCTTGTCATGGGCGGTGTCGATGGAGTCGCCCGGCAGGATGTCGCAGCACTCGGCCAGGACGAGCGCCGGGAGCGCCAGGGGGCCCGGATCGTCGTCGTCGGGCGGATAGGCGGTGATGATCCGCACCGGCGCCCGGGTCGCCTCCAGGGCCCTGCGCTCGAAGTCGGCCAGGAAACGGGTCTTGCCCGACCCGGGCTCGCCGAGCACGGTCACCAGATGGGACAGGCCGCGCAGCCGCGACCACTCCAGGAGCCCGGCCACCAGGTCGAGTTCGTGGTCGTGGTCCCCGACGGCCGCGAGGCGCGCGTACGCTCGCAGCGCGCCGGGCTCGCCCCGCACGCCCAGCACCTCCCACGCGTCCGGCCGGCCGGCGGCCCTGCGCAGGTCGAGGGCGGCGGAGATGTCGCGGCGCGTCGTCCCGCACACCCACACCCGGCCGTCCGGCACCCGCGCCAGCAGGGCCCGGCCCTCGTCGAGCAGGGTCCCGACGACCGTGGGCGGCGCCCCGTCGCCGTCGCCGCCCGGCAGCCGTACGAGCGCGGGGCCCGACGTCACGGCGGCGGTCACCGCCGCGCCGCCGTCGGCTCCGCACCTCACCCGTACGGCCAGCGCCGCGCGGACCGCCCGCTCGGCCGCGCCCCGCGGGTCGTGGATGCCGAACAGCGCGAGGGCGACGGAGCCGATGTTCGTCACGAACGTGCCGCCGCAGCGCTCGACTTCCTCGCGGATCAGGCTCCCGAGCCCTTCGAGCGCGGAATCGGCGGCCCCGGGGTTCGCGGTCCGCCAGCCGACCGGGCGGGCGCACAGCAGGAGCGCGCTGACCGTCATGCGTTCGGGCCCTCCGGCGGCGCCGCCGGTGGCGGCGAGCGGGGCGGACGGCACCGGGGCGCCGGGCGCCCCGGCCGCCGCCGCGGTGGCCGGGAGCGCCACCGGGGCCCCCGGGCCGGAGCCCAGGCCCGGCACGGGGCTGGAGGGCAGACCGGACGTCAGGCCGGGCACCGCGCCGGGCACAGGGCCGGACGTCAGACCGGGCACCGCGCCAGGCACGACGCCGGACGCCACGCCCGGCACGGGGCCGGAGGGCAGACCGGGCACCGCGCTGGACGCCGGGCCGGACACGGATCCGGATGCCGGGCCGGGCACGGGACCGTACATCAGACCGGGCGTCGCGCCGGACGCCAGGCCGGACGCGGATCCGGGCACCGGGCCGGAGGCCAGGCCCGGCACGGAGCCGGAGGGCAGACCGGACGCCAGGCCCGGCACGGGACCGGACGCCGGACCGGGCACCGCGCCGGACGCCAGGCCCGGCATGGAACCGGACGCCGGACCGGGCACAGAACCGGACACCGCACCCGGCACAGAACCGGCCGTCTGGCCGGACACCGTGGCCGGCCAGGCCGACGGCGTCGCCGGGGCCGGCAGGGCCGACGCGGACGGCGGAACCGGTTGCATGCGCGGTGCCGGCCCGGAGGCTCCCGGTGTCAGTAGTGACGGGTCGTGCTGGAGGATCGCGCGCTGGAGCATCCGCAGTCCTTGTCCGGGCTCCAGGCCGAGGCCCTCGCCCAGGGCGGCGCGCACCCGGTCGTAGAGGTTGAGGGCGTCGGCCTGCCGTCCGCAGCGGTAGAGCGCGAGCATCAGCTGCGCGGAGGACCGCTCCCGGTGGGGCTGGCCCTCGACCATCGCCTCCAGCCGCCCCAGGACCGCGTGGTGGCGCCCACAGGTGAGCTCCGCCTCGAAGAACTCCTCCATCGCGTCCAGCCGCGCCTTCTCGGCGGCGGTCAGCTCCGGCCAGGAGACACCGGTCTCCACGAGATCGGCGAGAACGGGCCCGCGCCACAGGTCCAGCGCCTCGCGCAGCAGGACCGCCGCGGCCTCGGGGGCCTGCGCGGCCAGCGCCGCGCGGCCGTCCGCCACCCGCTGCCGGAAGACGAACAGGTCGACGCGCCCGGGGTCGACCTTGAGCATGTAGCCGGGCGCCTTGGTGACCAGCTCCGCGGTGTGGCCGCGGGTACCGCCCGCGGCCAGCAGGCCGCGCAGGGCCCACACCGCGTTCTGGAGGATCTTGCGCGCGGTGGCCGGCGCTCCGTCACCATCCCATAAAGAGCTGAGGAGTTCGCTTGTCGGTACGACGCGGTTGGCCTGGAGCAGGAGGGAGCCCAGAGTGGCCCGTTGTTTCGTCCCGCCCAGCACCACCGGCACGTCGTCCGCAAGGACTTCCAACGGCCCCAGCAATCTGAACTCCATGGATTCCCCAATCCCAAAGTCCAAAAGTCCAAAAGGACGTCACCGAACCGGGCACGGACGGTCGGCACCTGCCGCGTGCCCTGTGGAGAGTGCTCTTGGACGGCCATGGTGGCAGTCGTCTCTTGAGGTTCTCTTGAGGTTCGGGGCCGTTCGCCGGTGCCGTGCGCGCGGTACCCCGGCGGTGCGTGGGTGAGGTGAAAGTGCCTCCTTCCGCCACGGGTTCGGACCATGCATCCTGACGGCGGACAGGACGTGCGCACCGTCTCAATCCATGACTCTCCATGACGCTTCACGACGACTCATGACGACTGCCGAGGATCCGCTGTGGCCACGAAAGTTGCGACGTTCTCCGAAATCGAGGACAAGTTCTTCGAATACATCCGGGACATCGTCTACTGCACAATGATCACCGTCGACCGGAAGGGACGGCCCCGCGCACGGGTGCTGCTGCCGATATGGGAGGTGGTCGACGGCCGGCCGGTCGGCTGGCTCGCCGCGTACAAGACGCCGGTCAAGGCCGCGCATCTGGCGAACAACCCCCACACCACCTACTCGTACTGGAACCCGCGCCAGAACGCGGTGTTCATCGACAGCGTCTCCACGTGGGCTACGGACCAGGAGACGCGGGCGTACGCCTGGGACCTCTACCGGAAGGGCAGCCCGGCCGGCGTCGGCTACAACCCGCGCAACTTCTGGCGGGAGGGCCCCACCGACCCCAAGTACCACGTTCTGCGCATCGACCCTTGGCGCGTACAAGTACTGCGCGGTACGGATTTGACCAGCCGGATTTGGACAGACGAGTCGCAGCGCTGAGGCAGGCCACCGGACGGCCCGGCGGCGGTCAGGGCGCGAGCTCGGGCCGGCAGGGCCGGCGCCAGGCGAGGCCCGGGGCCGGTGGGCCGCCCAGGGAGGCCGTGCGCTGCGGCGGCCGGCGCGAGGCCCCGGCGGTCGCCCGCCGCGCGGGCCCGCCGGCGCCCTGCGGCGCCGCCGGTGGCGCGGCGAGCATCTCCTGGTGCAGCCGCTGGACGTCACCGGAGGGCTCCAGGCCCAGTTCGTCCCAGAGGATGCGGTGCATCTTCCGGTACGCCTGGAGCGCCTCGGCCCGGCGCCCGGCCTGGTGGAGGGCCGAGATCAGCTGGCCGTGGAAGGACTCGTTGAGCGGGTAGTCGTGGACCAGCACCCGGAGTTCGGCGATGGCGTCGCGCTGCCGGCCGAGCGCGGCCCACAGCTCGATGCGCAGTTCCAGGGCGCGGACCCGGATGTCCTCGAGGCGGGCGATGCGGCTCGACAGCACGTCGCCCGTGGGCACGTTCACCAGCAGCGGCCCCCGCCAGATGTCCAGGGCCCGGCCGAGCGCGGCCTCCGCGCTCTCGAGGCGGCACGCCCGGAGGTCGGCCCTGGCCTGTGCCACCAGCCCCTCGAAGACCTTGATGTCGACGGCCTCGGGGTCCACCCGCATCATGTACCCGCCGGGCCGCAGCGTCAGCAGCGGGTCGCACCCCTCCTGGGCGAGCAGCTTGCGGGCGTGGTGGATGTAGGTCTGCACGGTGTTCAGGGCGCTGCGCGGGGCGTCGCCCCGCCACAGTTCACGGATGAGGGAGTCGGTCGTGACGATCTCGTTCGCCCGTATCAGCAGAAGGGCCAGTGTCTGCGAGACCTTGGGCGTCCCCGCCCGGCGGACCACGCCGTCCTCGGTCACGATCTCGAACGGGCCGATCAGTCTGAACCTCACGACGCACCTTCTTCTCCTGGGCTGGCCCCGAGGGTAGGCGCAGGTGGCCGGAATCTTGCTTATCGGATTTTTAGAGTGTCACGTTCCCGGACGGACGGTCGGTTTCCGCTGACCGGCGAGTGGCGCCGGTCACGCCGGGCCGGTCACACCCGGGCCGCTCCCGCGCGGCGCTCCGCCGCCGGCGGCTTCCGGCCGGCGGGCACGGCTCCCGTCTCGCGGCAGATGAGCAGCAGGGCCCGGTCGTCGTTGACGTCCTTGGCCACCGCCTCGATCAGGTGCCAGGCCGCGCCGTGGAAGCCCGAGGTGACATAGCGGTCGGCCTCGCCCGTGAGGCGGTCCATGCCCTCCGTCAGCTCGCGCTCGTTCGTCTCCACCAGGCCGTCCGTGAAGAGCATCAGGACGTCGCCGGGGCGCAGGGTGCCCTTCACGGGGTCGAACTGGGCGCCGTCGTAGACACCCAGCAGGGGGCCCTCGGCGGCCTTCTCCTCCCAGCGGCCCGTGCCGGCGCTGAGCTGGAGGCCCGGCAGGTGGCCGGCGGACAGGAGCTCGTAGTCGCCCGTCTCCAGGTCGAGGACGAGGTGGACGGAGGTGGCGAACCCCTCGTCCCAGTCCTGGCGCAGGAGGTAGGCGTTGGCGGCCGGGAGGAAGGCGTGGGGCGGGAGGGAGCCGAGGAGGCCGCCGAAGGCGCCGGAGAGCAGCAGGGCCCGCGACGCGGCGTCCATGCCCTTGCCGGAGACGTCCGTCAGGACGACTTCCAGGGTGCGGCCGCCGTTCGTGCGCGCGGCCACGACGAAGTCGCCGGAGAAGGACTGGCCGCCGGCCGGGCGCAGCGCCATCTCGCGGTGCCAGCCCTTGGGCAGCTTGGGGAGCTTGCTCTGGACGCGGATGCGTTCGCGGAGGTCGAAGAGCATCGTTCCGCCACGTCTCCAGGGGACCCCGACCCGGCTGCGGAACTGCGCGATCAGCAGGCCGAAGAAACCGACCGCCGCCACGACGAGAATGGTGCCGGGGGTGACCCGGTCCGCGCCGTGGTGGGAGGGGTCGTCCAGCAGCGCCGACTCCATGATGAGGGCGGCGGCCGACGCGGCGTACAGGCCCAGCAGGCTCGCGGGCCGCAGCAGCAGGCCGCCCGCGACGATGGGGAGGACGAGCGCGGCCGGGGCGCACCACTCGGGCTGGGCGACGGTGCCCCAGGCGAGGGCGGGGACGGCCAGCAGCAGGGCGGTGAGGGCGACCGAGTCGGAGCCGTCGCCCCGGAAATAGTCGACCCCGGCTTTGCGCATGCTTGTGCGGGCCCGGTGCAGTGCTTTGCGCATCCGGGCCGTCGGGGTCTCCGCACCGCCAGTCATTGCATCGGGACCTTATCCACCCATTCGGCGGTGCGTCGATTCACGCCGCGCCGACACGGCTGCCTTCGGAGCGCCGGGTCAGCACCCGGAGAGCAACCATATGCGAGATTCGTTCGCTTGAGCGGGATTGTGTTGCTAGGCATGGGTTATGACGAAGGATCCACACGTACTGCGCCCGGCCGACCGGCAGTGGGGCCGGTGGGTTCGTCCGCCTTCCGGATGGCGATTCCGGGCGGTTCGCCCATGCGATCGCGACACAAGGAATTCACGCGCGCGTCGGCGCCCCTCGTGTGCGGCGTGGGCGGCATGTGCGGCTTGTCATACCGGTAGACACGCCAGTCACAGGCATCTCATACGCAACAGATGGTGCATGGATCCGCTCGTCGGCGCCCGGGGACGCGCGTGCCGCGTGCGCGGAGGTGTACGCGCGCCGGGTCACCACCCGTCCCCCTCGCCGCCTCGTGGCTGTTATGCCCGCTGGCAGGACGGGCACCAGAAGAGGTTGCGGGCGGCCAGGTCCGCGGTGCGGATCCCGCCGCCGCAGACGAGGCACGGCCGGTCCGCGCTGCGGTAGACGTAGACCTCGCCGCCGTGGTCGTCCACGCGCGGCGGGCGGCCCATGGCCTCGGGGGTGTGCTCGGGGCGCACGGTGTCGATGCGGTTGTTGCGCACGCCCTCGCGCATGAGGTCCACGAGGTCCGCCCAGATCGCGTCCCACTCACGGCGGGTCACATCACGGCCGAGGCGGTACGGGTCGATGCCGTGCCGGAAGAGGACCTCGGCCCGGTAGACGTTGCCGACGCCCGCGACGACCTTCTGGTCCATCAGGAGGGCGGCGATGCTCGTCCGGCTGCGGGAGACCCGCGCGTAGGCGCGCCCGCCGTCGTCCCCGGGGCGCAGGGGGTCGGGGCCCAGACGGTCGTGTATCGCCTGCTTCTCGCCGTCGGTGATCAGCGTGCAGGTCGTCGGGCCGCGCAGGTCCGCGTACGCGGTGGCGTTCGCGCCGGCGTTCGTGGTCGCGAGGCGGAGGCGGACGGTGTCCGTGGGGGGCGGGGCCTCGCCGGTGCCCCAGGTGTACTTGCCGAAGAGGCCGAGGTGGATGTGGACCCAGCCGGTGGCGGCGAAGCCGAGGAAGAGGTGCTTGCCGTGGGCCTCGGCGGTCTCCAGGACCTGGCCGGTTATCAGCGCCGCGCTGTCGGAGAACTTGCCCTGGGGGCTGGTCGCGCGCACCTTGTGGCCCGCGAACGCCTTGTGGTGGTCCGCCGCGAGGCGGTGGATCGTATGCCCTTCGGGCATGGGGCTGCCTGTCCTTTCGGCCGCGGGCCGGTGGGCCGTTTTCCGCCGCTTCGCGGCGGGCCTGCCCCGCCCGCCCGGTCACCCCGAAGCGTCGGGGCGACCACAAGCGGGTGGGGCGGTCCCTCGCGTCAGTCCTGCTGCGGGTGGTGGGCCGGGATGGCCGGGAGCTCGCCCGTGGTCTCGTAACGGCTCAGCATCTCGATGCGGCGCGTGTGACGCTCGTCACCGGAGTACGGCGTGGCCAGGAAGATCTCGACGAACTTCGTCGCCTCCTCCTCCGAGTGCATCCGGGCGCCGACGCTGATCACGTTGGCGTTGTTGTGCTCGCGGCCGAGGGAGGCCGTCTGCTCGCTCCAGGCCAGGGCGGCCCGGACGCCCTGGACCTTGTTCGCGGCGATGGCCTCGCCGTTGCCCGAGCCGCCGATCACGATGCCGAGGGCGTCGGCGTCCGCGGCGGTCTTCTCGGCCGCACGGAGGCAGAAGGGCGGGTAGTCGTCCTGGGCGTCGTAGATGTGGGGACCGCAGTCGACGGGCTCATGGCCCTGGGCCTTGAGCCACTCGACGAGGTGGTTCTTGAGTTCGTAGCCGGCATGGTCGGAACCGAGGTACACGCGCATGCGTCCGAGTGTGGCACGAACGCGGAGGCGGATCGATCAGCAGGGGCCGGAGCCCCCCTTTCGTAACTCTCGGTGAACACAACGAAATGGATTCGGGTCTTCCTAAAGGCGGCATCAAGAAGTTCTAATTCGGTGGCTCGCAACCCGAGACCCAAAGGAACGACCGAAGGAACGTGCAGATGAGCGCGACACCGCCGACCATGACGAAGGGGTCGACGACCGGCGATCCCGGCAACGCCCCGGCGCAGGGCGGGGACGGCCTCAAGGCCGGACTCAAGAACCGCCACCTGTCCATGATCGCCATCGGTGGTGTCATCGGCGCGGGCCTCTTCGTGGGTTCCGCGTCCGGCATCGCCGCCGCCGGCCCCGGCATCCTGATCTCGTACGCCCTCGTGGGCGCGATGGTCGTCTTCGTGATGCGGATGCTCGGCGAGATGGCCGCCGCCAACCCCACCTCCGGCTCCTTCTCCGCCTACGCGGACAAGGCGCTGGGCCGCTGGGCCGGTTTCACCATCGGCTGGCTCTACTGGTTCTTCTGGGTCGTCGTGCTCGCGGTCGAGGCGACCGCCGGCGCCAAGATCCTCCACGGCTGGGTCCCCGGCGTACCGCAGTGGGGCTGGGCCCTGATCGTGATGGTCGTCCTCACGGCCACCAACCTGGCCTCGGTCAGCTCCTACGGCGAGTTCGAGTTCTGGTTCGCCGGCATCAAGGTCGTGGCGATCGCCGCGTTCGTCGTCATCGGTCTGCTCGCCGTCTTCGGCGTGCTGCCCGGCTCCGACAACCCCGGCAACGGCTTCGACTTCCTCACCTCGCACGGCGGCTTCCTGCCGCACGGCCCCGGGGCGATCCTCACCGGTGTGCTGATGGTCGTCTTCTCCTTCATGGGCAGCGAGATCGTCACCCTGGCCGCCGGTGAGTCCGAGGACCCGCAGCGCGCGGTGACCCAGGCCACCAACAGCGTCATCTGGCGCATCGGCGTCTTCTACCTGGGCTCGATCCTCGTCGTGGTCTCCCTGCTCCCCTGGGACTCCAAGGAGATCGCCGAGAAGGGCAGCTACGTCGCGGCCCTCGACTCGATCGGCATCCCGCACGCCGGCCAGATCATGAACGTGATCGTGCTGACCGCCGTGCTGTCCTGCCTGAACTCGGGCCTCTACACCGCCTCCCGCATGGCCTTCTCCCTCGGCCAGCGCGGCGACGCGCCGAAGGCCTTCGCCAAGGTCAACTCCCGTGGCGTCCCGCAGACAGCGATCCTGGGCTCGGTCGTCTTCGGCTTCATCTCGGTCGGCTTCAACTACCTGTGGCCGGACACCGTCTTCAAGTTCCTGCTGAACTCCTCCGGTGCCGTCGCCCTCTTCGTCTGGCTGGTCATCTGCATCACCCAGCTGAAGATGCGCGGGGTCATCCTGCGCGAGATGCCGGAGAAGCTCGTCGTCCGGATGTGGCTCTTCCCGTATCTGACCTGGGCCACCATCGGCATGATCGTGTTCGTCCTCGGCTACATGGTCGTGGACGGCGGCGACAACCGGGAGCAGGTCCTGCTCTCCACCCTCGTGGGCGCCCTGGTCCTGGCCATCGGCCTGGTCCTGGACAAGCGGCGCAAGGCGGCCAAGGCCGTCGAGGCCGCCCCGGCCGCCGAGTAGCCGAGCGGTAAGCGGTAACGGATACGGGCCGGGCCCGCACCCCTTCTCGGGGTGCGGGCCCGGCCCGTACGTATATATAAGGCCAGTCATATAAGGCCAGGACTCAGCCGCGGCGGCCCAGCAGCTTCCACGCCGCCGGGAGCGCGCCCATCGCGAGGGCGGCCTTGAGGACGTCACCGATCAGGAAGGGCGTCAGGCCCGCCGCGACGGCCTCGGCGAACGACATGTGGGTGGCCAGCGCCAGGTAGGGGACGCCGACCGCGTAGATGATCGCGGAGCCCAGGGCCATGGTGCCGGCGGTGCGCAGCACGGAGCGGTCGCCGCCGCGGCGGGCCAGGGCGCCCACGACGGTCGCGGCGAGCAGCATGCCCAGCACATAGCCGAAGCTCGGGAAGGCGGCGCCGGAGCGGGCCTCGGCGAACCACGGCATGCCCGCGACGCCGGCCATGGCGTAGAGCGCCAGGGCTATGAAGCCGCGGCGGGCGCCGAGCGCGGTGCCCACCAGCAGGGCGGCGAAGGTCTGGCCGCTGACCGGGACCGGGGAGCCGGGGACGGGCACGGTGATCTGGGCGGTGAGGCCGGTCAGCGCGGCGCCGCCGACGATCAGGGCGGCGTCGCGGACGCGGGCCCGGCCGGCCGTCGAGGCGGGCAGCAGGTCGGCGAGGACCGTACCGGTCCGGGGAAGGGTGGCGACGGTGGCCATCGGTACTCCGCGAGGGGTGAGGGACGGGTGGGACACGCCGACGTTAGCCCAGCGTCACTCCTTGGGCACCGGGCGGCGGTGACAAAGGCCGGCGCCCGGTCCTGTCGGGTTCCGAGCGCGCGAGGCGCGGAGTGCGCACTGTTGGTGATGGTTTCACCAAGAAACGTGATGCTCGTCACGGAGTGCGAGTGGAGCTTGGCCAGTGGCCCCCGCCCGGGAGACTCTGGTCCCTATCCTTTGCGCGCGTTTGCGTTCTTGCAGATGCGCACAACTTCGCAAGACCCGAAAGAACGAGCTCCATGCACGATGCACCGCCCGTCGTCGAGCCACTCGCCGGCGAGAAGGAACCGCTTGCGGCGGGTCTCAAGCAGCGCCATCTGACGATGCTCGGGCTGGGCGGGGTGATCGGCGCCGGGCTCTTCGTGGGCTCGGGCGCCGGGATCGCGGTCGCCGGGCCCGGGATCATCCTGTCCTATCTCCTGGCCGGCGGGCTCGCGATGCTGGTCATGCGCATGCTGGGCGAGCTCTCGGCGGCGATGCCCGCGTCGGGCGCGTTCTCGGTGCACGCGGAGCGGGCGCTGGGCCGCTGGGCCGGTTTCTCGGTCGGCTGGCTCTACTGGTTCCTGCTGGTGGTCGTGCTCGCCGTGGAGGCCTCGGCGGCGGCCCGGATCGCCCATGGCTGGGTACCGGGGGTGCCGCAGTGGGGCTGGGTGCTGCTGTTCATGGTCGTCTTCACTGCTGCCAACCTCGCGGCCGTGAAGAACTTCGGTGAGTTCGAGTTCTGGTTCGCCGCCCTCAAGGTCGGCGCGATCGTGCTCTTCCTCGCCCTGGGCCTTCTTGCGATCTTCGGCGTACTGCCCGACACCGACGCCGTCGGCATGACGAACCTCACCGGCCAGGGCGGGCTGCTGCCGCACGGCTGGAGCGGTGTGATCTCCGGCGTGCTGGCCGTCGTCTTCGCCTTCGGCGGGATGGAGGTCCTCACGATCGCGGCCGCCGAGTCCGAGGACCCGGCGCGCGCGGTGGGCCGGGCGGTGCGCAGCGCCATGTGGCGCATCCTCTTCTTCTATGTGGGCTCGATGCTCGTCATCGTCACCCTTCTGCCCTGGTCGTCGCTGAAGCCCGGGGAGAGCCCCTACGTCGCGGTGCTGGACCGCATCGGGGTGCCGGCGGCCGGTCAGATCATGAACATCGTGGTCTTCGTGGCGCTGCTGTCCGCCCTGAACGCCAACCTCTACGGCTCGTCCCGGATGGTCTTCTCGCTCGCCGAGCGGAAGGAGGCCCCCCGCGCGCTGCTGAAGGTCTCGGCGGGCGGAGTGCCCCGGCGGGCGGTGCTCGCCTCGGTCGCGTTCGGCTTCGCCTCGGTGATTCTCAATCTGAAGTGGCCGGATTCGATCTTCCAGTATCTGCTGAACGCGGTGGGCTCGGTCCTGCTCTTCGTCTGGGGCCTGATCGCCGTCTCCCAGCTGCTGCTGCGCCCGCGGATCGAGCGGGAGGCGCCCGAGCGGCTGACCCTGCGGATGTGGTGCTTCCCCTATCTGACCTGGGTCGCGCTGGCCGCGATGGCCGGTGTGCTGGTGCTGATGCTGACCGACGACGCGGCGCGTCCGCAGCTGCTGTGGTCGGCCGGCGCGACGGCCGCGGTGGTCGTGGTGGCCCTGCTCCGCGACCTCCGGAAGCGGTCCTCGGCAACCGCCGAACACTGAGGAATTTCGTTTCTGCCGAAATGTCAGTCGCGGAAGGTCACATGTCTGTCTGAATACCGGACAGATGTGTGAAGGGTGTTGTCCTCAGCCAACCTGACCTCCACACTGAGGCAACTTTTCCGCTCACACCAACGGGGCTTTTACGATCATGACTGGTATACCCTCCCCGCCGGCGACCGGCCCCGCCGACGCGATCCCGGACACCCCACCGGGCCCCTCGCTGTCGCACGGACTCAAGCAGCGTCATCTGTCGATGATCGCGCTCGGCGGCGTCATCGGCGCCGGGCTCTTCGTGGGCTCGGGCGCGGGCATCGCCGCGGCCGGCCCGTCGATCGTGCTCGCGTATGCGGCCTCCGGCATTCTCGTGATGCTCGTGATGCGCATGCTCGGTGAGATGTCCGCGGCCAACCCCGCCTCGGGCAGCTTCTCGGTCCACGCCGAGCGGATGATCGGCCCCTGGGCCGGCTTCACCGCCGGCTGGGTGTTCTGGACCCTGCTGTGCGTCGCCGTCGCCGCCGAGGGCATCGGCGCGGCGGCCATCATGACGAACTGGTTCCCCAGCACGTCCTCCTGGATGTGGGTCGCCCTGTTCATGGTCGTCTTCACCGGCAGCAATCTCGCGGCGGTGAGCAATTTCGGCGAATTCGAGTTCTGGTTCGCCACCCTCAAGGTGGCCGCGATCGCGGTCTTCCTGATCCTGGGCATCCTCGCCATCGCGGGTGTGCTTCCCGGCACCCACGCCCCCGGCATGAACAACCTCACCGGCAACGGCGGCTTCTTCCCCATGGGCGGCAACGGCCTCGTCGTCGGCCTCCTCGCCTCCGTGTTCGCCTACGGCGGCCTGGAGACGGTGACCATCGCCGCCGCCGAGTCCGAGCACCCGCGCAAGGGCGTGGCGAGCGCGGTCCGCACGGCGATGTGGCGCATCGCCCTGTTCTACGTGGGCTCGCTCCTGGTCGTCGTCACCCTGATCCCCTGGAACGACCCCTCGGTCGTCAAGAGCGGCCCCTACGTCGCCGTCCTCAACCACCTGGACATCCCCGGCGCCGGCCAGATCATGAACGTGGTCGTGCTGATCGCCCTGCTCTCGGCGATGAACGCCAACATCTACGGCTGCTCGCGCATCGCCTTCTCGCTCGTCTCCCGGGGCCAGGGCCCCCGCCGGCTGGGCAAGGTCAGCGGCGGGGTGCCGCGCTACGCGGTCATCGCCTCCGCCGCCTTCGGCTACGTCGCCGTGCTGCTCAGCTACTGGTGGCCGACCACCATCTTCAAGTGGCTGCTCAACATGGTGGGCGCGGCCACGCTGGTGGTCTGGGGCTTCATCGCCGTCTCCCAGCTGCGCGGCCGCAAGCGCACCCCGAAGGACCAGCTCATCGTGAAGATGTGGCTCTTCCCCTACCTCACCTGGGCGGCCATCCTCGGCATCCTCGGGGTGCTGGCCCTGATGCTCCGCGAGGAGGAGACCCGCATCCAGCTGTACTTCACGGGCGGTCTCACGGTCGTGCTCGCGCTGATCGGTTACCTGCGGCAGCGCGCGGTGGCCGCGAAACGCTGACGCGCCGTCCACCGCTCCACGACGAGGCGGGGTAGGTCCTGATCTTCAGGACCTACCCCGCCTCCGCCTTTTGACGGAAGCCCTCCCCCATAACCCCATCTGACAGGCACTTACTGATAGCTTCTACCTGCGCATTAATTGCAATAAGCAGTCGGAGGGCTCGGCATGGCCATCTACACACTTCCTGAACTTCCCTATGACTACGCGGCGCTGGCCCCGGTGATCAGCCCCGAGATCATCGAGCTGCACCACGACAAGCACCACGCGGCGTACGTCAAGGGCGCGAACGACACCCTGGAGCAGCTCGCCGAGGCCCGTGACAAGGACCAGTGGGGCGCCATCAACGGCCTCGAGAAGAACCTGGCCTTCCACCTCTCCGGCCACATCCTGCACAGCATCTACTGGCAGAACATGACCGGCGACGGCGGCGGCGAGCCCCTGGACAAGGACGGCGTGGGCGAGCTCGCCGACGCCATCGCCGAGTCCTTCGGCTCCTTCGCCAAGTTCAAGGCGCAGCTGACCAAGGCCTCCGCGACCACGCAGGGCTCCGGCTGGGGCGTGCTCGCCTACGAGCCGATCAGCGGCCGCCTGATCGTCGAGCAGGTCTACGACCACCAGGGCAACGTGGGCCAGGGCTCCGTGCCGATCCTGGTCTTCGACGCCTGGGAGCACGCCTTCTACCTTCAGTACAAGAACCAGAAGGTGGACTTCATCGACGCCATGTGGGCCGTCGTCAACTGGCAGGACGTCAACGCGCGCTACCTCGCGGCGAAGGAGAAGGGCAGCTCCATCATCCTGGCGCCCTGACGCGCCCTGCCCCCTTTGACCGCCTGCTCGTGATCGTCTTCTCACCCTTCACGCGGCAGGCACACCAAAGGCCCCCGCGCGGTCGCATCGCGCGGGGGCCTTTGGGCTTCACCCGGCCTCTCGGGCGTGGCGTCCGAACGCCTCGCCGGTCACGGCGAACTCCCTCGCCAGGCCCGTCTCGTGCAACCGGGCGAACGGGGTGAAGGGTACGCCCAGCTCCCGTCCCCCGCGGTCGAAGTTCCACGCCTTGTGCACGGCGCAGCGGTAGTCCACGACGGTGGCGCCGTCCGCCGCGACCCGGACCGTGCCCGTCAGCCGGAATTCCACGTACCGCAGCGCCAGCCACCAGTCGGGGCTGACGTCGCGGCTGATCAGCACGTCACGCCAGCCGCTGTCGGCCGGGTAGGCGGCGGGGGCGCGGTCCCCCGCCGCCGCCCAGCGCTCCAGGGCCTCGGCGCGCCACCGCGCCAGCTGGGCCTCCATCGCGGCCCGTACGGCGGGCAGGGCGAGCAGTCGGCCGGCGTCGACGCGGTGCGGGGCGCCGGTGCCGCGCAGATAGTGGCGCAGCATGCCCGCCGCGTTGCGCAGGCCCAGCAGGCGCCACAGCGCGGCGAGGGCGTGGCACACCAGGAGGGTGAGCAGATCGTAGGGGCGTACGGGCAGCGTGGCGTGCTCGGCGTTGCCGCAGTGGGGCTCGGGGTCGGCCCAGCCGCCGGTGCGGCCCAGGGGCCGGGTGAGGTCGGTCTGGCCCATACGGGGACATTAATGGAGCCCGGTCCGTAGTG
>NZ_JAILXP010000014.1 GCF_020740895.1 Streptomyces sp. UNOB3_S3 | reverse complement strand
GTCCTGGGGGTGGCGGGGGCGGCGTCGGTGGCCGACTGCCAGCTGCGGTGCAGCCGGGCGAACGGCCCGTCGCCCGCGGCCAGGAGGCCGGGCGGCCCGTCCTCCACCACCACGCCGTCCTCCAGCACCAGCACCCGGTCGGCGATGGCGACGGTCGTCAGGCTGTGCGCGATGATCAGTGCGGTGCGGCCGGCCAGCACCCGGCGCAGGGCCGCGTGGACGGCGCGTTCGGACGGCGCGTCCATGCTGGAGGTGGCCTCGTCGAGGACGAGGACGCGCGGAGAGGTCAGCATCACCCTGGCCAGCGCGACCAGTTGCCGCTGCCCGGCGGACAGGGCGGCGCCGCGTTTGCGGACGTCGGTGTCGTAGCCCTCCGGCAGCCGTGCCACGAAGTCGTGCGCCCCGACGGCCCGGGCCGCCTCCTCGATCTCCTCCCGGCTCGCCCCCGGCCGGCCCAGGGCGATGTTCCGCGCCAGCGACCCGGAGAACAGGAACGGCTCCTGAGTGATCATCGACACGGCGCCGCGCAGGTCGCCGTCCGCCAGGTCGCGCAGGTCGGCACCGTCCAGGGTGACGCGGCCGGCCACCGGGTCGTAGAGCCGGGCGAGGAGCTTGGCCAGGGTCGACTTGCCCGAACCGGTGGTGCCCACCAGGGCCACCGTCGTCCCCGGCGCCAGGGTCAGGTCCAGGCCGTCCAGGACCAGCGGGGCGGCGGGGGAGTAGCGGAACGACACGTCCTCGAAGCACACCCGGCCGGGCGCCCCGACCGCCGGCAGCGGCAGCGGCCGGACCGGCTCCGGCAGCGTGTTCCCGGCGTGGAAGAGCACGCCGATGCGCTCCAGGCCCGCCGCGGCGCCCGAGAACGCGTCGGCGAACGAGGCCAGTTCGTCGATCGGGTCGTACAGCCGGTGGACGTACAGCAGGAACGCGGTGAGCGTCCCCACCTCCAGCTGCCCGTGCGCGATGCGCACCGCGCCCAGGGCCAGCAGCAGCGCCAGCGACACATTGCCGATGAGCTTCACCCCGCCGCTGAACAGGCCGCTGACCCGCCCGGAGGCGGCCCGGGCCGCCGCGTAGCCGCTGTCCAGGTGGCCCAGCGCCGCCGCCCGCTCCCCCTCCTTGCGGAACGCCTGGACGGCGCGGACACCGTGGTACGTCTCACCGGTGTGCTGCACGATCCGTTCCGTGGCCGCCCGGGTGCGCCGGTAGGCCGCGCGGGACCGGCGGCGGAACCAGCGGGTCAGCAGGTGCAGGGGGACGAACAGCGCCAGCACGACCGCGGCCATCGGCAGGTCCAGCCAGAGCATCACCGCGACGATGCCGGCCATGGAGAACAGCGCGGAGAACAGGCCGTCCAGGCCCATCTCCAGCACCTCCTCCACCGCTTCGACGTCCCCGGTCAGCCGGGACACGACACTGCCGGAGGACGACGCCTCGTGGTACGCCAGCGGCAGGCGCACGGCGTGCCCGAAGGCCCGGCACCGCAGCCGGAACAGCAGCGTCTGCGCGATGGCCCCCGAGTAGCGCAGGAAGCCGTACTTGAGGGTGGCCGAGGCCAGCCCCGCGGCCAGCGCCAGGCCGGCGCAGACGGCCAGCGGCGTCCAGCGGCCGTCCGCCGCGGCGGGCAGGCCGCGGTCGATGGCGGCGGCGATCAGCAGGGGTGTGGCCAGGCCGCTGAGGTTCTCCAGCAGCGCCAGGCAGACCGCGAGCGTCAGCCGTCGCCGTTCGGGGCGCAGCAGGTCGCGCAGCAGCCGGCGGGGCGTGCCCGCCGGGCCCGGGCCGGGAGCGGCTCCGGTCACGGCCGTCGTCATGGTGTCGTCGGTCATCGGGCCCCCACCTCCGGTGCGGCGCTCTGCCACGGCCCGCGCCCCTGTCCGGGGTCCGCCGGGCCGTGGGCGGTCACCGGGGACTCCAGCAGCAGCCGGTACCGCTCGTCACGGGCCATCAGCTCGTCGTGCGTCCCCAGGGCCGCCACCCGCCCGTCGGCGAGCACGGCCACCTGGTCCGCCAGCCGCAGGGTCGCCGGCCGGTGGGCGACCAGGACGGTCGTCACCGTGCCCATGACCGTGCGCAGCGCCGCCTCCACCTCCCGCTCGGTGTGCACGTCCAGGGCGGACAGGGCGTTGTCGAGGACGAGGACCGAGGGGCCCGGCAGCACGGCGCGGGCCAGGGCCAGCCGCTGCCGCTGGCCGCCGGACAGCCCGGTGCCCTCCTCCCCGACCCGGGTGTCCAGGCCCTCCGGCAGCGCCGTGACGAACCCGTCGGCGTGGGCGAGACGCAGGGCGTCCATGATCCGCTCGTCGGCCCGCGCGTCCTGCTCCCGCCCGCCGGGCAGGCCGAGCGCCACGTTCTGCCGGACCGTGCCGGAGAAGAGCACCGGCTCGTCGAAGGCACAGCTGACGGCCGCGCGCAGCTCGTCCAGCGGCACGTCGCGCAGGTCGGTGCCGTCCAGGGTGATCCGCCCGGAGGTGGGGTCGTCGAGCCGGGCCAGCAGCGAGACCAGGGTGCTCTTGCCGGAACCGGTCGCGCCCACCAGGGCCAGCGTGCCGCCCGCCGGGACCGTCAGATCCACCCCGCGCAGAATCGCCTCGCCGCTCTCGGGATGACGGTAGTGCACGTTCTCCAGGCGCAGTTCGCCGCGCGGCGGGCACGGCAGCCGACGGGGCCGCACGGGCTCGGCGACCGTCACCGGCACGTCCCGCACCTGCCAGTAGCGGTCGGCCGCGGCCGCCGCCGTGCTCGCGTCGGCGATGAGCCACCCCAGGGTGTCGGCCGGCCAGCGCATGGTGGTGGCCACGGTGACGGCCGCCGTCAGGGTGCCCAGGGTCGTGCCGCCGGTGGCCGTGCCGTACCCGCCCACCGCGATCAGGGCGACGACGCCCAGCTCGGGCAGGGCGGTGATGGTCCACCACAGCGCCGCCGTCAGCGACAGCTTGCGCAGCTCGGTGACGCGCAGCGCGCGCGCCTGCGCGGTGAACCGGCGCACCGTCTCCGGGCCGCGGCCGAAGGTCTTGAGCACCCGGACGCCGAGCACCGACTCCTCCACGGTGGTGGTCAGATCGCCGCTCTGCTCCTGGGCGGACCGGGCCACACCGTGGAAGCGCCGTTCGAAGGCGACGGTGGCCAGCACCATGGGCAGATAGGTGACGAGCACCACCAGCGCCAGCACCGGCGACAGCCACGCCAGCACGCCCAGGCCCGCGACCAGGGCCACCACGTTCACCAGCAGATACACCGCGGAGAAGGCGAAGAACCGGCCGAGCTCCGCCACGTCGGACACCGTGCGCGACAGCAACTGCCCCGAGCTCCAGCGCGCGTGGAACGACGACGGCAACCGCTGCACATGACGGAAGAAGTCGCCCCGCATCGACGTCTCCAGACGCGTCGACGGCCGGACCACCAGCAGCCGGCGCGCGCCCAGCAGCGCCGCCTCGACGACGCCCAGCACGAGGAACCCCGCCACCAGCCACGGCAGCGCCCCCGTGTTCCCGGACGCGATCGGCCCGTCCACCAGGCGCTGGAGGACCAGCGGCATGGCCAGGCCCGCCAGCATCGAGCCGAGCGCGGCACCGAAGGCCGCGACCATGAACCATCGGTGGGGCCGTAAGTAGGCGGCCGAACGCCACAGCGAACCGCTCCGGGCGCGCCTCACCGCCGCGCCTCCCGGGCACCCGGCGCGTGAGTGCCCGGCGCGTGGGCGTCCAGCGCGTGGGCGTAGTGCTCCAGCGCCCGGTCCGTCGCCGACCCGGCACCGTAGGCGGCCGTCAGCCGGTCGCGGGCGGCGGCCACGAGCCGGCGCGGCCCCTCCGGCCCGGTCACCGCGGCGTGCACGGCACGGGTCAGCGCGGCCACGTCACCCCGGGGCACCAGCAGCTCCGGCGTGACGGTGCCGACGGTCTCCCGCAGGCCCCCCACGGCGTACCCGGCGACCGGCGTGCCGCACATCATGGCCTCCAGCGCGCTGCCCCCCAGCTCCTCGTGGGCCGAGGGCATGACCAGGACGCCCAGCGCGGTCATGACCGCGGGAATGTCCGCGTGCGGCAGGAAACCGGTGAAGCGGAACCGGTCGGCGAGCCCCGCCTCGGCCACGGCCTCGCGCATCCGGGCGCCCTGCGGACCGTCCCCCACCACGAGGAACACCGCGGCCGGCGCCCCGGGCAGCTCCTGCCACCGCCGGGCCGCCGCGACGAAGTCGCGCCACCCCTTCTCGTGCGCCACCCGGCCCACATAGCCGATCAGCGGCACGTCGTCGGGGACGTCCAGCGACCGGCGCAGCGCGGCGGTGTCGGCCACGGGCCGGGCCCGGACGTCACCCACCGAGTCCGGCACCACGTCGATCAGGGACCGGTCCATCGGCAGTTCCCGGGCCACCACCCCGGCCGTACGCCCGGTCAGCGTGGACACCCGGGCGGCGCGCCGCAGCGCGTACCGCTCCACCGCCCGCACCAGGCCGTGCTGGAGCCGGTCCACCCGGGACATCGGCTCGTACACCGACAGCCGCGAGCAGTGGAGCGTCAGGCAGTAGGGCGCGCCCATGATCCGGGACGCGAGCGGCCCGGCCAGCAGCGCCCACACCTGGCCGTCGGCGTGCACGTGGATCAGGTCCGGCCGCCACCGGCGGCGCAGCCGCACGCACATGGCCAGCGCCCCCGCCAGCCAGGCCTGGTTCAGCCCGACCAGGCCGGTCAGCTCCGACCGCAGCCGCGGCAGCGGGGCGCGGGTCACCCGCACCACCAGGCCGGGCCGGTCCTGCCGCCGCCGGGGCAGGCCGGGGAAGCCCACGGTCATCACCTGCTGTTCCACGCCCCGGCCGGCCAGCTCCCGCGACAGGCGCAGGATCTGCACCTGCATACCGCCGACGGCGTCGTACTCGGCAGGCCAGCTGTCGACCTGGTCGTGATGGAAGAAAGGGGTCAGCCGCAGCACACGCACGGGGAACTCCACGGGGAGGGACGGCCGGTCGGGGAAGGCGGCGGCGGGTCGGCCCCGCCGGTGGTCGCGGCGGGGTCGGCCCGCCGGTGGTCAAGCGGGCGCGACCGACATCCGGCCGGCGCCGTCCGGGGCCTGGGCCGCCGAGGCGTCGACGACCTCGTGGACCAGGTCCAGCGGCACGGGCACCAGGGGCAGCCGGCCGGTGCGCAGCGGCGTGCCGGGGCCCGACAGCAGGACCATGGGCGTGCTGCCGGGCGGGCAATCGAGATAGCCGCGCTTGTTGTCGTAGGACAGCCAGTTCTTCACGTCCGCGAGAGCGGCCTGCGGTGGCACCGCCGTCCCCAGGCCCGCCCGGGTGATGAGGTCGTGGTGGAGGTCCACCAGGCCGTCCGGGCAGTGTCCCAGCCGCCGTGAGACCTCGGCGGCGACCGTCATGCCGATGGCCACACCGGCGCCGTGGGCCACCCCGCCGCGCGCCGCGTGCTCGATGGCGTGCCCGGTGGTGTGCCCGTACTCCAGGACCAGGCCGTCGCCCCGCTCGTGCTTGTCCGCCCGGGTGACGTCGGCCTTCGCCGCCACGCTCTCCTCGATGATCCAGCGCAGGGCCTCGTCGTCGTACCGGGCGTCGGGCCGCAGCAGCGCCGAGAGCCGGCCGGTCATCGACGGGCGGATGGCCAGGGCGTTCTTGACCACCTCGCCCATGCCCGAGCGCACCTCACGCTCCGGCAGCGTCCGCAGCAGCGCCGTGTCGGCCAGCACCTCGGCGGGCGCGTAGAACGTGCCGACGAGGTTCTTCCCGTAGGTGGCGTTGACCGCCTGCTTCAGCGACAGCACCGAGTCCAGCATGGCCACCACCGTGGTGGGGACGTGCACCAGCGTGATGCCCCGGAACAGCAGGGCGGCCAGGAGGCCGGCGATGTTGCCGGTGACGCCGCCGCCCAGGGCCACCACCACGCTGCGCCGGTCGGCGCCCTCGCCCAGGGCCTGTTCGGCCAGCGCCCCGACGGTGGCGATGTCCTTGTGCACCTCCCCGGGCCGGTGCGTCAGCAGGACGGCGGGGCCGGCGTCCTTCTCCAGCCGGGCCACGAAGTCGTGCCCGTGGAGCGCGGCCACGGTGGTGTCGCTCACCACCAGATAGCGGCTGGCGGCACGGTCGGCGAGCCGGGCGACGATCTCCTCGGCGCACTCGGTGCCCAGCCGGTAGGGAAAGCCGGCCTCTTCCATGGCGATGGCCGTGACGTGCATGTTCACCCCGGTTTCTGCGACGGGTCGCGTGGTGGCGGGTCGCGCGACGGCGGTCTGTGCTGCGGAGGTCTGTGCTGCGGCGGTCAATCGGTCAGTTCGGCACCGTGGCGCACGGCCTTGCGGAACGCCTCGGCGATGTCGTGGATGTCGCTCTCGTCCCCCAGCAGGGCGCTGTGGTGGAGCGTGACGGTGCGCCGGGCGGCCGCCTCGGACACCGGCAGCTCGAAGCGCTTGGGGTCGGTCCGCTCCTCGTGCTCGACGCCCAGCGCGTAACGCCTGCGGCTGCGGGGGTCGTACAGCCGGTTGCGGCTGATGGGCGCGTAGCACGGCAGGACGGGGAAACCGAGCTCGGCGGTGAGCGCGCGGGTCACCGTGCCGACCCCGACGTGGGTGAACTCGCCCTCGGGCAGCCGGGCGGCGTAGGTGTAGTACGTGCGCGAGGTGGTGCCCCCGGATGTCTCCTGCGGGGTGCAGCCGGTCTCCGTGAGCAGCCGGTCGAGGAGGGCGGCGTTGCGCCGGCGGGTCTCGTTCTGCTCGTCGAGCTCCTTGAGCTGCTCGACGAGCAGGGCGGCCTGGAACTCCGACAGGCAGCGGTTGTTGCCCATCAGCTCGCCCGTCTCCACCAGCTCCATCTCGCCCGGGGCCGGGGCGCGGCCGGCCAGGACGCGGCCGTCGGCGCGCAGGTGCTCCACGCGCCGGGCGAAGTCGGCGTCACGGGTGACGACGGCGCCGCCCTCACCGCTGGTGAGCACCTTGCTGTGCTGCATGCTGAACGTGCCCGCGGTGGCCAGCGCGCCCACCTTCGTGCCGCGGTACTCGGCGCCGTGCGCCTGGGCGCAGTCCTCGATCAGCGGCAGCCCGTGGCGTTCGGCGAGGGCCGTCAGGGCGTCCATGTCCGCGACGGCGGAGTAGAGGTGGACCACGACGATCGCCTTGGTGCGCTCGGTGATCGCGGCCTCGACGGCGGCCGGGTCCAGACACAGGGTGCGGGCGTCGACCTCGCAGAAGACGGGGACGGCGTTGACGCCGAGGACGGTGCTGCCGGAGGCCACCCAGGACAGGGCGGGGACGACGACCTCGTCACCGGCGCCGATGCCGCACGCCTCCAGGGCCAGCATCAGGCTGGCGGTGCCGCTGGCGGCCGGAACGCAGTGGTCGACACCGTGGTAGGCGGCGAAGGCGCGGGCGAAGCGCCGTTCCCGCGACTCGGTGCCGCGGTAGGGGCCGCTGATCGACCAGCGGCCGGAGGAGAGCACGTCCTGCACGGCGGCCGCCGCCCCGGCGGCGGGCCGGGGCCACAGGGGCCAGGACCGGGTACGGACTGCGGTGCCGCCGTGCACGGCGAGGGATCGCGCCATCGGTTCGTCCTTCCTGAGCGGGCCGGGGGAGGGGGTGCGGTCAGGCGCGGAGGTTGAAGAACGAGCGGGTGTTGCCGTCCGCCCGCCGGAGCGCCACCTCCAGCGCCCGGGGGTGCTCCTCCAGCGCGAACTCGTGGCTCAGCAGCGCCCGGACGTCCACGGCCCCCGAGGCCAGCAGCTCGATGGCCTCGCCGAACCGGTCGCCGGGGCCCATCGACGCCTGCAGCGTGAGCACCTTGACGACGATGTGGTGCGGCGCCATGCGCGCGGCCTCCTCGGTGCGGTACCCGATGAGCCCCACCCGTCCGCCTGAGCGGACGGCCTCCACGGCCTCCTGGACGGCGAGGGGATAGCCGGAGGCCTCCAGGACGACGTCGGGGGTGAGCTCGGGGCGCCTCGCGAAGAGGGCGACGAGGTCACCGGGGTCGCCGCCGACGGTGGCCGGCACACCGAGGGCGGCTGCCGCCTCCCGGCGTTCGGGCACCGGTTCGGCCACCGCGGTCACCTCGCCGCCGCGCTGCCGTACGGCCTGGGCGAGCAACAGCCCGATGCCGCCGGCGCCCGTGATCGCCACCTTCTCGCCCGGCGCCACGCCCAGCCGGTCCACGGCGTTGAGCGCCACCGCCAGGGGTTCCACCTGACACGCCTCGCGCAGGGACAGCGCGCCGGGCAGCCGGTGGAGGTTGGCCGCCGGGATCGTCATGTACTCGGCGCAGGCGCCGTCCCGGGTGAAGCCCAGTTCCTGGAGGTCGGCGCAGAGGGTCGGCTTGCCGGCGGCGCAGTGGCGACAACTGCCGCAGGAACACGTGAGGTCACCGACGACATTGGTGCCGACCAGGCCGTCGTCGGGGCCGTTGACGCCGACCACGGTTCCGCTCCACTCGTGCCCGGGGACCACCGGGTAGGTGAAGCCGTGCCAGACGCCCTTGTAGAAGGACAGGTCGCTGCCGCACACCGAGTTGTAGGCGAGGCGCACCAGCGCCTCGCCGGGGGCCGGTTCCGGCGTCGGGCGCCGGGTGAGCACGGCCTGGTGGGGGGCCTCGAACATCAGGGCTTTCATCGAGCTGGACCTCCGTCTCTGTCCGCTGAGGGGGACCGGATGGGACCGAGCAGGTGGAGCGCGAGTGCCGAGCGAGCGCACGGGGTACGAAGGCGTCGGAAGGTGCGACGCCTGTCCGCTGTTGCGAATGAATGTGCGGTGAGCGTACGCCAGAACGTATGTCGCTTGTCAACTCATGTGAGCCGAGGGAAAGATGGCGCCATGGACGAGTGGCAACTCCTCCGCCGGGCCGACGGCCCGGTGACCCGCGGCCGGCTGGCCGCCGACCTCCGGGCACTGGGCCTGGCGCCGGGCGACACGGTCATGACCCACACCCGCCTGTCGGCCCTCGGCTATGTGGCGGGCGGCCCCCAAACACTCATCGCCGCCCTGCTCGACGCGATCGGCGAGAGCGGCACCCTGATGGCGCCCTGCGGCTGGAACGACGCCCTGCCCTACGACTTCACCCGCTGGCCCCGGGCATGGCAGGAGGCCGTACGCGCCGAACACCCGGCCTTCGACCCCGCCCTGAGCGAGGCCGACCACAACAACGGACGGCTCCCCGAAGCGCTGCGGCACTGGCCCGGAGCCGTACGCGGCCGGCACCCCGACGCCGGCTTCGTCGCCGTCGGAGCGCGCGCCCACGAACTGATGGACCATCAACCCTGGGACCACCCGCACGGCGCGGACAGCCCGCTGGCCCGGCTGACCGCGTGCGACGGCCGGGTCCTGCTCCTCGGCGCGCCCCTGGACACCCTCACCCTCCTGCACCACGCCGAGGCCCTCGCCGACGCGCCCGGCAAGCGTCACGTCACCTACGAGCAGCCGGTCACCGAGGACGGACGGCGCGTGTGGCGCCGCTTCACCGACATCGACACCGAGGGCGAGGCCTTCCCCTACGGGAACGTGGTGCCGCCCGGGCGACGGCCCTTCGAGGTGATCGCCGAGGAGATGCTGGCGGCCGGTACCGGCCGCCGGGGCCGCGTCGCCGCGGCCGAGAGCCACCTGTTCGAGGCGCCGGCCGTCGTGCGCTTCGGCGTCGACTGGATCGAACGCAGAATCCGCTGAACCCGCCGCCGCCGTCCGCTTGGGCGGCTGCCCCGGTCTCATGTTCAGGCGGTCTGTTCGACAGCTCCTGGTGGTGCTGTACTAGCCGCCATGGGGGATGTGTGGTCCGTTGTCAGTGCCCTGAGCTCTGCTCTCGGCACTGTTGTGGTGATCGTGGCAGGCTTCTTCGGCTACTCGCAGATCAAGGAAGCACGTCACGCACGCCACATACATCTACTGCTCTCCTTCCAGGACAAGTACCACAGCCCAGAAGCCCGTAGCTTCCGGCATCGTCTGCTGGCCGGCGAGTTCGGCCCTCCGGAACAGTTCGACCCCGCAGGTTTGGGCGCTGATGACTTTCACAGCTTCTGGCAACTGCACGACCAGCTGGAAGTTCTTGGAGTCCTCGTCGAGCGTCATTTACTGGAGTTCGACTTGGTGCTCGCCTGCTTCCACAGGTCGCCTCCTCGGGTGTGGGAGGCCATTGAGCCATATATTCGTAAGCGTCGAACCGAAGCATCTCCGCTGGAAGGCCAGAATTTCGAGAAGTTGGTGCGGCGATACCGCGACTCGCCCGCTCTTCCGGATCAGTATTGGGAACGCAGGAGCGTTTTGTAGGGGCGATCAGGTATTCAGGGAACTCAAGCTCTCCGACCGTGTACGAGCATGCGTGGGAGATTCGGGACACGTACGAGTACTGCTACGGCTTCACCCCCTCCACCCCGCGCCGGGCTTCACCGTGTCCTGGCGTTATAGGACACCCCTCGCCCGCACCGAACCCGACCCCATGGGCACGCCGCCGTTCAAGGATTTCCTCGCCCAGCACCCCGGCATCCAGCTGCACACCTTCGGCGACGCCGCGGCCGCGTCCGACGGCCTGGTCACAGCGACAGCCTCGGCGAGCAGATCCGGCGCGCCCTGCCCGGCACGAAGGTCGTCAAGGCCTTCGTCACCCAGGAACAGGAGACCGTCACCGCCCCCAAGGCCATCGGCGGCGGCGAGCACACCATGTTCGTCGCGGGCGACGACACCGACGCCAAGCAGCAGGTCACCGACCTGCTGAAGACCTATGGCTGGAACGACATCCTCGACCTCGGCCCCCTGGTCACCGCCCGCGGCATGGAGATGTACGCCCACATGCACCTCGCCATCGGCCTGGCCCTCGGCTTCGGCACCCGCTTCGGCATCAAAGTCGTCCGCTGAACCCACCGGCCCACCGACCTGCACGGAAGGAACCTCTCCCATACCTTCCCCGGCGAGAACGGCGAGGAGACCGCCTTCGTCTTCCACATTGGCGGCACCCACTGGACCGTCCTCCTCGACCCCTCCGGCCAGCCCTTAAGCCCGGAGTCAGGTGGTGAGATAGGCGTCGAGCGCGGCCGCGCCCGCCAGCATCGCCAGGCCCCGCGCCGTCAGCCGGTCGCGCCATTCCCGCAGCGTCGCCCTCAGCGGTTCCGGCCCGCCCGCCGTCCGCACCTGCTCCAGCACCCGCGCGATCCGCTCCAGCCCGTGCCCGCCCCGCCGCAACTGGTGGGCCAGGAGCACGTCACGAACGTCGGCGGACGTATAGAGGCGATAGCCGGTGCGCGGATCCCGCAGGGGCACGATCAGACCGGCCCGCTCCCACGCGCGCAATGTCGCCGGCCGGATGCCGAGCCTGTCGGCCAGCGGCCCGATGAACGTCACCCCCGGCTCCGGCTCCGATTCCGGATTCGGTTCCGGATCCGGCTTACTCGGCGGTTCCAGGTCGCGCAGCGCCGCTTCCACGGCCTCCAGCGTGCTCCGGTCCTCGGCCAGCCGCGCGTGGCCGGCGTCGATCAGCCGCAGCGCCTCCTCGACCTCGCCGCCGTTCACGGCCCGCATGATCGCCCCGGCGGCCGCATGGCCGTACGCGGGGATCAACGCGAGGAATGTCCGCAGCGCCGCCGCATGGCGCGGAGCGTAGACGCGATAGCCGCTCGGCGAGCGCTCGGCCGGCGGCAGGAAACCCGCCTCCTCGTAGTTGCGCACCGCCTGCGTGGACAGGCCGTGCTCACGCGCCAGATCGATCGGCCGCAACCGCATTTTGAAGGTTCGCCCCTATGGACAGCAGGAAAGTGCCGAAAAAGTTTACACCGAATGTTCAACGATACCGTTGAAGGCATGACAGCCCCGACCCAGGGCGTCGTCCGCCCGTTCACCGGCGACGCCCTCACCGCGCTCCTGTCCTCCGCCCCCCGCCTGCTCGGCCTCGGCGAGCCCACGCACGGCGTCGAAGCCTTCCCCGAACTGCGCAACGAACTCTTCCGCCACCTCGTCGAGCACGAGGGCTACCGCTCGATCGCCCTGGAAAGCGACTGCCTGTCGGCCCTGATCGCGGACGCGTACGTCACCCACGGCACCGGGACCCTCGACGACGCGCTGGACCGGGGCCTCAGCCACGGCTTCGGCGCCTCGGCCGCCAACCGCGAGCTCCTGCGCTGGATGCGCGCCCACAACGAGCGCCGCCCCGCCCACGAGCGGCTCCGCTTCTACGGCTTCGACGGCCCCCTGGAGATGACGGGCGCCGCGAGCCCCGGCCCGGCCCTGACGGCGCTGCACGACTACCTGGCAGCTCACCTCGACCTGCCCTGGAGCCGCGAGTCCCTGACCGGCCTCCTCGGCCCGGACGAACGCTGGGCCTGCCCGGACGCCCTCATGGATGCCGCCCGGTCCGTCGGCCGTACCCCCGAGGCCGGGCGACTGCGCCTGATCGCCGACGACCTCCGCGCAATGCTCACCTCGCACGCCCCCCACCTGACGGCCGTCACGTCCCCCGACGACTTCTGGCACGCCGGCCTGCGCGCCCGCACTGCCACCGGACTGCTGCGCTACCACGCCGGCCTGGCCGACACCGCGCCCACCCGCCTCGGCACGATCATGGCGCTGCGCGCCACGATGATGGCCGACAACCTCGACGCCGTCGTCCGCCGCGAGGCCCGTCGCGGCCCCACCCTCGCCTTCGCCCACAACGGCCATCTTCAACGCGACAAGAGCCGGGTACGGTTCGCCGGCCTGCCGCTCGAGTGGTGGAGCGCGGGTGCCGTCATGAGCACCCGGCTGGGCGACGATTACGCCTTCGCCGCCTCCACCTTCGGCACACGCGGCTCCGACGTCCCCCACCCCGGCTCCCTCGAAGGGATGTTGTCGGCCCTTCCCCACGCCCGTGCCGTCATCGACCCGGGCCGGCTCACCGAGGCCCTCGGCGAGACGCCGGCCCGCCGTGTCCCCGCCGACCACACCTACGCGCCCCTCGACCCGGACACCACCGACCGGATCGACGCCATCGTCTTCGTCAGGGAAATCTGAACCGTCCGCCGGGGAAAAGCGGGTGGCGGCGCGAACGCCGCCACCCGCCGGACCCGCCCCGCGTCAGCAGTACAGGTTGCCACCCGGTGCCACGCCGAGGACCGAGGTGAATCGCTGATAGCTCGACACCCGGCTCTGGACCTGGCCGGGATTGCCGCCATTGCATTCCAGGGACCCGTTGATGCTGCGGATCGTCTCCCCGAATCCACGGCTGTTCACCATGGCGTCGTGCGGGGTCATGGTGCCGGGGCCGCGCTGGGTGTTCCAGTACCACAGCGCGGTCTTCCAGGAGACGGCCGCGTCGGTCTGAACGAGCGACGGATTGTTGAGCAGGTTGATACCGAGGGCGTCACCCGCCGCCTTGTAGTTGAAGTTCCAGCTGAGCTGGAGCGGTCCCCGGCCGTAGTACGCGCTCTGGCCGGCCGGGCAGCCATAGGGCTGGCCGTGGTCGCAATAGTGGGGGTAGTTGGCCGTGTTCTGCTCGACGACATAGACCAGCCCGCCGGTCTCGTGGTCGACATTGGCGAGGAAGGCGGCGGCCTCCTGCTGCCTGACCGTCTTGCTTCCGGTGCCGGCGAAACCGGGGTACGCGCTCAGCGCGGCGACGAGCCCGCTGTAGGTGTAGAAGGCGTTCCGCCTCGGGAACATCTGGTTGAACTGGGCCTCGCTCACCGGGAAGGCGCCGGGGTTGCCGCCGCCCTGGCAGGTGTACGGGTCCCAGTACCACGTGCTGATGACCGGGTCGTATCCGGGATTGTCGTGCTCGGCGACGTAGTACCGGCCGTCGGTGTACCGGACGACCGTGCCCGTCGTGTACCAGGTTCCCGCGGTCCAGTTCGGCGCGTTGTCACAGGCGCCGGCGGCGCCCGCCGTTGAGGCGGGGACGAGGACGACCATGCCGACCAGGGTCAGCAGACCCAGCAACAGGGCCGCGAGGCGGCTTCTTCTCACGATGGCTCCTAGTGGGGATCGAGCGAATCGCTGACGGCGAATCAGGGCCGCAGCGGCCTACGGGGATCTCTCGCCAACGCGAAGTGAATAACCATGCGAGATTGATGTCAACAGCACGCATCGCCACCGGCCCAACCCGACTCATTTACCCATGACTTCAGGACAATTGCGGCGGCGGGGGGTTGCGAGGGCCGTGAGGAGCATGGCAACCATATGCCGGCGAAGAGCCTGCCCGAATGGCCCTTGAAACAAGGAGAGATCCATGCGTGAATTCAAGCGTGCCCGCTATGCGGCGACCGTCCTGGCGGCCACGGCCACCGGTATCGCGCTCAGTGCGGGACCGGCGGCGGCGGACGTCCCGATCGGCAAGCCCGTGACGGGCAAGGCGACCTACTACACCGACAAGGGCTACGGCGCCTGCGGCACGCCCATCGACGCGACCTCCCAGAACCTGGTCGCCGTCTCGGCCGCGTGGTGGACGTCCGGCAACCCCAACAACGACCCGCTCTGCAAGGGCATATCCGTGGAGGTCACCTACAACGGCAAGACCATCAGAGTGCCGGTCAAGGACAAGTGCCTCTCGTGCGACCGGAACCACATCGACCTCAGCCAGCCGGCCTTCCAGAAGCTGGCGCCACTCGACAAGGGCGTGGTCCAGGGCCTCACCTGGAAGTTCGTCCGCTGACGAAGGCGGGTCCACCGCGGTCACCGGAGCGCTTGCCCTGCCCGATCGTCGGATAGTCACACACTTTTGGGGGACGCCATGCCTCCAAGGCTCTGACCTAGCATTCTCATCAATCGCCCCGGCGTGCAATTGCATACGGGAAAATACGATCTTGCCGCCGTCGGTCCATGCCGCCGGTGGCCGGTCGCCGCGGGGCTGTCGATCACGAGAAAGGGTGGGGCTGCGTGACGTTCGAGAATGGTGTGTCTGCCCGCGAAATCACCGGAGTGACATGGGTCAAGAGCCGGGCCAGCGTGGGGCAGGGGAACTGCGTGGAGCTGGCGAAGCTGGCCGGGGGAGCGGTCGCCGTGCGCAACTCCCGGCATCCCGAAGGGCCGGCGCTGGTGTACACGCGCGAGGAGATGGAGGCGTTTCTCACCGGCGCCAAGAACTCCGAGTTCGATCACATGACCGCTTAATGACGTACTGAGATATTCGGGCCATAGATTGGCCTGACGGACATTCAGGCTCCACTGTAGGTCTGTTCTTTGCTGCCACGACCTACAGCGGGAGTCTGGATGTCCGCAGTCCGTAAAGCCGCCGAACCTTCCCCCGCTCGCGTCATCCCCTTGGAGCGGGGTACCAAGCGGGAGGCCGCCGCTCGTCTGCTCGGGGCGCAGCTGCGGATCCTGCGTCAGGAACAGGGCCTGGGGCTCAAGGACGCGGCGCCGGTCATCCGCGGGTCGGTGTCGAAGGTGAGCCGGCTGGAACGTGGGGAAAGCCCGCCGAAGGAGCGCGACGTCATGGACCTCGCGCTGTTCTACGGCGCCACCACCGAGCAGATACAAGAGATCGAAGCCTTGCTGCGCCAGGCACAGCACAACGAATGGTGGCAGCAGTACAGCGACGTCATGCCCGGCTTCCTCAAGCGACTGATCGCTTTGGAGGACTCGGCCGATGAGATCCACACCTATGAGAATCATGTGGTCCCCGGCCTGCTGCAGACGGCCGATTACGCTCGTGTGCTGGTGACGGCGGCGATGCCCGACGCCTCGGAGGAGAGCATCCGGAAGCGGGTGGAACTGCGAAAGCGCCGTCAGCTGATGCTGAACAACGATCTCCCCCGAGTGGTGGCGTTGCTCGATGAAGGCGTTCTGCGTCGCCCCGTGGGCGGGCCCAGGGTGATGTACGAACAGCTGAAGTATCTGCTTCACGCCGGGGAAGTACAGAACGTCAACATCAGGATCGTGGAGTTCGAGTACAGCGCCGATGTGGCCCCGACGTACCCGATCACGCATCTGCGTTTCGGCGACGGCGGGCCCGCGGAGCTCGTCTACGTCGAGCACATCGACAACGCGATGTACCGGACCCGCCCGGAGGAGGTCGACCGGTACCGGCACGTGCTGAACGAGCTGGGTTACGCGGCGGCCACCCGCGAGAAGAGCAACCGGTTGCTGGCGGAGGCCGCGGAGCGGTACCGCCGCCGCATCCGGGACTGAGGGCGCGTCTGCGGGACGCGGGACTGAGGGCGCGTCCGGGACCGAGGCCGGCCGGGAGAGGCCGGCTCAGAGCCGTGCGACCCCTCCCCATTCGACCCAGTCGGTGGCGCGCTGCTCGGGAAGCGGCGGCCGGTGGTCCGGACGCCAGTCGATGACGTCCACCAGGCCGGGTTCCAGGGTCCGCATGCCGTTGAAGTAGGCACGGACCTCGTCCGGTTCCCGGACGCGGCCCCAGGTGCCGCCTGTGCAGTCGTCCATCAGCCGGGTGACTCCGTCACGCACGCCGGCGTCGTCGCTGACGAGCTGGCAGATGACCATGAAGCTTCCCGGCCCCAGCCGCGAGGCGACCCGCCTGATCACCGCGGCGGGGTCGCGCTCGTCCCGTGTGTCCGGCAGACAGTGCAGCACGGAGACGAACAGGGCGGCCACGGGACGCTTGAAGTCGATCAGTCGGCGGGTCTCCTCGTGGTCGAGGATGCTGTCGGTGTCCCTCATGTCCGCCTGGATGATGGCGGTGTTCTGGTTCTCCTGCAGGGTGGTACGGCCGTGAGCCAGGACGATGGGGTCGTTGTCCACGTAGACGACCCGGCAGCCGGGGTTGATGCGCTGGGCGATCTGGTGGACGTTGTCCTGGGTGGGGAGGCCGGAACCGTGATCGATGAACTGCTCCACCCCGTAGTCCCGGGCGAGGACCCGTACCACTCGCTGCAGGAAGGCACGGTTGTTGCGGGCGAGGACCTGTGTGCTCGGCGCGATCTTCAACAGGTCCTGGCACGCCCGGCGATCCGAGGCGTAGTTCTCGACGCCGCCGAGTAACCAGTCGTACATGCGCGCCACGCTCGGTGTGTGCACATCGATGGCGTGGGACGGTTTGGCTTCACTGGCCATGTCTCCCCCTGCGGCCTTGGCCGGAGAATGCCTGAGCTGGCGGAAGTGCTCATGCTAGGGAGCACGCCACCCAGGAGCCAGTCCCCCGAACGAGCGAGGGTGCGAAATCGCCAACAGGGAGGGATGGTTCACGCGGCGTGCACACGGCGTGCACACGGCCGGTCCGCCGGGCGGCAGGCGCTCACCTGCCACCCGGCCGTGCGTCAGTGACGGCGAACGCGCAGCACACGCACCGAGGACCCACAGGTTCCCGCCGACGCGACGCCGAGCAGGGGGAGCAGCTCGGTTAACGGCAGCGAAGCCGTTGCGGCCCAGATGACGGCGACGGCCACCAGGACCAGTCCGAGACACAACCTGACATCCCATACGCAGAAAGAGTGCTTTTTGATGGTCATGCCGATTCCTTTCCTATGCGAGTCGTGGCATGCGGGTGCGGAAATCCCAATCTGTGCCGCACCCGTCTTCGCCATGAAGATACAGGTGATCGCGGGCTCTTTGCGACGTTTAACGTGGGTGGTAATGCAAATCGATTACCCATGCAAGCCTGCAGGTCAGGGCGATGATGCAAGCAATGTCCGAACGGGAGTCCAGGGATTGCGACCGCTGCTGTCCGCCGGTGCACGCTGTCGATCGACAATCTTTCGCCGACATCCTGTTTCCTGTTCGTATGTGACACCCGGTCAGGATATTTCTTTCGCCTCCGCCAGGAGGGCGGGTTTCGTCCCGACCGCCCATTTCCCGGGCTTCACAATGCCCACGCAAGCGGAATGTCATTTCCGATTTTTTGCCCGTGCACATGCAAAATGTGGAGACTCGCTCAGGCGAATCCATTCGGGGCGTGCCGCCGAAGCCGCCGGTACGGACGCGGGGCGGCAGGCGGTGGCGTGCGGCGGCGGTGCGCCGACCGAGACGACCGCATAATCGTTTGCCGCCGGCCGGTCCGGCCGGATAGGAAGCTCGCATGCTGAGAGGTGGCAAGGTCGGGCTCAGGGCCCGGCACGAGGACGACATCCCGATACTCCGGGCCGAGCTCTACGACGACGTGGTCAACTCCTCGCGGGCCGAGAGCGGGCCGTGGCGGCCGATCACGCCCGGCTCGAAGGACCCTCGGCTCGTGGTGGACGACAAGGAGCAGGGGCACGTCCAGTTCTCCGTGGTGGAGCTGGAGGGCGACACCCTGATCGGCACCGCGACGCTGTGGGGCATCGACAACCACAACCGGTCGGCGCACATAGGGCTGGGGCTGCTGCCCTCCTCCCGGGGCAAGGGCTACGGCACCAACGTGGTCGCGACGCTGTGCCACTACGGTTTCGTCGTGCGCGGCCTGCGGCGGCTGCAGATCGAGACGCTGGCGGACAACGCCGCGATGCTGCGCTCCGCCGAGCTCAACGGCTTCGTCCGCGAGGGCGTGCTGCGCTCCTCGGCCTGGGTGATGGGCGAGTTCCTGGACGAGGTGCTGCTCGGGCTCCTCGCCGAGGACTGGAAGCGGGACTGACATGATCATTGTCGCCGGGGAAGCCCTCATCGACCTCGTCCCCGCGGGGCCCGCCGCCGACGACGAGCTGCCCGCCCTGCTGCCCCGGCGCGGCGGCGGCCCCTACAACACCGCCGTCGCCCTCGCCCGCCTCGGCTCACCGGCCGCCTTCTGCTCCCGGCTGTCCACCGACCACTTCGGCGAGGCCCTCCTGCGTGCCCTGACGGCGGACGGCGTGGACACCTCCCTGGTCCAGCGCGGCCCCGAACCCACCACCCTCGCGGTGGCGCACATCGGCGACGGCGGCTCGGCCACGTACACCTTCCACGCGGAGGGCACCGCGGACCGCCTCTTCCGGCTCCCCGCCGGTCTCCCCGCGGAGGCCCGCGCGATCTCCTTCGGCACCTGCTCCCTCGTCCTGGAACCGGGGGCCGGGGCGTACGAGGAGCTGATGCGCCGCGCGTCCGGGAACGGCCTGTTCACCGTGCTCGACCCGAACATCCGGCCGGGCCTCATCCCCGACGCCGACGCCTACCGGGCCCGTTTCCGCTCCTGGCTGCCCCACACCACCGTGCTCAAGCTCTCCGAGGAGGACGCGGCCTGGCTCGCGGGATCCACCGCCCTCGCAGCCGCCGTCGAGGAGTGGCTCGCGTCGGGCCCGTACGCCGTCGTGCTCACCCGGGGCGGCGCCGGCCTGACCGTCCGCACCCGCGACGGCCTCGAACTGTCCGTTCCCGGCACGGAGACGGACGTCGTGGACACCATCGGGGCCGGCGACACCGTCAACGCCGCGCTGCTGCACCGCCTGGACCACCACGGCGCGCTCACCGGTACGCCCGCCCTGGACGCGGACCAATGGCACGACGTCCTGGCCTTCGCCGCCCGCGCCGCCGCGCTGACCTGCTCCCGGGCGGGAGCGCGGCCGCCGTACGCCGCCGAACTCGAGGCGGGGGAACGCCCGGTCATGCGCTGACCCGCCGCGCGTCGTGACGGGGCCACGCCCGTCTCCCCGGCACGCCGGTCGGCGCCTCGGCGGGATTGTCAGTCCCCCCTGCCATGCTGAGAGCCGATCGTCTCCCGCACGGCCGCCCGGCCCCCACCGGGCGCACCGACACGCTCCCGCGGCCGAAAGGGCACCCGATGCTGACGTCCACCCATGTCCCCGGCGAGCCGGCCTGGCTCGACCTCGGCACCCCCGACATCGACGCCGCCGTGGCGTTCTACGGCGCGCTCTTCGGCTGGGAGTACGCCTCGGCCGGCCCCGCCGTCGGCTACGGCTTCTTCCGCCTGGGCGGCAGAACCGTCGCCGGTATCGGACCGCTGACGGAGGAGGGCGCCGGCTCGGCCTGGACGGTGTACTTCCGCACGGAGGACGCCGACGCCACGGCGAAGGCCGTGGAGCAGTCGGGCGGCACGGTCCGCATCCCGCCGGGCGATGTCTTCACCGCGGGCCGGATGGCCGGCTTCACCGACCCCACCGGCGCCGAGTTCGCGATCTGGCAGCCCGGTGACGTGGCGGGGGTGGACCTGGTCAACGCCCCGGGCTCGGTCGGTTGGGTCGAGCTGTACACGACGGACCTGACGGCGGCGGACGCGTTCTACCGTTCCGTCCTGCCCTGGGACACCCGGGACGTGCCGGTGGGCGGCGGCCTCGAGTACAAGATCGCCGCGCCGGCGGGTGGGGGAGCGGACGCCGCGCACGGTGGCCTCATGCAGCTGCCCGAGGGGCATATGGCCGGGGGCTCCCGTTCCGAGTGGCACCCGTACTTCGAGGTCGCCGACTGCGACGCCACGGTGGCCGTGGCGTCGGAGCACGGCGCCATCGTCCTCATCCCGCCCATGGACGCCCCGGGCATCGGGCGCGTGGCCATGTTCCTGGACCCCTTCGGAGCCCCGTTCGCGGTCATCAGGAGTGTCGAGTCCTGACGTTCGCCGCCGCGGCACCACCCGAAACCTGGGCGGTCAGCGGCCCTCGCCGGGCGGCGTGCCGCAGCTCGGGCCGCCCGGACCGTCGAACTGCACGGAGCTGAAGAAGTCCCGGTAATCGGGGAAGAAGTTGCCCTTGCCGGTCGGCCCGGCGGATGTGACCGCGGTGCAGCCGGTGTAGTTGGCCTCGGACCAGAGGTAGATGGTCGAAGCGGTGCGGTTCCAGTCCGATTTGGCCCGGTCGTTCATGCCGACAGTCGCGAGGTCCGGCACGCTCCCGCGTAGTTTGACCATGTCGCCGGTGCCATCGAGGCCCGAGAACATGCAGTAGTAGCCGTCAGGGCAGCGGTCGTATCCGTCGGCGGCGTGGGCCGTGGAGACCGGCAGCGCGGTGGCGGCCATGGCGGCCATCGGAACGAGCAGGGCGCGCAGGGTGCTTCTCATGGACGTGTACTCCTCGTGCGTCGGGGCCGTTCGCCCGCTACGTCAAGGATCGAGGAACCGGTGCTCGGTGCCAAGGCCGCGTCTCGCCCGCGCCCCGAGGCGGCCTGACAGCCAGGCGGTTGTCGCCGCGTCACCTGTTTGACTGGTGACGAGCCCTGTGCGACAGTCGGTCACCGAAGAAGTCGGTGCACATCGACGCACGGAGTGATTCGCATGATGAACAGGCGTAACTTCGGCAGGGCCCTGGGGCTGGGCACGAGCGCGGCCGCCGCCTCACTGACCGGCCTGCGGGGCTCGCAGGCCGCGTCCGCCGCCACTCGGAACCCATCCGGGGCATCGACCGCCCACGCGGTCACCCACGAAGCGCACACCACCTTTCCGCGGTTGAAGCAGGTCAAGGCCGGCGTACTCGATGTCGGCTACGCCGAACTGGGCCCCGCGCACGGCCCCGTGGTCATCTGCCTGCACGGCTGGCCGTACGACATCCACAGCTACGTCGACGTCGCCCCTCTCCTCGCCGAGGAGGGCTACCGGGTGATCGTCCCGTATCTGCGCGGGCACGGCACGACGCGCTTCCTCTCCGGCCGGACGTTCCGGAACGGTCAGCAGTCGGCCATCGCCCTCGACCTCATCGCCCTGATGGACGCCCTGAAGATCGAGAAGGCGGTCCTGGCCGGCTTCGACTGGGGCTCGCGCACCGCCGGCATCGTCGCCGCGCTCCGGCCCGAACGCTGCAAGGCCCTGGTGTCCGTGGGCGGATACCTCATCACCGACCGTCAGGCGAATCTGAAGCCGCTGCCTCCCAAAGCCGAACACGCCTGGTGGTACCAGTACTACTTCTCCACCGAGCGAGGCCGGCTCGCCATGGAGGACAAGACCCTGCGGCACGACCTGACCAGGCTCGTCTGGGACACCGTCTCTCCTACGTGGCAGTTCGACGACGCCACGTTCGAGCGCACCGCGGCGGCGTTCGACAACCCCGACTACGCGGCCGTCGTCATCCACAACTACCGCTGGCGCCTGGGCCTCGCCGACGGCGAGCGCCGCTACGACGGGCCGGAGAAGCGGCTCGCCGCGCGGCCGGTCATCGAGGTCCCCACCATCACCCTCGACCCCGAGCGGGACCCTTTCACGGCCCCGGGCGACGGCGCCTCGTACCGGGACAGGTTCACGGGCGCGTACGAGCACCGAACCCTCAAGTGGATCGGCCACAACCTGCCGCAGGAGGCACCCGCCGCCTTCGCCCAGGCCGTCGTCGACGTGGACCGTTTCTGACGACGTATCCGCCCCAGACCGAAACGGAGTCCGATCATGGAACACCGGAACACCACGGACGGCGCCGCAGCGGCACGCCGAGCGCGGTTCGGCAAGCTGCCCGAGCCCATCCGCTACGAGGACATGGTCGAGGAGAGGGCGGCTACGGCGAGCGGCTCGACGTGTCACGCCCATGACCCCGAAGGGTCGTGGAAGTTCTTCTCCTGCCTCGCCGTCGACCTCGGCCTCTGAACAGAGGCGACCGGACGCGCGCCGCTCCGGCAGGCGGCGGACCTTGCCCGGCCTCGTCGTCACCTGTCAGAATGGTGATGTGAATCTCGACCATGTCTTCGTGTGCGGAAACCCGGCACTCGACTTCGCCGCGACACTGCGCGCGCGCCGCTCGGTGCGCTTCGAGATGTTCACGACGCCCGCCAGACTGACCGCGTGGTACGTGGAGTCCGGCCTCGTCGACGCGGTCTCCCCCGGGCGGGAGGCCGACGTCGAGCAGGCGAGGGCCGTGCGCGAAGCCGTCTACCAGCTGGTCACGGCCCGTCGGCTCGGGGAGGAGTACGACAGGGCGGCCCTGGCCGTGGTGAACGACGCGGCACGCAAGCCGCCCGCGGTGCCGCAGCTCACCCCGTCGGGGCGCTGGACGCAAGCGACGCCGGAAGAAGCGCTCTCCCTGGTGGCGCGTCACGCCGTCGAGCTGCTGAGCGGGGAGGACGTGCCCCTGCTCAAGGAATGCGGCAACCCGGAGTGCACCCGCACCTACATCGACCGCTCGCGGGGCACGCGCCGCCAGTGGTGCGGCATGGAGTCCTGCGGCAACAAGATCAAGGCGGCCGCGTACCGCGCCCGCAAGAAGTCCGCCCACACGGCGGCCCGCTGACCCCGCCTCAGGCCTGCTGACCGACGCCTCACACCCTTCCCTGGTTGAGTCGACCAACCGTGTCCATCAACACAATCGCCCGACATTGTCGCCCGACAATGTCGGGCGTACGTTGGTCCGCAATCGACTGCTGGTGTGAAACGAAAGGCGGCCTTCATGGCTCACGCGTCCGTTGGCGCTGCCCAGGCGATCCCCGAGCGTCCAGCGCTGCCCCTGATCGGCCACGCCCTCGAGCTGCTCAAGAGCGCCGACGGCCACGACCTCCTGATGAAGGAGATCAAGGAGATGGGGCCGGTGTTCCGGTTCCGCGTCTTCGGGACCGGGACCGTGGTCGTCGGCGGCCTGGATCTGGTGACGGAGCTGTCGGACGAGTCCCGGTTCCGCAAGAGCCTGTCCCCGGACCTGATCGAGGTCCGCCGGTTCGCCGGGGACGGTCTGTTCACCGCCTTCAACCACGAGCCGAACTGGCGCAAGGCCCACGACATCCTGATGCCGGCGTTCTCGCTCGGCGCGATGCGCGACTACCACGGCACCATGCTCGGGGTCGCGCGGTCCCTGATCGCCAAGTGGGACCGGGACGCCGGGGCGCGGGCGGTGGGCGTCCCCGAGGACATGACCCGGCTGACCTTCGACACCATCGGGTTGTGCGGCTTCGCCTACGATTTCGGGTCGTTCCGCCGTGACGAGCCGCACCCCTTCGTCGAGGCGATGTCACGGGCGCTGGCCTTCTCCCAGGACAGGGTCGAGGCCATCCCGGGCGCGGAGCTGTTCAAACGGAAGGAGGCCGAGCAGTTCCGCCGGGACGTCGAACTGATGACGGACCTGGTCGACGAGGTCGTCCGGCGGCGCAGGGCGTCCGGCGACACGAGCACGGACGATCTGCTGGGCCGGATGCTGCACACCCGGGACACGGTGACGGGTGAGGTCCTGGACGACGTGAACATCCGCAACCAGGTGATCACCTTCCTCATCGCCGGGCACGAGACCACCAGCGGCGCCCTCTCCTTCGCCCTGTACTACCTGACCAAGCACCCCGAGGTGCTCGCGCGGGCCCAGGCCGAGGTGGACGCCCTGTGGGGCGACACGGACACCCCCGAACTCGACTACGGCGACATAGGCAAGCTCACCTACATCCGCCAAGTGCTCAACGAGAGCCTCAGGCTGTGGCCGACCGCGCCCGGCTTCGCCGTGGAGCCCCTCGAGGACACCGTCATCGGCGGCAGGTACGCCGTGCGCGAGGGCGAGACCCTCACGGTCTACACCCCGGCCCTCCACCGCGACCCCGCCTGGGGCGAGAACGTCGAGCTGTTCGACCCCGAGCGCTTCGCACCCGAGCGGGAGGAGAAGCGCCCGCTCCACCTGTTCAAGCCGTTCGGCAACGGTGAACGCGCCTGCATCGGCCGCCAGTTCGCCCTGCACGAGGCCACCCTGCTGCTCGGCCTGCTGACGCACCGCTACCGGCTGATCGACCACGCCGACTACCAGCTGAAGATCAAACAGACCCTCACCATCAAGCCCGACGGGTTCACCCTCGAGCTGGCCCGCCGCACCAGTGCCGAACGCCGCCTGCCCACGGCCGCCGCGAGCAGCGCCCCCGCCGGCCGGGACCGTCCCGCGGCCCGACGCGCCACCGGCACCGCGCTCACCGTTCTGCACGGCTCCAACCTGGGCACCTGCGCGGGCATCGCCCGCGACCTGGCCGCGGACGGCGACGAGCACGGGTTCACCTCGTCCGTGGCACCCCTCGACGACCACGCCGGCAAGCTGAGCGCCGCCGGGGGCCCGGTGGTGATCGTGGCCGCCTCCTACAACGGCAGGCCCACCGACGACGCCGCCGCATTCGTCGCGTCACTGGAGGGACTCGCCCCCGGCTCGCTCGACGGTGTCCAGTACGCCGTGCTCGGCGTCGGCGACCGCAACTGGGCGGCCACCTACCAGCGCGTCCCCTCCCTCATCGACGAGCGCCTGGCGGCGGCCGGCGCCACACCACTGCTGGAACGAGGCGCCGCCGACGCCTCCGGTGACTTCGCGGGCGCGGTGGACCGGTGGACGGGCGACCTGTGGACCGCCCTGCTGGAGCGGTACGGCGACCCGGCGGCCCGGGCCACGCCGGCCGCCGGGCCGGAGGAGGGCCAGGGCCGGGAGCAGGGCCTCTACGAGATCCAGGACACCCCCGAGTCGGTCACCGGCGGACTCGCGGCACGGCACGGCCTCCGGCCGATGGAGGTGCTCGACGCGTACGAGCTCGTCGACATGGACCACGAACTCGGCCGTTCCAAGCGCTTCCTGAGACTGCGACTGCCCGAGGGCATCACCTACCGCACCGGCGACCACCTGGCCGTGCTCCCGCGCAACCCGGACGCCCTCGTACGGCGGGTCGCCGACCGGTTCGGCCTCGACCTGGACCGTACCGTCCGGCTGCACGCACGCCGCCGCGGCGCCAACACCCTGCCCGTCGACCGCCCGCTGACCCTGCGCCGGCTGCTGACCGACTTCGTGGAACTGCAGGACCCCGCCACCCGGGAACAGGTCGCCGTGCTCGCCGAGCACACCGGCTGCCCGCCCGAGAAGCGCCCCCTGGCCGAACTCGCCGCGGCGGACCCCGAGACCTTCCACGAGCGGGTCACGGCCGCCGGACGCAGCGTCCTGGACCTGCTGGAGCACCACCGCGCCTGCGAACTGCCCTTCGCGCGCTTCCTGGAGCTGCTGCCGGTCCTGCGCCCGCGCCACTACTCGATCTCCTCGTCCGCCGACGCCTCTCCCGGCGAGGTGGACCTGATGGTGTCGCTGCTCACCGCGCCCCACCGGAGCGGCGAGGGCGTCTTCCACGGCATCGCCTCGCACCACCTCCGGACCGTGACGGCCGGTGACACCCTCCAGGCCCGGGTGCTGCCGTGCAACGAGGCATTCCGGCTGCCCGAGGACCCGTCCGTGCCGGTCGTCCTGGTCAGCGCGGGCACCGGGCTGGCGCCCTTCCGCGGCGCGGTCCTCGACCGGCTGTACACCCGGTCGGCCGGAGCGCTGCTGTGCTACTTCGGCTGCGACCACCCCGACGTCGACTACCTCCACCGGGAGGAGTTCGAAGCCGCCGAGGCGGCCGGAGCCGTGAGCATGCGCCCCACCTTCATGCACGCGCCCGAGGACGGCGTCCGCTTCGTCCAGGACCGCATCGCGCGCGAGAGCGAAGAGGTCTGGGCCGCGCTGGAAGCCGGGGGCCGGGTCCGCGTCTGCGGCGACGGCCGCCGCATGGCCCCCGCGGTGCGGGAGGCGCTCATGGCGATCCACCGCGAGAACACCGGCGCGTCCGGCGAGGAGGCCGCCGCATGGCTGGCCTCCCTCGCGGAGTCCGGTCACTACGCCGAGGACGTCTGGGCCGGCTGATCACCGTCGGCTGATCACGGCCGGCTGGCGGGTCCACGACCAGTGGACCCGCCAGCCCGTCAGCCCGTCGGCATCTCCGCCAGATCCAGCCGCCCACCGGCCAGGGCTATGGTCGCGGAGACCAGGACCCGGAGACCGACGCTTTCCGAGAACTCGTCCGGCGCGTAGAGGCACTGCATCGTCAGCCCGTCGAAACCGGCGAGGAAGAACCGGGCGATCGTCTCCGCCGGCTGGGCGAGCTCGTACCCGGTCCGCGCCGCCGCCTCGCTCACCAGCCTCGCCGTCACCTCGCTCACCCCCCGGTAGTAGCCCTGGTATGCCTCGTTCAGACCAGGAGTGCGCAGGGCGAGCATGCTCAGCTCGGTCAGCAGACGGTAACGGGTCGTCTCCTCCCGCACGGTGCGCCACGAGGCGGCGGCCAGTGCGACGATCGTCTCCTCGAAACCGGCGTCCTCCGGCGCCGCCCGCTCGACCCGTGAAGTCAGGTCGTCGGTGAGCTGCTCCATGACCGCCCGGTACAGGTCCGCCTTCGTGCCGAAGGTGTAATGGACCGTGGCCTGCGCGACGCCGAGCTCGGCGGCGATGGCGCGTGTGCTGCCGGCGGCGACGCCCTCCCTGGTCATGAGGTCGATCGCCGCTTTGATCAGCTGAGGGCGGCGCTCGGCCGCGGAGACATGAGCCATGTCCTCATCGTATCGACCTGGTCGAATGATTGAGTCGTACGACCATGTCAAGGATCCCGAGGACCGGCCGGCCCGTCAGTTCACCACTTCACGGCCCTCAGCCGAGTCGCTTGAGCATCTTGACCGAGGTCGTCTCGTAGCCAAGCGACTCGTAAAGGCCGCGCGCACCCGTGTTGAACCCAAAGACACTGAGGCCAAGCGTATGAGCGCCCTGCGCCCGGGCGTATTCCTCACCGAGGACCATGGCCATTCGCCCGAGGCCCCGCCCCCGCTTGTCGGCGTCGATCATGATGTCCCAGATCCACCAGGCGCCGGCGTCGTCGCTCGTGTCCGGTCCGATCCAGAGGTAGCCGACGGTTTCCCCGGCGTCGTCGACCACGTCGAAGACCGCGTGCCCCGGGCTCGGTGTACCGGAGGGAAAGGAGCGGGCCATGCTTTCGTCCGCATGCCGGTGGGCGTCCTCGGGGGTTTGCCCCGCAGTGACGAGATCTTTGGCGTACTCGGCTCGGCTGCGCTCAAGCCAGTCAGGGAGGAGCCGGGCGTCCAAGTGGCGGAGGGCTACAGACATTGGATCAGCCTCCCACACCGCCGACGGCAGGGCGGTGTCGCCCCCGCCCTTGCCCGATCCAGCGGCACTAGGCCGCGGAGAACTCGTTGCCCTCCGGGTCCCGCATCACCCACCAGTGCCCGGCCGGCCCCTTGTTCACTTCGTGGACGCGGGTCGCGCCCAAGCCTTCCAGCCTGGTCACGAGTTCGTCGAGGCCGCCGGGTGCGCTGTGGACGTCGATGAGCCGGTCGTCCTTTGTTGAGAGCTGAGAGTTGAGAGTTGAGAGGACCCCGGACGTCTCGACGGGCATATCTGACACTCATTCAGTGCAGCTGTCCGATGCCGTTCCCCGGGCGGTGGGTCCGCGCGGTCATCATGGCACGCGGGTCGTCACGGCACGCGTGGTCACCCCCTCACCTGCAAAGCCGTAACCGCCACCCGCCCCGAGGCGAACGGGCACCGGATGGTGGCCTGCCCTTCCCGTCAGCAACGCAAGTACCGGAACGGGCGAGCGACCACGAGCGAGTGAATCGCACAAACCCCATCGCGGCTGCTGCCCTGTGACCACAAGCCCCTTGACCCCTCCTCGAACTTGCGCACGACGAAACGCCCGTGAGGGGCCGTGACGGACTCCGATCGGGGGCCGTTTTTCCGATCACTCGTCCGATCCGCGCGTCAACGAGGAGACACGGTGCGTCACCATCCCATCTGCCACACAAACGACACGAGGGTGCCCTTGTTCGAACAACAGCGGCCGGCCATCCCCGCCCTGCGCGGGAAGAGGGGCCCGGCATGATCGAACGAAACCGCTACCGGAGCGTGATCGACGTCATGGTCCTGCTCCACCGCACCGACGGGCGCGTCCTCCTGCTACGACGGGCCGGGAACGTCTACGCCAGCGGCCTCCTCGCCCCGCCCGGCGGGCACCTGGAACACGGCGAGACCGTCACCGACGGAGCCCTGCGCGAGGTCAGCGAAGAAGTGGGAGTACGCATCGCTCCGGCCGACCTGGAGTTCTGCCACCTCATCCACCACCGCAACCCCGACGGAGAAGCGCGACTGGGCGTGGTCTTCACCGCCCAGCGATGGTCCGGCGAGCCGCGCAACCGGGAGCCGGGCAAGTGCTCGGCACTGCTGTGGGCGAACCCCGCACAGCCACCTGCGGACTGCGTGCCCTACACGGCCGCCGTACTGGCCCAGTTCACCTCCGGCGCGCTGCTCTCCACCCACGGCTGGGCCACCACCACGGGAGGGACAGCGTGAAACTCAAGAACACGCCGGTCTCGGCCTCTGATAAATCCGGCGAAGCGGAAGGATCGGAATCGGAAAGGCTCCTCTTCGGCGGGCCGCTGCTGTACGACGCCCGCTGGGCCGAGCACGACAAGGCATTCTTCGAGATGTCGCTGTGGACCATGGCGGTGCGGATGCCCCGCCTGGTCGCCTTCACCGTCCGCCTGGCCCGGCGGGCCGACCGCCGCTCCCTGTGGACCGTCGGAGCCGGAGAGCTCGTTCGCGGGGTCAGCCAGGCGATCGGCCTGATCGCCGTCAACGCGGTCCTGTCGACCGTCCTCGCGGTCGGCACGATCGGCCACCGCGTGCAGGCCGCGATCCCCGCCATGATCGGCGTCGCGGTCACCGGCATCATCGGCGCCCTGGCCACCGCGGCCTCCACGTCCGGTACCGGCCGACTGGAGCCCAAAGTCGAGCGCGTGGCCACCGAGTTGTACCTCGCTCACGTGGCCGGAGTAGAGCTCGCCGCCATCGAGGACGCCGACTTCAACCGGCTGATGGACAGCGCCCAGTACGGAGCCGGAGCGGCCCGGCGAATGGTCAACGTCTGCACCGGCGTCGTCGGCTCCCTGGTGTCCTTCGCGGCCGCCGCCGGCGTCCTCACCATTCTCCACCCGGCCCTGCTGCCACTCCTCGCCCTGATGACCGTCCCCCGGTCCTGGGCGTCACTGCGCAACGCGCGCGCCCGCTACGCCAGCTACCTCAAGTGGATGCAGCATTCGCGCGCCGGGCGCCTGCTGAGCCAGACCCTGACGCGCACCGGGCCCGCCCCGGAGATCCGCGTCCACGATGTCGGCCCGTTCCTCCTCCGGCACTTCCGCGGAATGTCGGAGGCATCCGAGGCCGAGCAGTCCCGCCTGGCTGTCAGCCGGGCCCGGGTCCGCCTGGCCGCCTCCGCCCTCACCGGCATCGCCGCCGCCCTGACCTACGCGTCCCTCGGTGGCCTGCTGGCCACAGGGGTGATGTCGCTGTCGGTGGCCGGTACCGCGGTCCTGGCCATCCGCAGCGGCGGGCAGAGCCTGACCACCCTCGTCCTCCAGGTCAACAACCTCTACGAGGAAGCCTGCTATGTCCAGGATCTCGAACGGCTCTTCCGGGAAGCCGTGAAGCACGAGATCCCGGTCGGCGGGCTGCCGGTCCCCGAGAACCTGTCATTGATCCGCTTCGAGAACGTCACCTTCCACTACCCCGAGGACGGCGACGAGCCGGAGGAACCGACGAATACGAATACGAAAACGAAGGACAAGCGGGACAAGCGCCCGGCGCTCAAAGACGTCACCCTCGATATCCCCGTTGGGAAAATCGTGGCACTGGTCGGAGAGAACGGCTCCGGAAAGACGACCGTGTCCAAGCTGCTCGCCGGGCTGTACCAGCCGGACGAGGGCAGCATCCTGTGGGACGGCACCGACGCCCGCGACCTGGACCGAGCACAGCTCTGGTCGAGAATCGGGATGGTCGGCCAGGACTTCCACCGCTGGCCCTTCACCTGCCGCATGAACGTCGCCATCGGCCGCACGGACCGGCCGGTCGACCCTCAGGGCCTGGAATCCGCCGCCTCGCACTCGGGGGCGGACAAAGTCGTCGCCGAGCTGCCCAAGGGCTGGAACACGCTACTGTCCAAGGGCTACAAGGGCGGGCACCAGATCTCCGGCGGCCAATGGCAGCGCCTCGGCATCGCCCGCGCCCGCTACCGCGACGCCGCCGTCCTCATCGTCGACGAACCCACCTCGGCACTGGACGCGAAAGCCGAGCTGGAGGTCTTCGACCAGATCCGCGCACTCGCCGACACCGGACAGACCGTCCTGCTGATCACCCACCGCCTCGCCTCCGTCCGCCACGCCGACCTCATCCACGTCCTGGACAGGGGCGAACTGCGCGAGACCGGCACCTTCGACGAACTCCTGCACAAGCCGACTGCGGGCGTCTTCCGCGAGCTGTACGAGATGCAACGCGCCCAGTTCCAGGACACCGCCGCCCTGCCCGGCCAGCGCAAGCCGGCCGACACCGCGAAAAGGAGCGACACCCGGTGAGGGATGCCCCGGCGGGAAGGAGCCTGCGGCGGCACGTCGGTCGCCCTGCCGCTGACCGCCCTTCCCGCCGGGGTGGGAACCCGGCAACCGGGATGCCTGGGATAGCGTCCCTCTCGTTTGTCAGAAGTGAGAGGATGCCGTGGAAATCCAGTTTCAGGTGCGTGGGCGGGGCGCCCACCGGTGGCTCATGCTCGGGATGGCCGCGACCGGAGCGCTGTGCCTGGTCATCGGGCTGATCTTCGCGGGGGTGTCGGTTTCCTTCCTGACGGATGCGAAGCGGGCCCGAGGCACGGTGGTGGCCCTGGACTGGCGAGAGGACCACGGCGGCGGATCTCGCAAGGTGCGGTCCGACGACGAGCCTGTGGCGTACCCGGTGATCGAGTTCACGCCGGCGGACGGCACGCCGAGGAAGTTCCGGGACTCGGCGGGTTCCAACCCACCGTCGTACGAGGTGGGTGAGCAGGTCGAGGTGCTCTACCGTCCGGGCTCCCCTGAGGACGCGCGGATCAAGGGGTTCCTCTCGCTGTGGCTGATGCCGCTCATCTTCGGTGGGATCGGGCTGGTGTTCACGGGGATCGCCACCGTCATGGCGTTGGTGACCCGGCGACGTCGCTGATCAGCCGCGTTCGTCGGCGTGGGCGGTGACGGTGGCTGAAGTTCCCGTGCCGAGGCGGGTGTTGCGGCTGCGGCCCGCAGGTGTTGGCGGCGGCCGGGTTGATCGTCACTGCTACGGTTCGTACCGGTGATCGGAGGTCATCGACGGGTCGATCTCGGACCGGCCTCACCTCTGATGGAGGCTGTGCACCGGCATCAGCATCAGCCGCACCAGCGACAGCCCAAGGAAGGAAGAACCGCCATTCCCGCCAAGATGTTGCAGATTCCCACCCCGGACGGCCAGGCCGACGCTTTCGCCGTTTTCTCCGACGACGGTGAGCGGCACCCGGGGGTGCTGCTGTACATGGACGCCATCGGCCTGCGGCCCGTGCTGGAGGAGATGGCCCGCGAGCTGGCCGGGCACGGGTACTACGTGCTCGTCCCCAACGTCTACTACCGGCACGGCCCGGCACCGGTGGTCGAACTTCCCGAGCACATCGGAGAGGGCGTCCGCCCCGCGCTCTTCGCCCGGCTGATGCCCCTGGTCGAGGCGCACACCACCGAACGCGCCCTGCGCGACGCCGACGCCTACCTCGAGTTCCTCACCGCCCAGCCCGAGGTCAGCGCCGGACCGGTCGCCGCGATCGGCTACTGCATGGGCGCCGTCCTGGCGGTGCGCACCGCCGCGGCCCACCCCGGCCGGGTGGCCGCCGTCGCGGGGTTCCACCCCGGCGCCTTGGTCACCGACGCGCCCGACAGCGCGCACCGCCTCGTCCCCAACCTCACCGCCGAAGTCCACGTCGGTCTCGCCGAAGGCGACATGACGCCCGAAGCCCTCGGCGAGCTCAACCAGGCCCTGGATGCCGCGGGCGTCGGCTACACCACCGAGATCTACCCCGGCACCATCCACGGCTTCACCATGTCCGACACCGACGCCTTCGACCCCACCGCGCTCCAGCACCACTGGGACCGCCTGCTCCCCCTCCTCGACCGAGCCCTGGCCGGCAGCTGAGGCACCGGCCCGCCCGCTCGGCCCGTTCGCCATCGGCGACCCAGTGGCGTGGCAGTGACCAGGACCTCAGACTGGAACGGAGAGACTGGGACGCGCCTCCCGGGCGGGTGCGCACGGTGAGCGCCGTGCGCACGGCCCCCGCTCCGGGGCGCGTACAACACCACCAACAGCACGACCGTACCGAGGACCGTGATGGCCATGTCATCCGATGACAGGATCCTCCGCCTCCGTGTGACGGCGAAGGATGCGGACACCCTCCGTGCCCTGCTCCGCGACGAGCGCCTCGACGTCGGCGGACGACCTCAAGGGCACGAGGACGGCGGTGTGGGCATCGACGCCTACGTGCCCGCGGGGAAGGCCGAGGCGCTGGAACGCGAGGGAGTGACGGTAACGGTGGTCGACGACGCCACCGCCACCGGGAAAGCCCGCCAGGCCGAGGTGGGGGAGGGCGACCGGTTCGCCGCTCCGGACTCCGTTCCGCGCGGGCTGGGAGAGAAGATCGAGGACTGACTGACAGACTGACCTGACCCTGTGAGGTCGCCATGTCGACATACTTCAACACCACCGAGGTCGACTCCGCCGTGGTCCGCCTGGCAGGCGCGTACCCGGAGCTGACCCGGCTCATCGAACTTCCCGAGCCGTCGGTCGAGGGCGTGACCTGCCATGCTCTGGGCCTCGGCGCCGCACCTGACGGAAACGGTGACGGGCACAAGGGCTGTGTCGTCCTGACGGGTGGGATTCACGCCCGCGAATGGGGCAGCTGCGAGATCCTCGTCAACCTCGCGGCCGATCTCCTGGAGGCGTACAAGACCGGCACCGGCCTCGCCTACGGCGGCGCCCGGTTCGGCTCGGCGCAGATCCGCGATCTGCTGGACAACCTGTCCGTCATCGTCTTCCCGCTCGTCAACCCCGACGGACGGCACTACAGCCAGACCGTCGACCCGATGTGGCGCAAGAACCGCAACCCCGCCCATGCCAACAGCGACCCCGCCTGCGTCGGCGTCGACATCAACCGCAACTTCGACTTCCTCTTCGACTTCACCACCGCCTTCGACCCGGCCGCCGGGCCGAGGGTCTCCAGCGACCCGTGCGACTACCAGACGTACCAGGGCCCGCACGCGTTCTCCGAGCCCGAGACGCGCAACGTCCGCTGGCTGCTGGACACCCATCCGGCGACCCGGTGGTTCATCGACGTGCACAGCTACTCACAGGACATGCTCTTCGTCTGGGGCGACGACGAGAACCAGTCCACCGACCCCACCCAGAACTTCCGGAACGCCGACTTCGACGGGAAACGCGGAGTGGCCGGGGACACCGCCTACCGGGAATACCTCCCGGAGGACGACGCGAACACCGCCGCCACGCTGGCCGAGCAGTTCTGCGAAGGAGTGCACGGTGTACGCGGGGTCAGGTACCGGCCGATGTCGGGCTTCCACCTGTACCCGACCAGCGGAACCAGCGACGACTACACCTATTCCCGGCACCTCGCCGACGACGGACAACGCAAGGTGCACGCCTTCACCATCGAATGGGGCAAGGAGGATCCACGCTCGGCGGAGGCCAGCTTCCACCCTCCCTGGACGGAGATGAAGCGGATCATCAAGGACGTCGACGCCGGGCTCATCCAGTTCTGCCTGGCGGCACTGCAGACGTGAGCGCGTAAGGCCGGCCTCACCACGCGCCCGCAGCACCCTCAGTGCCGCCCCCGTACCCGCCGATCGGCGGCTCCCGCCCTGCGCCGTGGTGTCGCGGGTGTCACGGTGATTCGTGCGCGGACGAGCGAGAGGAGAGCGGTATGCCCAGGGGTTCCAGCGCCAAGCGCGAGCGGCAGTACGAGCACATCAAGGAAAGCGCGCTCGATCGCGGTGAGAGCAAGGACCGGGCGGAGGAGATCGCTGCGCGCACCGTCAACAAGGAGCGGGCCCGCGCGGGCGAGTCGAAGACGGCCAGCCGCACCTCGATCCAGGACATGTCGTCCTCCAAGCGCGGCGGGCAACGCTCGCACTCCGGCGCCCAGGGCCCGACCAAGGAACAGCTCTACAACGAGGCGAAGCAGAAGAACATCGAAGGCCGCTCGCACATGAACAAAGCCGAGCTGAAGCGGGCTCTGGGGCGAAGCTGACCCGGCCACGGCCGATCGCATGTCCTCGCACGGCACGCCCGGAGCGGACCCGCCGGAAGCCGGGGAGCCGTGGCGGGACGGGCGCAACGAGTCCCCCATGCAGCGGGCGGACCGGCGCTGGAGCGAACTGCTCCAGGAGGTGCGCGTCACCCAGACAGGCGTACAGATCCTCTTCGGCTTCCTTCTCACCGTCGCCTTCACACCGCGCTTCGCCACCCTCGGCGCCACCGACCGCGTCATCTACGTCGTCACGGTGGTGCTGGGCGCGGCCACCACCGGCGCCCTGGTGGGACCGGTCGCCTTCCACCGGATCGTCAGCGGGCACCGGCTCAAGGCGCAGACCGTCACCTGGGCCGCGCGGCTCACCATGCTGGGTGTGGTCCTGCTGCTGGCCACCGTCACCTCGGCGCTGCTGCTGATCCTGCGGATCGCCCTGCACAACGCGGCGGTGCCCTGGGTGGTCGCCGGGGTGGTCGCCTGGCTGGTGCTCTGCTGGTTCGGGCTCCCCGGATGGGCGTTGCACCGGTACGAGCGCAGGAAGTGACCGGACGAACGGGCCGTGGCCTTCGCCTACCAATCCTTCGCCTACCAATAGTGGCGTCGGCCTGCGACAGCATGACCCGCGGCCCCCAGGACCCACAGGATGAGGCCTACGACCAGCAGGATGATGCCGATCGTCCACAGGATATGGAAGCCCAGCACGAATCCGATGACGAGAAGGATGACACCTAGGACGATCACGACGATCTCCTGAATTCCCGGTTTGCCTGCTTGCTCAGATCACATCGCTCGAGGCTTCAGCGAGGGCGGTGGCGTGTTGGCCTTTCGCCACCTCTGCAGGCGGAGGGAGGGCGGCTGTCCGAGGCAGCCTTTCCATTACCCGAGTCGGCCTTGCGGCCGATAGATGCCTCAAATTTCAGGATATCTCCGTCGGAGTACAGGGGAAAGGCCCGGGCCGAACCCAACCCACAACACACCCTGTCTTTCCCCGGGCCGACGTCGCCCGGCGGCCGATACTGAGGCGCGTTCTCGCCGGGCACGGAGGTGACACGAGGCACGGAGGAACGGCCGAGGCGTACGGGAGGTCGTCGGCTGGTGGGCCGGGCTCACCGCGTTGTGGATCACGCTCATCAGCACGGTCGACGCGTGGGAAGCGGCCGTCGGAGCGACGGGCGGCACTGGTGGGAGCCTGGGCCGCCCGCGCCGCCCGTCGCGCGGCCCGCGGATGAACGGATGGCTGGCCGCCGCCGCTCTGCTTCTGACCGGGGGCGTCGGGCCGAGCCTGTGGCACGCCGCGCGGGGCGGCCCCGGGCGGCGCGTCGTGGCCCAGAACTACGCGACGCTTCTGCTGTGTCTGGTGTTCCTGCTGCTGGCGCAGGGATACGGGCGCCCGGCCTATGCCGACCTCGCGCTCGTCGTCTCGGTACTCGGGCCCGCCGGGACCCTGGTCTTCGCCCGGCTCCTCCTCGCCGACGCCGAGCGGGAGCCGCCCGGAACCCGGTGGCTCACGCCCGTCCTCACGGGCGGCACGGCCGCGACGGTGCTTCCGCTGTGCGTGGTCACCGGCCCGGGCCGCGCGACAGCCAAACTGCTCGTCATCGCGGTCCTGCTGTCGTCCGGGGGAGTGGCCACGATCCGGGCGGTGCGCCGTGGCTGACATGAACGCCGACATGACCCTCGACGACGTCCTCGTTGCCGCCTCACTGCTGCTCGTCACGGCGGCGGCCACCGCCGCCGTCCTCAACCGGGACCCGGCCCGCCAGGCCGTGGTCCTCTCTCTCCTCGGCCTGGGGCTCGCCACGGCCTTCACGGTCCTCCAGGCACCCGACGTAGGCCTCTCCCAGCTCGGGGTCGGCTCAGCCTCACCCCGCTGATGATCCTGCTGACGGTGCGCAAAGTCCGCAAACGGTACGACGAGCAGAGCGGGAAGCGACGCGGACGAGCCGGCGCGCGCGGCTCGGCGTCCTCACCGCGGGGCTCCTCGCGACGGCGGCACTGCTGCTGGCCGCCTTCCTTCAACTGCCGCGCTTCGGCGGTTCCTGGCACCCCTACGGCGACCGGGCGGTCGAGGCGGCCCTGGGACGGCACACGGCGAACACCATCTCCGCCGTCAACTTCGACCAGCGCGCGTTCGACACACTCGGCGAGGAGAGCATCCTCTTCGCCGCCGTGCTCGGCACCGTCGTCCTGCTCCGCAGGACCGGCGACGAGCGGAGCTCCGCGCCACACCCCCGTGGCCATGCCGCCCGTGCTGCGTCGTTACGGGGTCGCCGCCCTGCCGGTCACCCTTCTCATCGGGCTGTACGTGATCGCGCACGGTCAGCTCAGCCTGGGCGGCGGCTTCCAGGGCGGGGTCGTCGCCACCGCCTTCCACCTCCTGTACGCCGCCGTCGACTACCGGGCGCTGGAACGCGGCCGGCCCGTCGGCCTGTACGAGATCGGCGACGCCCTGGGCGAGGCGGCGTACGTGCTGACCGGCCTGGGCGGGCTGCTGGCCGGATCGGCGTACCTGGCCGACGTGCTGCCCTACGGAACGTTCAACACGCTCGCCTCCGGGGGCACGGTGCCAGCTGCTCAACGCGGCCGTGGACGTCGAGGTCGCCTCGGCCGTCGTCGTCCTGCTCGCCCACTTCCTGCGCCAGGCCCTGGAGATCGAGGGAGGACGGACGTGACGGTGCTGCCCCACCTCGTCGCGGGATGGGTCTTCCTGATCGGCGTGCACGGCCTGGCCACCAGCCGTGATCTGGTGCACGCCGTGGGCTGTCTGTCCGTCGCCCAGTCCTCCACCTATGTGCTGCTGCGGGCCGTCGGCTACCGCCGGGACGGCACCGCCCCGGTCTTCTCCGACGTCCGGCCCGGTGTCACCGTGGTCGACCCGGTCGTACAGGCACTGGCCCTGACCGATGTCGTGGTGGGCGCGACGGTGACCGCCCTGCTGCTCGCCCTGGTCGTCCAGACCGCCAAACGGCACGGCGCCACCGACCCCGACGAACTCTTCGAACTGAGGGGCTGAACCACGGTGGACCGGTTGCTGCCGCTGATCGTGGCGGTACCCCTGCTCGGCGCCGCCCTGCTGGTAGGGCTGGGGCGACGCATGGCGCGCCCGGCGGCGGAGACCGTGGCCTGCGCGTGCGCCGCCGCTTCCACGGGCCTGGCCGTAGCCCTCCTCTTCCATGCCACCTCCCACACCACCGCGGTGGACTGGGTGGGCGGCTGGGTGCCACGCCACGGGCACAGCGTGGGGATCGTGCTCGTCGGCGACCGGGTGGGCCTGGGGCTGGCCGCGCTGACCTCCCTGCTGGTGACCGCCGTGCTCGGCTACTCGTGGCGCTACTTCGACGAGCCGCCGCACGGCCATCCGGGCGCCTACCCCGCGCTCGTCCTGCTCTTCCAGGCGGGCATGTGCGGATTCGCGCTCACCGGGGACCTCTTCGACGCGTTCGTCTTCTTCGAGCTCATGGGCGTCGTCGGCTACGCGCTGACCGGCTACCGCGGCGAGGAGAAACGCCCGGTCCAGGGCGCCCTGGCCTTCGGATTCGTCAACTCCCTCGGCGGATACGCGTCGTTGCTCGGCATCTCCCTGCTGTACGCGCGCACGGGCGAGCTCGGCATGGCCCAGGCGGGCCGGCGACTGGACACCACGCCCCATGGCGATGTCCTCGTCGTCGCGGCGTTCGTCCTGATCGTGACGGGACTGCTGGTGAAGGCGGCCGCCGTGCCCTTCCACTTCTGGCTGCCGGACGCGCACGCATCCAGGCCGTGGGCGTGGAGCAACTGGTCACGGAAGCGGGGGTCACCAGGGCGACCTTCTACCGCCACTTCTCCAGCAAGGACGGGCTGGTCGTCGCCTACCTGGAGGCCCGCGGGGCAAGGGTGGAGGACGCCGTGGCGGCCATTCTCGCCGCTCATCGGGGCCGTGGCGCCCTGCTCGCCATCATGGACATGATCGGCGACAATCTCTGCCGGCCGGGGTTTCGCGGCTGCGGCTTCCTCAACGCCGCCGCGGAGTACCCCGACCCCACACATCGGGTACGCGTCCGCATCGCCGAGCACCGCCGCTGGTTCCACGGTGTACTGCGCGCCGTGGTCCGCGACGCGGGTCACCCCGACCCCGAGCGTGTGGCCCGGACCCTGGTCGTCCTGCGGGACGGAGCCATGGTGGGCGGATATCTCGACGACCCGCGCGCCATCAGGGCGACACTGCGCGAGGCCGCGGAGAACCTTCTCACGTCATGACCGGACCCCCACGCGCTCGGCGCTCGCCCTCCGGCGATCGATCCGACTGCGGCTCAGGACATGGTCGGGGACATGGTCGAGCGGAGGCAGTTCAGAGCCACCGCTGTGCCGCCTCAACGCTGTCCCCGCCACTGGTGTTGAACGCGATCGCGGCCTGAGGCGCATGGCGGCGGATCAGATTCACGATCTGCTCGAACAGCGGAAATAGCTGTTCCGTTTTGCGGATCCCACCGCCGACGACCACAACGTCCCAAGGGCGCTCGGTCAGTGACGCGACGAGGGTGGGCTCGGCCGATTCGTCGAACACGATCAGCGTCATGGCCGCGTCGATGCCGTGCTCACCGAACCGGGCCAGCTCCGCGTCGAGAGCCGCGCCAAGAGCCTCCCCGTCGACGCCGGGTATCGCTCGCGGGTCGTAACCAACAACAAGTGCAGAAGACATGCGGCCAACCTACCCAGCCCCGCCCGAACATGATCCGCCGGACAGGCCCGAGCGGGAGCCCCCACCATGGCCGGCTCTCAGGGGCGAGCGCGGTCGGTGATGGTGACCGTGCCCTTCTTGATGACAGCGAGCCGTTGCGCGGTGCGAGCGATGGCGGAGTCGTGGGTGACCATGACGAAGGTCAGCCCGTTCTCCTTCCACAGCGTCTCCAGCAGGCCCACGATCTCGTCCCGGGTGGCCTCGTCGAGGTTGCCCGTGGGCTCGTCGGCGAGCAGGACCTTCGGGTTCTTCACCAGCGCGCGGGCGATCGCCACACGCTGTTGCTGACCGCCGGAGAGTTCGCTCGGCAGGTGGCGCAGGCGCTCGCCCAGGCCCACCGATTCCAGGGCCTCGGCCGCACGGCGACGCCGCTCGTCCGCACCGACGCCGAGCGGTACGAGCGCGGTCTCGACGTTCTCCTGGGCCGTGAGCGTGGGAATGAGGTTGAAGCTCTGGAAGACGAAGCCGATCTTCTCGCTGCGCAGCCTGGTCAATGCCGCCTCGCCCAGCCGGGCGAGATCGGTGCCGTCCAGCTCGACGCTGCCCTCGGTGGGACGGTCGAGGGCGCCGAGCATCTGCAGGAGGGTGGACTTGCCCCCGCCGGTGGGGCCCTGGATGACGAGCTTCTCGCCGTCCTCGATGACGAGGTCGACGCCGCGCAACGCCTCGACGGTCTCGCGACCGCGCTGGTAGCGCTTGGTGACTCCGCTGAGTTTGTACATGGGGTGGCTCCGAGGTGGGGGGAGGGAGAAAAAGAAGGACACAGAGGAGGGAGAGGCGGCGAACTACTCGATGCGGCGCAGTGCGTCCGCCGGGCGGAGCCGAGAGGCGCGCCAGCCGCCGAACGCGCCCGCGATCAGGCCACCCGCGACCGCCAGGGCGACGGCGACGGCGACCGTGGTGAGGCTGACCGGTGCGGTGAGGGCGATTTCGAGTGTCTTGCCGCCGGCCCGATGACCGAACCCGCCGCCTCCGCCCCC
>NZ_JAILXP010000139.1 GCF_020740895.1 Streptomyces sp. UNOB3_S3 | reverse complement strand
GGCCCGATCCGCTCCCACAACTCATCCGACACGATCCACGGCGATGCCCCCACGAGCCGGACAACGCTCAACCCGCCCGTCAGACACGGCAACCAGCGTCAACAGATCTCATTCTGTTAGCTGTTGTCAGACATGCTCTCGCGTCCTCCCACATGCCGGCCGACAGTACTGATCGGCTCCGGCAGCGGCTCGCCCCGCGCATCTGCCCACTCACTCCTGTCGGTGGCTGGTGACCTGTCGCGCGGTACCTAGACTCCTTGCTGTGACGATCATGAGCCCCCGTAGGCGTGCGCTGCTGCGTTCCGCCGCCGAGATGGTGCCCGCCGTGGCGGTGACGCTGGCCACTGATCGGATCGTCGCCTACTTCGCCGACGTGCCGAAGGACCGGTGGTCGGCGCTGGGGCTCGGCGTCGCCGGCCTGGGCTGCTTCGTCCTGCGGCGGTGGTGGCCGGTGGCCGGGCTGTGGGGGCTGGCGGCGGTACTGGGCGCGCTGCCCGCGGTGGGGCTGCCGGTGGCGGTGGCCGCGTACGGGGCGGGTCGCCGGGTCGGCGGGCGGGTGGCCGGGCAGGTGCCTCGCCGCCTGCTGGTGCTTGGTGTGGCGGTGGTACTCCCGGTCCTGACCGCGTACCCCGACGCCCGTTTGGGGGCGGTGCTGTCGGTGGTGGCGGTGGCGGGGCCTGGTCTCGTGGGTACGGTGACCGGTCAGCAGGACCGGCTGGTGGTGGCGCTGCGGGAGCGGGCGGAGGCCGCGGAGGACGCGTCGCGGCTGGCCGAGCGGGCCCGTATCGCGGCGGAGATGCACGACCTGATCGGCCACCGGCTGAGCCTGATCTCGCTGTACGCGGGCGGGCTGGAACTGGCGCTGGGCAAGCGGGCACCGGAGCTGCGCGAGAACGCGGTACGGCTGCGGGGAACGGCCCGGGAGGCGCTGGAGGAACTGCGCGAGGTCCTGGGTGTCCTGGGGCCGCTGGACGGTTCCCCCACGGATGCGACGGGGCTGCGCGCCGACATCGGGGCGCTGACCGGGGCGTCCGCGTCGGCCGGTGCCCGGGCCCGCCTGGAGTGGACCGGGCCGGACCTGACCGGAGCGTCCCCGATGGTGCGCCGGGCGCTGCACCGGATCGTGCGTGAGGCCCTGGCCAACGCGCACCGGTACGCGCCGGGGGCGGCCGTCACCGTGTCCGTGGAGGTGGACGAGCACCGGGTGCACGTCGAGGTGCGCAACACCCGCCCTGCCGGTGTCTCTGCTCCGGCCGGTACGGGCCGGGGGCTGGCCGGTATCCGGGAGCGGGTCGCGCTGCTGGGCGGCGAGGCGAGCGCGGGCCCGGCCGGGGACGGCAGCTTCGCCGTCCGGGCCGGGCTCCCGCTGGCGGCACCCGCAGCACCGCACCCCGCGGACCGGGCCGGCGTCGGTGAGCCCGCGCCGCCACGCTGGCCCCGGGCCGTGACCGGGGCGCTCGGGCTCGTCGCCGTGGCGGGCCTGCTCGTCATCGGCCTGCGCTACGCCCATATGCCGCCCGCGCCCGCCGCCCGGGACGACGCCGGCTCCGTACGCCTGGGCATGACCCGCCCGCAGGTCGTCTCCATCGTGGGGGTGGATTCCTGGATGGCCCGCGCGGCGGCCGCCGGGCACGCGCCGCCCAAGCCCGTCGGCACCAGGTGCCTCTACCCGTACTCCTCGGCTCCCCCGGATCCGGGCCGGGGCGGGCGCCTCACACTGGCCCGGTACTGTTTCACGGACGGCCGACTGACCGGCATCGACTTCTTCGACGTGCCCCTGGAGGCCGGATGATCCGCGTGCTCCTCGTCGACGACGAGGTGCTCGTACGGGCCGGCGTGGGGCTCGTGCTGGAGCACGCCGACGACATCGAGGTCGTCGCTGAGGCCGGTGACGGGGCCCGGGCCCTCGAACTCGCCGTCCGCGAACGCCCCGACGTCGTGCTCCTCGACGTCCGCATGCCCGGTACGGACGGCCTGGACGCCCTCACTCACCTCACCGCCCTCGACCCCCCGGCCGCCGTCGTCATGCTCAGCACCTTCGGCGACGAGAGGAACGTCACCCGCGCCCTGCGCGCCGGGGCCGACGGCTTCCTGCTCAAGGACTCCGGCCCCGAGGAGCTGATCCAGGCGGTACGTGCCGCCGCCCTGGGCGACGCGGTCCTCTCGCCGGCGCTCACCGGCCATGTCGTACGGGCGATGCGGGATGAGGGGCGGGGACACCGTACCCGGACGGCGGAGGAGCGGATCGCTGTCCTCACCGGCCGGGAACGCGAGGTACTGGCCATGCTCGGTGCCGGGCTCGCCAACGCCGAGATCGCCTGTCGCCTGGGGGTGGGCACCGGGACGGTGAAGGTCCACGTCGGCAGGATCCTCGCCAAGCTGGGCGCCACGAACCGCGTCCAGGCGGCGATCATCGCCTACGAGGCGGGGCTGGCGGACGGAACATGAGCGACACGGCCCGCTTGATCCCGTAGGCGCAGGCCACGACCACCGGCACGGCGGTCAGCGCGACGGCACCCCAGCCGAACAGCGCGTCCCGGTTGCCCTCGGTCAGGTCGCCGATGCCGATGAGGTAGCAGCCGAGAACCATCAGCACCATCGCCGGCGAGGCCCGGAACACCGCGTCGAGCAGCCGGGGAGCGGTGATGGCGATCATGCCCACGATCAGAAACCAGGGCCACACCACCGTGCTGGCCATGTCCTGCCACGCGGTGCCCTGCCCAGGAGTCACCGCCCGCCGCGAAGACGTACGCGCCGAATCCCGATAGGCCGCCGACCAGCAGATTACTCCCCGTCCGCGACCTCATCGTCTCCTTCCGGACCATCAAGCGGCCTTCCGGCGGGTGGCGAACAGCGCGCGCAGCTGCCACAGCACCGCGTAGCAGCCCAGCACGACGATGCCAATGCCGACGCCGGCGAGCAACATGTTGGTGGCGTGCCACCACAGCAGGGCGAACCCGGTGGGGAACTCACCGTTCAGCGGGCGCGGCGGGAAGACCAGCCGACCCACGGCGGCCAGGGCGACAGCGCCGACGGCGAGCCAGCGGACGGCATCCCGGCCGGTGCGCGTCAACAGGCCAGGCACCTCCGCCGCCGACGCGGTGCGGTACCAGCGCACCAGCCACCACACGATCAGGACCAGACCGAGCACGCTGCTGCCGTCCTGCACCAGCTGGGTCTTGGGGCCCCATTCGACGAATCGGCCGTGGGTGAAGTCGTCCCACAGGATATGCGTCGCGGCACCGATCACCACCGAGGGCAGGAACCAGAGCGACCGCCACCGGAACCCGCCCACCGGGCCGGCCAGCCTTCCCCGCCACCCGGCCGGCGCGAGATCGGCCAAGGGCCGCTTGAGCAGCCCGTGGAAGAGCATCAGCAGGATCACGGCGAGAAGCGCGTCGACGGTGACGGCACCGAGCCAGGTATGGCTCATCAGGCCGGCGTTCTGGACGGGCAGCAGCCCCGCCCAGTCGGGCGCCATCGCCCCGTCGGCCAGCGCGGAGGGGACGAGACGCCCCCGGGAGAGAGGGATGACAGCGGCCGGATGGACCAGCGTGAAGGGCATGACAGGGCTCCGTCGATCAGTGAGGTGTGGATTCCCTCCAGTCTCGGGCCGCGTACCGCGCCCGCTGTCCGCCCCGGGACGAAGCCGATGTTGCACCTTCGGCATACTCGAGGCGCCGGAACCACGCGCCCACCGGCGATGCGCGGCGCCCGGACACAGGCGTACCGTCCCCTACTGGACGTTCAGCCCTGTTTGCGGGCACTGTGATGGGTTTTCCGCCTCGGTGGTCCGAGGCGGGAGGGGCAGGTGGGGTGGCCGTCCGTGCTGCGACAGCAGAGGGTATTTCGCTCCGGCTCCTCCTGTCTCATCCCAACACAGCTCCGCACGCGGGTATTTGCCGACTGGTCTGGTCGGCCGCCACGCGGCACACCGGAAACATGACCCCGCACAGCGGCTACCCCAGCGACCTGTCCGACGACCGTCGGGAACTGATCGGACCCGTCCTCTCGACCTGGCGGGCCGACCGGCGCCGGCACGCCCTGGACATCGGACGCCCACCCGAGCATGACCTGCGGCAGATCATGAACGCGATCCTCTACATGGACCGCGCCGGCATCCCCTGGCGGTACCTCCCGCATGACTTCGCCCCCCGTGGACCACCGTCTACGGGTACTTCGCGAAGCGGCAGCAGGACGGCGTCTTCGAGCAGCCAGCGTCTCCGACACCGACGCTGGACCATCGAGCGCAGCATCGGCTGGCTCATGCATCACCGCCGCCTCGCCCGCACCGCCGCCTCGCCCGCGACTACGAAACCCATCCAGACCGCTCCGAAGCCATGATCCAGCTTGCAATGATCGGCCTCATGAGCCGCCGCCTCACCGGCGAAGCCACCCCGAACCGGCGCGGCACCTGACTCGCCGGAACCAAACACGAACCAACGGACCGATCGCTCAGTCACCCCGGGAGACCAGTGATCATTCAGCGATGGTCATGTCTTCGCAGACGAGCGTGATCTTCTCGATCGCCGCGGTGGCATTGTCTGTGGACGGTTCCGGTCCCTCCCACGATGAGGCCCAGGCATTCAGCAGGTTGACACGCGCAACCACTTTCTTCTTGCCGTCAAGGAGCGAGACCGAGAGATTCGGCTGTGCGGGATCGGGACCTCCGCTGGCTGCCGTCTGCTTGCCCCAGTCGTTCTACTGCCCGCTCGCGTCCAAGGGCTGGGACAAGGTGACCTCCGGAACCTGCCCGGCGTCAGACACCTCCCCCGCGAGAAGCCCTCCTGGCGCGGTGGCTGTCTTCACCTCGCCGGCTTCCTGCCCTTAGTTCAGGCCGCTGGCCTGCTGGCAGGTCGCCACCCGGTACTTGCCCAGATCCACGGCAAAGATATCCGCCCTGAGCGCATCGCCGACACCCATGTGAGCCCCTTTCAGTTTCGCCCTCAACGGCACAGCCCGTCATCCGAGAGCCCGGACACCAGGCGCCACTCGGTCTCCAGCCTCAGAAGCTTCCCCTCCGCACCAGCACACCATGGTGTAACCCGCGCACCCGTCCCACGAATGAGGCACACGGCCTCTGGGCCTTGGGGGAGATACGCCCTTCAGCCGTATCTCCCCCAAGATCCATCACGCCACGTGATGACCAACCGAGGAAGCGGGACGGCTTCTCACCGTGCCGCGCGGCCCGGTGGGCGGGTACGGGCAGCGCGGCCGCGGGGGCGGTCGGGTGGAGCTGCTGGGTGGGCATCAGCGGGCAGGCGAGAGCAGCGATCGCAACGAGGTCGTCGCGGTACTGCGGCATCGCCCTGTGCAGCCGGCGCTGGACGGACCAGAATCGCGCGGCTTCACCGGGGGTGTACGGGCGGGTCTGTCCGGCGACCAGGGCCGACGCCGCGGCGGGGCATCGCACCCACTGGCTCCGGCTGGTCCGGTGGTTGCGGTACAGGGGGTGGGCGTCGCACCGCATCACCAGCACCTCGTCGACGGCCGAGAGCCGCTCGGCGAGCGCCACGGCCTCGGGCAGGACCGCGTAGTGCAGGTCGTGCCCGGCGGCGGTGGTGAACCGCGCGGGCACATCCAGTCGGCTCACCTCGGCGTAGCGGGTGGCGGTTGGCGGTGCCCTGCCGGGAATCCGCCGCCCGTACTGCCAGGACCACCAGCTCCACCCTGTATCCGGCCTGCCGGTACAGGGCCGCACCCGCCATGAAGGCGCCGGCACTGGACGGAGTGAGCTCGATGACCACGTCCCCGCGCCGCTCACGCACGTACCTCTCGGTCTGGGCCTGCCAGGCACGGTAGCCGACGCGGATCCGCGCGGAGGCCATGCGACGCGGCTCCCCGCGCAGCAGCTGAAAGCAGTCCGGGGGAAAGACCTTGAAGCCATCGCGCCTGATGTGGGCCGGATCCCGCAGGGTCCGGCGGACCATCCGCGCGACACCCGTCCTGCCGGCGCCGGGCTGGCCCGCGACGAAAGCCATCACCGGACGCACCGGCCCCTACTGGGCCGCAGCGCCGTCCAGGGCGCCGGGCAGGACGGCCGGCCCCCTGGGTGTCGGGAGCGACTGGAGATCAGATGAGCTGGATGTTGGCCGCCTGCCTGCCCTTCGGGCCATCCTTGATCTCGAAGGTCACCCTCTGGCCCTCCTTAAGGGTCTTGAACCCGTCCATCTTGAGCTCGGAGAAGTGGGCAAAGAGGTCTTCGCCGCTTTCATCCGCAGTGATGAAGCCGAATCCCTTTGCGTCGTTGAACCACTTCGCGGTGCCGGTCTGCATGCCGCCTCCAAGATGATATCTCCCGGGCGCGATGGCCCGGCCGCCTCTCAAAATCAAGATCATCTCTGAAAGCGCGGGTACCGACAAGAGCGCATTCAAGCCTTGGAGCGGGCGAAACACCGAGGCCCGGATCCGTGGATCCGGGCCTTCGGGATTCACCTGGCCTGTACGGCTCTGCCCCTCCTTGTCGCCCGAAGCGGAGCAGAGGCGGCGCCAGAGAGCTACAGGGGCCTGATGTTGGCGGCTGTTATGCCCTTGGGGCCCGTCTTGACCTCGAATTCCACCTTCTGGTTCTCCCGCAGGTTTTGAAGCCCTCCATCTGGATCTCGCTGAAGTGGGCGAAGAGGTCGTCACCGCCGCCCTCCGGAGCGAGGAAGCCGAACCCCTTCGCGTCGTTGAACCACTTCACAGTGCCGGTGACCATGTCCCCTCCCAAGGGTGTCAACGCGCTGCGAGGCCGGACGGGCCACAGCGAAAATGATCACATCAGCCAGTGCGTGAACCCGGGAGCCGCTTTTTCCGGGGCTTGTACTCCGCTGCTCGGGTGCCCATGAGTGGCCGATCACGACGTGTCCCAGTAGACCGGTGGCATCGGCGTCCGCCGTGTACAGCGGGTTGAGGAGAGGCGGCGACAGTGGCGGAAAGCCGAGGGCCGGTGGTGGCCACCCGGGCGGGACGCGTGCGCGGGGCCGTCGAGGGCCCGGTGGCGGCCTTCCGTGGCATCCCCTACGCGGCCTCGCCCGTGGGCGAGCTGCGCTTCGCCCCGCCCCGGGCCCATCCGGGCTGGAGCGGGGTGCGGGACGCGGCCCGTTCGGGGCCGGCGGTGCCGCAGGCGCACTCGCGGCTGGAGGGGGTGATGGGGCCGCGTGTCCCGGACTGGGACGAGGACGGCTGCCTCAACCTGAACGTGTGGACGCCAGCCACGGCCCTGGCCGAGGGGGCCGTGCCACGGCCGGTGCTGGTGTGGTTCCACGGCGGCGGCTGGTCCAGCGGTTCCGGCGGCTGGGACTGGTACGACGGCGCCCACCTCGCCGCGCTCGGCGACATCACCGTGGTCACCGCCAACTACCGCATCGGCCCCCTGGGTTTTCTCCACCTGCCCGCCATCGGCGCCGAGAACCTCGGACCCCAGGACCAGGGCGCCGTCCTGCGCTGGGTCACCGGGAACATCGCCGCGTTCGGCGGCGACCCCGCCCTCGTCACGGTCGGCGGCCAGTCGGCGGGCGGCTACTCGACGATGTCCCTCGCGACAGACCCCGCCACCAGCGGCATGATCCGCCGGATCATCGTCCAGAGCGGCCCCCTGGGCCTGCCGCCCCAGGACCCGGCCGACGCCACCGCGACCACCACCGCCTACCTGCGCCTCCTGGACGCCGACCGGGAAGATGACCAGGCCGCCGACCTGGACGGCGACCCCGGCCGCGCCCTGCGCGCGCTGCCCTGGCAGCGGCTCCAGGACGCCTACCAGCGCCTGGCCGACGGCCTCGACCACCGGCCCGGCGACATCGCACCGCCCATGTGGCCCGTGCTCGGCGGCCCCGGCCAGCCGCGCGCCTGGCAGGAGGCCGTGGCCGAAGGCGCGCTGGACGACACGGACGTCCTGATCGGCACCGTCTCCAACGAGATGACCGCCTTCCTGGGCACCGACCCCCACGCACGTTCCCTCACCCGCGACGAAGCCCTCGCCATGCTGGGCGCCCTCCCCGGCCGCCTCGGCGCGGACGCCCCTCTGGCCTACGAACGCTACGAAGCCCGGCACCCCGGCGCGACGCCCGCCCGCCTCTACACCGAGCTGGCCGGCGACCGCGTCTTCCGCGACGGCGGCCTCCAGGTCGCCGCCCACCGCGCCGGCCGTGGCCTGCCCGCGTACGTCTACCGCTTCACCCGCCGCCCCGAACCCGACAACCACGGCCTCGGCGCCACCCACTGCGCCGAACTGCCCTTCCTCTTCGGCACCTTCGCCACCTTCCCCGACGCACCCATGCTCGGCACGGTCGACGACCACGACCACGACCTGGCGCGCGCCTTCGCCGGCGCACTCGCCGCCTTCGTCACCACCGGATCCCCCAACGGCGACGGCCTCGCCGACTGGCACCCGTACGGCACCGGCACCGAGCCGTACGTCAAGCACTTCGGCCCGCGACCGGCCTGAACCGCGGTCACCCTCAGGGCCCAGACAGGGACACACCATGGAACGCACGGACATCGGCCCGCGCATGTTCGGCGACCGGCTGGGCTACAACCACGCCGTGCTCGTCGAAAACCCACGGCGCTGGCTCTTCATCGCCGGCCACGAAGCCCGGGGCGACGACGGCGCCATCGCACACCCCGGCGACATCCGCGCCCAGATCAAGCTGACCTTCCAGCGCCTGGAGGAGACGCTGGAGGAGGCCGGCTTCGCTCTGGGCGACGTCGTGCAGATTCGCATCCTCACCTTGGACATCAAGGCCGTCACCATCCACTACGACGCCGTCACCGAGGCGCTGGCGAGGGCGGACTGCCGCCCAGCCAGCCTCCTCGCACAGGTCAGCGCACTGTCCGATCCCAGGATGCTGATCGAGATCGAGGCCATCGCCGTGCAGTAGCGGTCCACGTCCGCCGACGTTCACCGCAGCTCGGCCGAAATTCGGCGCCACAGCCGCACTATCTACCGCTGGTCCCGCCTCACAGCGTCTCAGTAGCTGTGACGCCCCTGCACGGTTCCAAGGGACCGTTCCGGACTGCGACAGCTGCCAACCGTCGCGCGTTGAGCCCCGCCGGCACCTGCCCGGCGGGAGCCTCAGAGGCCACCACGTGTCACGTTCGTGTCACCAACACCATCGACGCACCTGGACCACAAAGGCCCCACCTGCATGAACGGCATCGATCCAGACCCGATGGACGCCACAAGACGCTTCCGCCTACCTGTGCCATGTGGTACCGCGGGAGAGTCCTCTGCTGGGACCACATACCAAGATCCGGACCAGGTGCGGACCGACTCAGCTTCCCATCGGGCGATTCCACCCGTTGCCACAGGTCAGAAGCGGGTGCGGTCGCGTACCACCAGGAGACGAAGAACCTGCTGGTCGACCTGGGCCGACGACACCGCTGACGCACCCGCCCACAGCGACCGACGACCCACGGAGCATCACGGAGTCACGCACTGCCTCACACTGCGGACCGTGTTGCGGGAGCGGCCGGAGAGCTCAGCAATCTCAACCTCGGCCAGCCCGTTGATCACTCTTATCGCCGGACTGTTCTCCGTCGCAGCCGGTTACCTGGCCCGTCGTGACCAAGCCACATATCCACAGGCTCTGACTCGCGCAGCCATCGCATTCGCAGCGACTCTCAACCTGGCTGAGCGGTCCAGGCGTTGGCCACGGTGCAGCACCACAGCCGTTCGAAGGCCTCGCCCATCTCGTTGTCAGCGACGCTGGCGAGCGAGTAGATCCCACCGGGGCAGTAGTAGGTCGTCTTGCCTACCGCGACGCCGTACGGCCGGAGGGTGATCGGACCGTCGGGCGAGTCGAGGAACGCGTGCGGGAGCACGCCCGAGTGGCAGCGACAGTCTGGTGGCGACCCGCCCCAGCCGGGCCGCCGACTCGAGAATCACAGTTCCGCAGTCTCATGGCGCCGACGCCCCTGCAGCGTCACTGCCGGGCCAGCTCCTCCATCACCCTCCGTCACCCCTGTCGTGACATCACCACCGCCCCTCACTGACGCCACGGCACCCGCAAGGGACCGCACCGCCTACCTGACTAGCCATCAGCTAAGTCAGCAATAAGTCAGCAGCAGACCCATCGGAACGCGCCGCGGACCGCCCACAAACGCCACGATCACGCAACCGGCAGACCGCGCCTCCGGGCGGCCCAGCCGACGGCGAGGCCTCGACACCTGGACCACGCACCTCGCATCGCATTTGTTCAGGTCACACAAACGGGCTACAGGCGCGGAGGCTCTCGCGGGCGAGCGAGGAGACTGGCCCAGGACCACCTCCAGCGCATCCCCAGTCACCCTTGAGCGCCTCGTGCCATGGTGGCCGGGCTGCTGCCCGGTCACCCGTACGGCCGACCCCGGGAAGATCCCCGGACCCTGCCGTGTTGACGCCCGCACCAGCCTTCGACGCACAGCGACAGGAGTGGACCACCGCAATGCCCAGCACCCCCGCCACCACGGCAACCGCACAGATCGGCGTCACCGGGCTCGCCGTCATGGGCAGCAACCTCGCCCGCAACTTCGCACGCCACGGCCACACCGTCGCCGTCCACAACCGCACCGCCGCCAAGACCAAGACCCTCATCGACGAGCACGGCCACGAAGGCAACTTCGTCCCCGCCGAGACCGCCGAGGAATTCGTCGCCGCCCTCGTCAAGCCCCGCCGCCTCATCATCATGGTCAAGGCCGGCGACCCCACCGACGCCGTCATCGAGGAATTCGCACCCCTCCTCGAAGAAGGCGACATGATCATCGACGGCGGCAACGCCCACTTCGCCGACACCCGCCGCCGCGAGAAGAACCTCCGCGAGCGCGGCATCCACTTCGTCGGCGCCGGCATCTCCGGCGGCGAAGAAGGCGCCCTCAACGGGCCCTCCATCATGCCCGGCGGATCGGTCGAGTCCTACAAGGCCCTCGGACCCCTCCTCGAAGACATCGCCGCCAAGGCCGCCGACGGCACCCCCTGTGCCGTCCACGTCGGTCCCGACGGCGCCGGCCACTTCGTCAAGATGGTGCACAACGGCATCGAGTACGCCGACATGCAGCTGATCGCCGAGGCGTACGACCTGCTGCGTACGGTCGGCGGGTTCGCGCCGGAGCGGATCGCGGAGATCTTCCGCACCTGGAACGCCGGGCGGCTGGACTCGTACCTCATCGAGATCACCGCCGAGGTGCTCGCCCACAAGGACGCCGCCACCGGGCGGCCGTTCGTGGACGTCGTGGCGGACGAGGCCGAGCAGAAGGGCACCGGCCGGTGGACGGTGCAGACGGCGCTGGACCTCGGGGTGCCGGTGTCCGGGATCGCCGAGGCCGTGTTCGCCCGTTCCGTCTCCGGGCACAAGGAGCTGCGCGAGGCGGCGGCCGGTCTGCCCGGGCCCTCGGCCGGGGCCCTCTCCCCCGCCGAGGCCGAGGAGTTCGCCGCCCGTGTGGAGGAGGCGCTCTACGCGTCGAAGGTCGTCTCCTACGCCCAGGGCTGGAACATGATCGCCAAGGCGAGCGAGGAGTACGGCTGGAACATCGACCTGGGCGCGATGGCCGCCATCTGGCGCGGCGGCTGCATCATCCGGGCGGCCTTCCTCGACCGTATCCGCGCCGCGTTCGCGACCGACCCGCAGCTGCCCACGCTCCTGGCGGACCGTCAGTTCGCCGAGGAGGTCGGCCGGGCCCAGGACGCGTGGCGCGAGGTCGTCGCCACCGCCGTGCGCGGCGGGGTGCCGACGCCGGGCTTCTCCGCCACCCTGGCCTACTACGACGCGCTGCGCGCCGAGCGGCTGCCGGCCGCCCTGACCCAGGGCCAGCGGGACTTCTTCGGCGCCCACACCTACCGGCGCACCGACCGCGAGGGCTCCTTCCACACGCTCTGGAGCGGTGACCGGACCGAGGAGCAGACCGCCTGACGAATCCCGTGGGCGAGGGTGCCCCGCGGCGTTCCGGCGTCGCGGGGCACCGCTATGGTCGAGCCATGCCGGATGTGCAGCAGCACCCCAATGTCGAGACGGCCCTGCGCTACCACGAGGCCGTCGCCCGCTTCGCCACGGGCGAGGAACTCGCCCGGTTCTTCCACGAGGACGCCGTCCACCACGAGCTGCCCAACGCCCTCTTCCCCGAGGGCGTCGTGCGCGATCTGCCCGCCATCCTGGCGGCGGCGGAGCGGGGCCGCGATCTGCTCTCCGAGCAGCGCTTCGAGGTGACGGGCACGGTCGCGGCCGGTGACCGGGTGGCCCTGGAGGCCGTCTGGTCGGGCACGCTGGCCGTGCCCCTGGGGGAGCTGCCCGCCGGGCATGTGATGCGTGCGTGCATCGCGACGTTCCTGGAGTTCCGCGACGGAAAGATCGTCTCCCAGCGCAACTACGACTGCTATGAGATGCGTTGAGGCTCATTCGGGGGCTGTGCGGCGCGCGTGACAGCACACATCATGAGCGGCGTCGTTCGACACGGGAGATTTCCGCGTACGGAATCCGGGAGGTCCGATGCAGTACCGCTCACCGTCCCGCCGCACCGCCCTCAGATCCGCCCTCGGCACCGCCCTCGCCCTGGGCTGCGCCGGCCTCGGCACGGACGCCGCGGCCGCCGTCACGACCGCGCGGGAGAAGGGCGGGGTCTTCCGGGACGTCCGTGCCTTCCACGGCACATGGGAAGGGGTGTACGACGGTCGCCGGGCGCGGCTGAGGATGGTCGTCGTACGGCAGTCCCCCGGCACCAAGCACACCCTCTACCTCACCCTCGCCGACCTCGACCGGGACGAGACCTTCACCGGCAGCGTCGAGGACGTCCCCGCGACCTCCCACATGGCCGGCGGCATCGCGCTGCGCGGGTCCGCCGCCCTCACCCTGCGCGCCCTGGTGCTGCACACCCGGGACACCGACCGGCTCTCGGGGACGAGCGTCCGGGACGGCCGTGGCTTCCCCCTGTCCTTCCGCCGCTCCGGCACGGGCCCCGCCTACGTACAGAACCGGCCGTTCCGCGACTACCGCGACTGGTACGCCGGGGACGGCCGCTACACAGGCGACCTCGACGGCCGTCCCGCCGAGCTGACCGTGCTGCGCGAGGACACCCGGGAAGGCACCCTGATCGGCTTCCGGCTGGCGGACCTCGACCGGGGCATGTCCTGGGGCACGGCCCTGCGCGAGTCCGAGGTCCGGCGGTGGTCCCGCGACCGGCAGCGCGACCCGCTCGCGGGCACGGTGCTGACGCCCGCGCGGTTCCTGGACGAGCCCCTCCCGGTCGACTCCCTGTACTGGCACGGCGCGAACACCGCCTATGTCTCGGGCGCGAGCGCCGGGCCGGGCGGCCTGTACGGGATGTCCTTCGTCCGGCGGGCCGCCCCGCCCGCGTAGGGCTGTCCGTCAGTCGTCGGCTGCGCCGCCCGTCGCCGTGCCCTCCTTGATGTCGGAGATCGTCCTGGTGGCGATGTCCGACTGCACGCTGAGGTAGGTGTACGTCGGCTTCTTCTCGTCGCCCCAGGTCAGGCGGACCTTCGTCCAGGTGTGCCCGGCGCCGCTGTTGTCGTAGGTGACCTGCCAGGCGCGCGGGGTGTTCTGCGCGCGCAGGACGCCGTCCGCGCCGTTCTTCCGCTCCCAGGTCTCCAGGCGGGCGCGGAACTCCTTGGTGAGGTAGTGCGCGCGCAGGGCGTTGGACAGGTTGGTGTCGGGCGTGCCCGTACGGGCGTCGACGTAGGCGCCGTAGAAGGACGCCACCCGGTCGACGACCGAGGACGTGCCGCCCTCGTGCGTCTGCGGAGCGTCGTCCGCCGCCGTGGCGGCGGGCGGGGTGGAGGCCCCGGCGGAGGCCGCGAAGGCGACGGCCGGGACGGTGAGCGCGGCCAGCAGGGCGAATGCCACTCCGGAGCGCCAGGTGGATCGGTTCGTACGCATGGCTCCCCCTCGGTAGCCGGGTGTCCCCTGTACGGCACCCGGGTTGACGGATTCACCTTGTACAGCGGGCGAGTCGGCGGAACAGTTCCCTCCCTGAGCCGACGCCCCGTCAGGAATATGGAGACAGAGCGGTTAGCCCCGGTCGTCACCCCGTCACGCCGTCACGCCGTCACGCCAGCACGTCCCGGACCGGGGCCGGGGCGGCGGGCAGGGAGACGACCATCGTCAGCCCGCCCCCGGGGGTGTCCTCGGGGGTGAGCGTGCCGCCCATGGCCTCGGTCAGTCCCCGGGACAGCGCGAGGCCCAGGCCGAGGCCGGTGGTGTTGTCGGTGTCCCCGAGCCGCTGGAAGGGCGCGAAGGCGCGCTCGCGGTCGGCGGGCCGCAGGCCCGGGCCCCGGTCGACGACCCGCAGCTCCACCCGGGAGGCGAGCACGCTGGCCGCGACGGTGACCGGGCGGCCGGGCGGGGAGTGCCGGGCGGCGTTGGCCACCAGGTTGGCCAGGACGCGCTCCAGCAGGGGCGGGTCGGCGAGGACATCGGGAACCCGCTCCAGGTCCTGGGCGGCCACCTCGCACTTCGGCGCCTCCGGCAGGCTGTCCAGGGCCAGGGGCAGGACCTCGACGAGGGCCGTGGGCCGCAGGCTCAGGGTCAGGGCGCCCGCCTGGAGGCGGCTCATGTCGAGGAGGTTGTCGACGAGCCGGTTGAGCTTGGCCATCGACTCGTCGGCGGTGGCGAGCAGTTCCTCGCGGTCCTCGGGCGAGAAGTCGACCTCCCGGCTGCGCAGGGAGCTGACGGCGGCCCAGCCGCTGGCGAGCGGGGTGCGCAGATCATGGCTGACGGCCGCCAGGAGGGCGGTGCGCATCCGGTCGGCGGCCCGCACCGGCTCGATCTCGGCGGCCGCCTCGGCCAGCCGGGCGCGCTCCACCGCGGCCGTCAGATGGGCGACGAAGGCGGCGAGCACCCGGCGGTCGGAGGAGGGCAGCGCCCGGCCGCGCAGGACGAGTTCGGCGTCCTCCCCTATGGGCATCCTGATCTCCTCGGTCGCGGCGCGCCCGGCCCCGTCCCGGGCCACGGACGGGGCCACGGCCGGGGCCACGGCCGGGGCCAGGACGGCCTCGCGGTCGCGGTCGCGGGCCCGGGGGCGCAGTTCGGCCGACTCCATGCCGAAGGTCCGGCGGGTGCGCTCCAGCAGGTCGGGCACCTCCTGTTCGCCCCGGAGGATGCCGCCGGCCAGCGAGGACAGGGTCTCGGCCGCCGCGGTGGCGCTCGCGGCGCGCCGGCTCAGGCGCAGCGAGCGGTCCACGACGGCCGCGACCGTGCAGGCGACGAGGGCGAAGACGACGAGCGCGAGGATGTTGTTGGCGCCGTGGATCGTGAACCGCCCGGCCGGCGGGATGAAGTAGTAGTTGAGCAGGAGCGAGGCCGTCAGCGACGCCAGCAGCGCGGAGACCACCCCGCCGATGCAGGCGACCCCGACGACGGCGACGAGGAAGAGCAGGGCCTCGCTGGTCAGGTTGAGGCCGAGCGCTTCGGCGGCCGCGTCCGCGCGCAGGACCGCGGTCAGCAGGAAGGGCAGGAGCAGTCCGGCCACGGGTCCGCCGATCCGGCGGACGCGGGAGAGGCCGCTGCCCGGGACGGGCAGGCCGCGTCCCCGGCCGGCGCGCTCGTGGGTGACGATGTGGACGTCGATGTCGCCGGACATCTCGACGACGCTGTCGCCCACGCCGCGCGCGGCGAGAACGCGGGCCGGCCAGCCGCGGCGGCTGACGCCGACGACGAGCTGGGTGGCGTTCTCGGCGCGCGCGAACTCCAGCAGCGCGGCGGGCACTTGGTCGCCGACGACCGTGTGGTACGTGCCGCCGAGGCTCTCGACGAGCCGGCGCTGCCGGGCCAGCGCGGCGGGCGAGGCGCCGGCGAGCCCGTCGCTGCGGGTGACGTGCACGGCCAGCAGGTCGCCGCCGGAGGAGCGGGCGGCGATCCTGGCGGCCCGGCGGATGAGGGTCTCGCCCTCGGGGCCGCCGGTGAGCGCGACGACGACGCGCTCGCGGGTCTCCCAGACGCCGCCGATGCCGTGCTCGGCGCGGTAGCGCTGGAGGGTCTCGTCGACGCGCTCGGCCAGCCACAGCAGGGCCAGCTCGCGCAGGGCGGTGAGGTTGCCGACGCGGAAGTAGTGGGAGAGCGCCGCGTCGATCTTCTCGGGGGCGTAGATGTTGCCGTGTGCCATGCGGCGGCGCAGCGCCTCGGGGGGCATGTCGACGAGCTCGATCTGGTGGGCGCGGCGTACGACGTCGTCCGGCACGGTCTCCCGCTGCGGCACCCCGGTGATCTTCTCGACGACGTCGCTGAGTGATTCCAGGTGCTGGATGTTGACGGTGGTCATCACGTCGATGCCGGCGGCGAGCAGTTCCTCGACGTCCTGCCAGCGCTTGGTGTTGCCGGTGCCGGGCACGTTGGTGTGGGCGAGTTCGTCGATGAGCGCCACGGCGGGGCGGCGGGCGAGCACGGCGGCGAGGTCGAGTTCGGTGAACTCCATGCCCCGGTAGTCCCGGTGCAGTCGCGGCAGCACCTCCAGCCCCTCGAGCATCTCCTCGGTGTGGGGGCGGTGATGGCACTCGGCATAGGCCACCACGACATCGGTGCCGCGCAGGGCGCGGCGCCATCCTTCGTCCAGCATGCGGTACGTCTTGCCGACTCCGGGGGCAGCGCCGAGAAAGACCTTCAGTCTGCCGGGGCGGATGCCCGGAGTATCAGGCGGAGCGCTGGCCTGGGCCATGGATGTTCCTTCTGTCGGGGGCGAGGCGGATCGCCCGGTGCGGAGGGGTACATGGCCATCGTCGGACGATCCGGCCCGTGGGCGGCGGTGCGGGGGCCGACGTTGACACGTTCCTGACTTCGGCAGGTCACGGGCGGGGCGGGGGCCATCCGGAACCCGGTAGATTTCTCCCGGGAGTGCCGGGAAGCCTGGTCGGCGGCAGTGCGGCGCGAGCCGCTCCACCGCGTCGACGGGAAGCCTCACGTGACGGCTCTGACCGCTGTGCTCCTCCTTGTCTCCTTCGCCACGCTCATCGCCACGGGCGCCCGGCACTGGCGGGTCCCGGCGCCGTCGTTGCTGGTCGTCGGCGGGACGCTGATAGGGCTGCTGCCCTGGGTGCCCGACATCCGGATCGCCCCGGAGACGATCAGCGTCGTGGTGCTGCCGCCCCTGCTGTTCGCCTCGGCCGAGGAGATACCGTGGCGCGAACTGCGGCTGGTGTGGCGGCCGGTGACCGTGCTGGCCTTCGGGCTGGTGCTGGCCACCGCGGCGGCCGTGGGCGTGGTCGCCTCCGCCGTCACCCCGCTCGGCGGCCCCACGGCCTTCGTCCTCGGCGCGGTGCTGGCCAGCACGGACCCGGTGGCGGTCACAGCGCTGGGGCGCCGGCTGTCGCTGCCGCCGCGCGTGCAGGTGATGGTGCAGGCGGAGAGCCTGTTCAACGACGCCACGTCGCTGGTGCTGTTCAAGGTCGCCGTCGCCACGGCCGTGGCCGCGGGCACGCTCTCCCCGGCAGCGTCGGGCGGCGCGTTCCTCGCC
>NZ_JAILXP010000138.1 GCF_020740895.1 Streptomyces sp. UNOB3_S3 | reverse complement strand
CACCCCTCGGCCGTTCCCCCGCCCGGCTCCCACGACCGCTCCGCAAGCGTCGGGCCCCACGTCTGCCCGGATCCACTGGAGTTACGCGATGACCCTCGCCACCGGCAACGCCCTCGACGCCAAGGACGCCGTCCTGCGACGGCAGCACAGCCGCGAGTCCTCCGCCCGCACCTACGCCCGTACCTTCCCGATCGTGCCGGTGCGCGCCGAGGGAATGACGGTGGAAGGCGCGGACGGACGGCGCTACCTGGACTGCCTCTCCGGCGCGGGCACGCTCGCGCTGGGCCACAACCACCCGGTCGTCCTGGAGGCGATCCGGCGGACCCTCGACAGCGGCGCCCCGCTGCACATGCTCGACCTCGCCACCGCGGACAAGGACGAGTTCACCAGCGCCCTCTTCGAGAGCCTGCCCAAGGGCTTCGCCGACAGCGCCCGCGTGCACTTCTGCGGCCCCGCCGGCACCGACGCCGTCGAGGCCGCCCTGAAGCTGATGCAGACCGCGACCGGCCGGCGCGGCGTGCTCGCCTTCACGGGCGCCTACCACGGGATGACCGCCGGAGCGCTCGCCGTGACCGGCAACGTCGGCGTGAAGGAGCCGCTGCCCAGCGGCGGCGAGGTGACCCGCCTGCCCTACCCGTACGGCTACCGCTGCCCCTTCGGCGTGGGCGGCGAGCGCGGCGCGGAACTGTCGGCCGCCTATGTCGAGCGCCTCCTCGACGACCCCGCGGGCGGGGTGCTGCCGCCCGCCGCGATGATCCTGGAGGCCGTCCAGGGCGAGGGCGGCGTCGTCCCGGCCCCCGACACGTGGATGCGCGAGATGCGGCGGATCACCGCCGAGCGCGGCATCCCGCTGGTGGTCGACGAGGTGCAGACCGGCGCCGGGCGCACGGGCGCGATGTGGGCCGTGGAGCACAGCGGGATCGTGCCCGACGCGATGGTCCTCTCCAAGGCCATCGGCGGCAGCCTGCCGCTGGCCGTGGTCGTCTACCGCGAGGACTACGACGGCTGGCGGCCCGGCGCCCACACCGGCACCTTCCGCGGCAACACCCTCGCCATGGCCGCCGGCGCGGCCACCCTGCGCCACATAGTCGCCAACGGTCTCGCCGAGCGCGCCGCGGTCGTCGGCGCGCGGATGACGGCCCGGCTGGAGAGCCTGCGCGCCGCGCTGCCGGTCATCGGCGACGTCCGGGGCCGCGGCCTGATGATCGGCGTCGAACTCGTCGACCCCACCGCCGGGCCCGACTCCTGCGGCGCCCACCCGGCCGACCCCCGGCTCGCCGCCCGCGTCCGCACCGCCTGCCTCAGCCGCGGCCTGATCGTCGAACTCGGCGGCCGGCACGACGCCGTGCTGCGCCTGCTGCCGCCGCTGACCATCACGGACGAGCAGGCCGAAGCGGTGCTGGACCGGCTGGCCGACGCCATCGAGGAAGCGACCGCGGGCACCGGCACGGAGATCGCGGGAGGCCGCCCGTGACGCGCGACGCCTCCTTTGACGGAACGTTCCGCGACGGACCCGGCGTGCCGGGGCGGGACGCCGCCGTCCCCGCCCTGTCCGGCGGCGTCGCCGGTCCGGAGGCCCTGCGGCCGCTCCTCGACGCCGTCCTGGCGGGCCTCGCCGACGGCGCGGCGCTCCGCGGCGGCCCGCTGCCCGCGGGCGGCCCCCTCGGCGTCGCCGCCCTCGTCGAGGCCGCGCTCACCGGCAAGGACCCGTCGGCCGAAGGCCGTCCCGCCGGGGTCCCGGCGACCCGCACCAGCGGGTCCGACGCGTCCGGCGAGGACGTCCTCCGCCGGCTCACCACCCTGCTCACCCGGGGCAGCGCCGACCCCGCCGACCCCGCCTGCGCGGCCCATCTGCACTGCCCGCCGCTCGCCCTCGCGGTCGCCGCCGACCTCGCCGTCAGCGCCCTCAACCCCTCCCAGGACTCCTGGGACCAGGCGCCCGCCGCGACCGCGCTCGAGACCGCCCTGGTGCGCGACCTCGCCGCCCTCGTCGGCTACGACCCGGCCACGGCCGCCGGGGTGATCACCTCCGGTGGCACCGAGTCCAACCTCATGGGCCTGATGCTCTCCCGCGACCACGCCCTCGGCCGGGCCGGCGGACACGCCACCGAACTCGCCGGGCTGCCCCGGGACCTGACACCCCGGATCTTCACCTCCGAGGCCGCCCACTTCTCCGTCCAGCGCGCGGCCGCCGTCCTCGGCCTGGGGGAACGGGCCGTGACCGCCGTGCCCGTCGACCGCGACCTGCGCATGGACCCCGCCGCCCTGGAGGTGCTCCTCAAGGAGGCCGTCGGCCGGGGCGAGACCCCGGTGGCGGTCGTGGCCACCGCCGGCACCACCGACACCGGCGGCATCGACCCCCTGCCGCTGATCGCCGACATCGCCGAACGGTACGGCGTCTGGCTCCACGTGGACGCCGCCTACGGCGGCGGGGCGCTCCTCTCCGACCGGCTCGCCCCCCTCCTGACGGGCGTCGAGCGCGCCGACTCCCTCTCCCTCGACTGGCACAAGCTGGGCTGGCAGCCGGCCCCCGCCGGGGTCTTCCTGGTCCGGCGCGCCGAGACCTACGCCCCCCTGGCCCGCCGCGCCGTCTACCTCAACCCGGCCGACGACGAGGAAGCGGGCTACCCCAGCCTCCTGGGCCTCTCCCTGCGCACCACGCGCCGCCCCGACGCCTTCAAGATCGCCGCGACCCTGGCGGCCCTGGGCCGCGCCGGACTGGGCCGGCTCGTGGACACCTGCCACGACCTCGCCCACCACGCCGCGGCCACGGTCCGGGCCCACCCGCTGCTGGACCTCCACACCACCCCGGTCCTCACCACCGCGGTCTTCCGCTACCGGCCCGCCTCCGGCCTGCCCGCCGACGCGGACCGCCTCAACGCGGCGCTGCGCCGCCGTCTGCTGGCGGAGGGCCGGGCGGTCGTCGGCCGCACCGAGCTGCCCGGCCGGGGCCCGGGTCGCGTACGGCTCAAGCTCACCCTGCTCAACCCGCACACCACCCCCGCCCAGGTGGACGCCCTGCTGTCCGCCGTCGTGGCCGCCGGTCAGGCGGAGGAACGCGAGGAGGCCGAACGCGCCGGGGAACCGGAGGGAGTCCTCGACGATGTGCCCGCCTAGCCCGTTGACCTGTTGACCCGTTGGCCCACCGGCCCGGGGGACCGCCGTCGGACAACCATCCGGGCGGTCCCTCCCACAGGTGCAACGCCGGCGCACGGCGTTCGGCGCGTGAGGCGCGAGGCCATGGTTCCTGTGTGCGGATGACGAGGCGTGGGACGAAGGCGGGCCGGTTCGTCCGGCTGGTGACGGCCGGAGTGCTGGGGGCGGTGCTGACGCTCGTGTCGGCGCCGCCCGCGGGAGCGGAACCGGCGGGACCGGTGCAGAACGACTTCCTGAGCGCGATGCTCTACTCCGTCGCCCATCCACGGGCGTTCCCCACCGGGGCCAATGAGCCGGGGTGCCGGCCCGGCCCGCGCCACCCACGGCCGGTGGTGCTGGTCAACGGCACCCTGGAGAACGCCTACGCCAACTGGTCCCGGCTCTCCCCCCGGTTGCGGAGCGACGGCTACTGCGTCTTCGCCTTCAACTACGGAGGCGTCGACGGCAGCCCGTTCCAGCAACTGGGCCCCATGCGCGCCTCGGCGCGTCAGCTGGCCGCCTTCGTGGACCACGTGCGCGCCGTGACCGGCGCCCGGCGCGTGGACCTGGTCGGCCATTCCCAGGGCGGACTGCTGCCGCTCCACTACATCAACCGCCTCGGCGGCCGGGACACGGTCCACCACATGATCGGCGTCGAGCCCGCGAGCCGGGGCGTGCACGGGTACGGCCTGCTCACGCTGATCGGCCGGACCCCCGGCCTCTCCCAGGTCCTGTCCCTGCCCTGCGCCGCGTGCGCCGACGCCACCGCGGACTCGCCGTTCCTGCGCGAGACCGCCGAAGGCGGCTACACCCGCCCGGAGGTGCGCTACACCACGATCATCTCCCGTACCGACGGCGTGGTCACGGTCCCCGAGGCCCAGCTGCCGCCCGCCCCCGGCGTCACCAACATCGTGACGCAGGACGTGTGCCCCCTGGACCTCACCGACCACGTCAACGCCGTCTACGACGACATCACCCTCCGCCTGGTCCGCAACGCCCTCGACCCGGCCACCGCCGTCCCGCCCGGCTGCCACGTCGTACTGCCGCTCCTGCCGCCCCAGCACTGACCGCACCGAGGGGCCGTTCACTCCTGGGCGTGGCCGTAGTGCTCGCCGAGGGAGGCGAGGTCCGGCTCGCCGAACCGGGCGCGGAGATCGCTGAAGACACCGGCCTTGTCCTCGCCGAACCGCCGTACATGGACGGCGTAGGAATCGGCGGAGAGGAACTTCGGCGGCGTGCTCTTCGTATGGAACTTGTCCGCGTACATCACCAGCTGTTCCTCCCCGGTCTCGGCCGAATAGTCGGCGACGGGCAGATCGAGTTCCTGGCGGTGGATGTCCTGCCGGGAGATCCCGACCCCGGTATGACACGAACAGAACCGGCACAGCCGCTCGGGGAATCCCTCCCGGCGCAGAATCTCGTGCCCGAGCACGCCATGCCGGATGTAGCCGCGCGTATCGAGCCGGCCCGACGCGTCGAAGAGCCGGTAGACGCCGATGTCGTGCAACAGCGCCCCGGCGCGCACAAGACCGGCGTCCAGCCGGATACCGGTGCTCGGAAGCAACTGTCCCGCGATACGGCTCACGATCTCGCAATGGGTGTACACGAGTTCCAGGGCGGCCGGCGTCGGCGCGTACTTCTCATGCAGCGCGCGTATCTCCCGCGCCGTGGGGATGACCATCCCGGCAGTCTATTCAGTCATTTCCTCCCTTGCGGACGAACTCGACCAGCCGCGCGTAGCTGTCGCCGCCGTGACCGGCCGCGATCGCGCGGTTCGTCAGGTCCGTGAGGAGATCCGGCAGGCCGGGCTCCACGCCGCGGAGTTCGCTCGCGTGGGAGAGGAGGTTCATCATCGAAAGGTGGAGGGTCAGGGGGAATTCGCCCCCCGGATAGCGGCCGGCGTCGATCTGCGGGGCGTAGGAGTTCATGAAGGCGCCGACGCTCTTCATCCAGCGGTTGGCCACATCCGTGAAGTCCGTCGCCGTCACCCCGCCGCCGGGGCCCTCGGCGCCGATGAGGGCCACGCTGTGCAGCCAGCCCGTCAGCGTGGACCACAACAGGCCCAGGAGTGCGCTGTCGTAGACGGACGGCAGGGCGGGGTCGGTGCCCAGGTGCACCGGGTGGCCCAGCGCGGCGAGCGTGTCGCGGTGGTTGTCGAAGACGGCCCGCGGACCGCTGTAGAGCTGGAGGAAGTCCGGGTCGCCGATGCCCGAAGGCGTCGACATGAGCGCGCCCTCGAGATAGGCGATGCCGTGCCGCTCCGCCCAGGCCGCCGTCTCGCGCGCCTGCGGCGGCGAGCCGGAGGTGAGGTTGACGAGCGTGGAACCCGCGAGGCCCGCGGCCAGCGGGCCGACGACGTCGTGGACCGCGTCGTACGCCGATACGCAGATCACGACCAGCGGGCTCGCCGCCACGGCCTGGGCGGCCGACAGCGCCTCCACCGCGCCACGTTCCGTCAGGGCGCCGGCCCTGCCCGCGGTCCGGTTCCAGACGGTCGTCCGGTGGCCGGCGGCCGTGAAGGCCCCGGCCAGTGTCGCGCCCATCGCCCCCAGTCCGAGGACGGTCACTTTTGTTCCCACTATTCCCCCCATTTCATGGAGTCATATGAGAATAGAGAAAATCACCCTTGTGTAACCATCTTTACCTGTTCTCCCCGCGCGGCGATTCATCTACCCATGCGGAACGGCGCGACTCCCGACACCGGACGGCGCACCCGTGCCGCCCGTCCCGCCCTCCTCAGGAATTCCCCCGGGATTTCCTCGACGCGACGTACGCACCCATGTAATCCGTCCAGATCCGGGCCGGGAAGACGCTTCCACGCCGTGAGTCCGCACCGCCCACCTCCGCCATGGGCAGCAGCTGGGGCTCGTCCGGCTTCGTACGGAACATGGTCACCGCCGTGGACAGCTCCGCTGTGGAGCCGACGAACCACGCCGATCGGAGCCGGTCCTGGTCCCCGGTCCGGCCCGCCGCGAACGGGCCGACGCTCCGGGCGGTGCGCTCGTCGACGCCCTGCGCGTCCCCCACGCTCCGCTCCCCGGCCTCGCGCAGGGCGTCCGCGACCTCGGCCGCCACGCCCTCGGGCAGCGCCCGGCGCGCCTTCGCCCTGCTCTCGAAGCCGCCGACGGACCGGCCGTCCTTCACCAGCTTGGTCACCGAGTACGGGTCGTTCTGCAGCCCGTGGTTGACGAAGGTGCCGTACCCGGCCGCCACGCGGATCGCGCTGGGCGTGGAGGTGCCGATGGGGAAGGTGTCCTCCAGCGGGGCCATGCTGTCCCGCAGCAGCCCGGCGGCCACGGCGGTGTCCCGCACCCGCTCCAGCCCCACGTCCTTGCCGAGCCGGGTGTACGTCGCGTTGCCCCCGCCGGCCAGGGCCTGGCGGAGCGTGGGATGCGCGTCGTCGGGTCCCGGGGAGCCGCCGTCACCGGCGCCGTCGCCGGACGGCCCGACCAGCGTGCCGCCGTCCCCGTAGCGGCTGCCGGACGACACCTCCTGCCGCTCGCCGTCCCGGGAGGCGCGCGCGCCGTGCCGCAGGGCGGCGGCGAGGACGAACGGCTTGAAGGCGGACCCGGCGGGCACACCGGCGGTGTCGGCGTTGTTGACGAACCGCTTGGTGGCGTCCGGGCCCCCGTAGAGCGCGACCAGCGCACCGTCCGAGGGCCGCACCGAGGCGGCGCCGACCTGGACGTGTGCGTCGGCGGAACGTTTCTTCGGGTCGATGTCCCGCTCCAGCACCGCTTCCACCGCCTTCGTCAGCTGACGCGTCCGGTCCTTGTCGAACGTGGTGTGGATCCGGTAGCCGCCGTGGGCGAGGTCCTGGTCGGTGAGCAGCGCGCGCTGCTTGATGTATTTGTTGACGACGTCCACGAGATAGCCGGTCTGGCCGCCCATGCTGGTGGAGGTGGACTTCTTGAGCGGCTCGGGGAACGTCCGGTACTTCTCCCGCTCCTCCCGGGACATCCGACCGGTCGCGACCTGCCGGTCGAGGATCCACGCCCAGCGGTCCACCGCCCGCTCGTGGTTCTTCGGGCCGGTGGAGGGGTCGTACAGCTCGGCGCCCTTCAGGAGAGCGGCCAGCATGGCACTCTGACTGGGATTCAGCTGTTTCGCGGGAATTCCGTAATAGGCCTGGGCGGCCGCGTCGATTCCATAGGCGCCGCGCCCGAACCAACTGGTGTTGAGATAGCCCTGAAGGACTTCCTGTTTGCTCTTCGAACGGTCCACCTTCAGCGCGATGACGAACTCCTTGACCTTGCGGGAGACGGTCTGCTCCTGCGAGAGATAGGTGTTCTTCACATACTGCTGGGTGATGGTGGAGCCGCCCTGGGTCTCCTGCCCCTGGACCGTACTGACCACGGCCCGCGCCAGGCCCTTGAACGACACGCCGGAGTCGCGGTAGAAGCTCTCGTTCTCGGCGGCGATCACCGCGTTCTGAGCCGATTGCGGCACGTCCGACAGCCGGACGATGGTCCGGTTGAGGGCGCCGAGGCTCACCATCTGCGTGCCGTCGGCCCAGTAGTAGATATTGGCCTCCTGACGGGCCGCCGTATTCTCGTCGGGGATGTCGACGCTCGCGTACACATAGGCGAACAGCCCGGCCGTCCCGCCCGCGCCGAGCACGAACACGGCCGAGGTCAGCCGCCACGACGGCAACCAGCGCCGCACGCCGCGTCTGCCCCGGCGCGGATAGTCGACGAACCGTCGGCCGGTCGTCTCTCCTTCCTTGCTGCGACTGCGCGGACGTGGCGTGTGCCGGTGCTTGCTCAAGGGCCGGTCGCTCCTCGATGAGTTGGCTCATACGGACGTCGGTGTGATCGGGATCGGGCTGTTTGTGATCACTGAGATGACGTCGAGCGATACCGGGTTGGCCGGGGTTTCATGAGCGTTGTGTGACAGCGGGGGCGGCCGCAACGCAGGGGGCCGCCCCTACTGGCGCTGCCCGCACGTGGGGCAGAACGTCACACCGTCCGGCAGCGTGGCCCGGCAGCCCGAGCACGACGCCTGCTGCGCGAGCTCATAGCCGCAGCCGGGGCAGAACCGGCCCCCGTGGCTCTCCGCACGGCACCGGGGGCACACCAGCTGGCGCGCCGTGTGCCCGTCCTGCGCCTTGCCCTGCCGCTGCCCCTCGTCGTACGCCTGCTGCGTCACCATGTCGTTGACGCCCCGCTGCCGGGCCGCCATCATCTCGCCCGCGGTGTCGGGGGCGCAGGTGAAGCAGAGGCCCTGCTCCTGGTGCCAGCAGCGGCCGCACACGTACGTGGCACAGCGCGCGCAGCGGTTGAAATGACCCTGGGCCGCCTCGATCGCCCGCTGGAACGCCGCGTCCCGCGCGTTCCCCCACCCCGAGCCGGCCAGCCCCTCGGCGGCGCTGGTCACCCCCCACCACGCTCTGCCGAGCAGCCCCGACGCCGTCCCGATGCCCCGGTTGAGCCACCCGGCGAGCCGCCCGCCGCGGTAGGGCTCGAAGGAGGAGCGCCAGGTGTCATGACAGCGCCAGCAGTAGAACTCGAACTGGAACCCCGACGCCGTACCGTGCTGCTCGCACAGATCCCGGTAGTTGTTCGCGAAGTAGATCTCCGTGCTCACTCCGTGCTCCCCCATGGACTGGACGGTGGCTCTTCTAGCCCACGACGCCGGTCATGGCGCCCCCGGTTCTGCCAACCGGGGCCGCTTGACGGGGAATTGCCGTTCGAGGTGGTCAACACGGTCGCCCGGACCCGCGACGCCCGGACCCACGGCGCCCGGACCCACGGCGCCCGGACCCACGGCGCCCGGGCTACGCCCGGAAAGCCGCCGGCCGTTCCGGGGACGCCGCGGCGAGGGCCTTGGTGACGCCCTCGACGCCCTCGCGCAGCCCGTAGACGGGGGTGTCGGGCTGCTGACGCCAGGAGTCGTCGATGCCGCCCGAGTCGACGGTGTCGAAGCCCAGTTCGCCGATGAGCGCGCGGACCGTCCGCTTGGCCGCCTCGTCGTCCCCGGCCACCGGGAGCGCGAGCCGCTCCGGGTCGCCCTCGGGGCGCGGCGCGTCGAGGATGTCCTGTGCGTACGTGCCGTTGAACGCCTTGATCACCGGGTGGCCCAGCTGCCGCTCGACCCAGCGGCTCTCGGGGAGGCCGTCCTCGATGGCGGCGATCCGGCCGTCGCGCTCCTTGGGGTAGTAGTTGTTGGTGTCGATGACCGCGAAGCCCGCCGCGGCCCCGTCGAAGAGGCCGGACGGCAGGTCCGGGACGGCCTTCAGCGGAATGGTGACCACCACGACCTCCGTGCCGCGCGCGGCCTCGGCCACGGTGACGGGCGTGGCGCCGGTCTCCTCGGCGAGCCCGGTGAGGGTGTGCGGGCCACGGGAGTTGGCCACGGACACCTCGTGGCCGAGGGCGGTGAGACGCCGCGCGAGGTTGCCGCCGATGTTGCCGGCGCCGATGATGCCGATCTTCATGGAGCGTCCTTCCGGAGTGGGCGACCGTGTGTCGCGTCAGCGGACAACCCCTTGAGCAGGGGGTCTATTCCGTCCCGTGTGGCAGTGATGTTTCGCCGGTGTGACACCTCCGGCCGGGAGCGCGCGCGTGCGCCCGCCGGGTGCTGGGGTGCGCCGTCCGCGCCTCCTGGCGACCCGGACGACCGCCGGGGTTGCCTGGGGGCGTCACGTCCCTTCGTGACGTCCCTTCGTGCGCGGTGAGATCCGGCGCAGAGAGCGGAGAGAAAGGAAAGGGGAGACGCGCTTGTGATCCATGTCAGCGAAACACTGATCACCCACTCGGTGGAGGACTTCCTGACCGCCGAGGAGATCGACCGGCTCAACAAGCTCGTGGACGCCCACCTCGACGAGGTGCCGTGGACGGTCGCGCGGGCGGCGCGCTACGAGGAACTGTTCCCGGTGCCCGAGGTCCAGGACGTCCTGGCCGAGGCGGCCCGGCGCGCGCTGCCGGCCGTCCGCCGGGTCGCGCCGTCCCTGGCGGGCTGCACGTCGTGGGGGATGTACCAGGGGGCCGTGGGCGACCGGGTCCCGCCCCATCTGCACGGTCTGGACCGGCACGCGTTCGACGGGCCGCGCCGGGTCGCCCGGCTCGCCGTGGTCGTCCGCGCGGCGGACCAGGGCGGCGACTTCTTCATCGACACCACCAGCTCCGAGAGCGTGTGGTGCGGCGGCGAGGCCGAGCCGCAGGAGACCGACTTCGCCGTGGGGATGCACTTCACCCGCCGCCCCGGGCCCGGACACGGCGTACAGGAGGCCGACTGGCTCGCCGGCACCCCGCGGGCCCGCTGGACGGTCGCCGCGCCCGCCGGCACCGCCGTGGTCTACGGGGCGCAGCTCGTCCACGGTGTGACCCCGGTCGTCCGGGGCACGCTGCGCAAGTTCGTCGCCAGCCTCACCGAGCCGTCGGCCGACCGCCGTTGACCCGGCTCCCGCCGGCCGCCCGGAACGGGGCACGGGCGGCCGGCCCAGCCACCGCAAAGCAGACAATTGGCTTTTATTCAAAGGATTCAGAGGGTGCTTGATTATTGATTGACGCTCAGAATCGGCCTCTCTCCTACGGAAACCAGTCTCCTCGACCATGCCCCGGCCCGGGGCGCGGCCCGCCCCTAGCATCGGTCGCGCCTCCCGGGACCTTCCCGGGAGCATGTGTCAGGGAGGCATTCCTGTGCGCACTGTGAAGGCCCTCGCGGCTCTCGTCCCGCTCGCCCTCGGCGCGGTTCTCGCGGCCCCGGCCACCGGAGCCGTCGCCGCCGGCAAGGACCGTACGCCCGGCCACGCCCCGCAGGCCCAGGCGGCGGCGTTCGGCTAGCACCGAGGTCCATATCCTGTCCGGGGCGAGCAACTTCCAGCGGTTCGCCCTCCAGACGGGCACGGCGCTGCACGAGACGGACGGCACGTTCGACTTCGCTGTGGCCGACTGGGACCGTGACGGTCGCCCCGACCTGCTGGCGATCAAGAAGAGCGGGACGGGCACCAACAGCACCGAGGTCCATGTGCTCTCCGGGGCGAGCAACTATCAGCGCTTCATCCTGCAGACCGGTACGGCCCTCCATGAGACGGACCGTACGTTCGCGTTCTCCGTGGCCGACTGGAACCGCGACGGCCGCCCCGACCTCGTGGCGATCAAGAAGAGCAACACGGGGACGAACAGCACCGAGGTCCACATACTGAGCTGACGCCTTCCGGAACAGCGGGACCACCCCCGCCGCGCGGCGCGCGCGGCGGGGGTGAAGCGAGGATGGGGACTGCCGTCCGGCGGGGGATCCGGACGACAGTCCCGTACTGGTGCGCCTTCGGGGATTTCCGCTCCACCCAGGGATGGATGAGCGAATCCGGGGAAACCTCCGGAGGCGGACAGTAAAAGTATTGACCGGCCGTCCGGACCCCGCGCCATTTTGAGTCGGAGGGGACCGGGGCGCCGGTTCGCTTGTTTCACGTCGTTTAGCGACGGCACGGCACAGCCCCGACGACCTGCGGATATGTGGACGCCGGTGAACGCGGGGTGTGGCCGCTGGCTTGATATGGACGCGCGGTGGCCCCGGAGGGGAACCGGCTGGCCCGTGAATGAGGACGCGTAAGCGTGCCGGGGATCGTCCGGAATTGCCTCGCGTGCCCATCGGGGCGGTTCCTGTTTATGAATCGTTCAGCGCCGGTCCGCACCGGGCGGGGCCCGCTACCAGGCGACCGGGAGACCGACCGGCCCCCGGATGACGACGTCGGTCTGCCAGCGCACCTCCTCCACCGGCACCCCCAGCCGCAGCCGGGGAAAGCGCGCGACCAGGGTCGACAGCAGCAGTTCCGCTTCCATGCGGGCCAGCATCGGCGCCACGCAGTAGTGCGGGCCGTGCCCGAAGGCCACGTGCTGCGGTCCCCGGCGCTCGAAGTCGATGCGGTCCGGGTCGTCGTACACCCGCTCGTCGCGGTTGGCGGCGACGTACGAGACGTAGACGAACTCGCCCGCCCGGATGAGGACTCCGCCGACCTCCACGTCCTCGGTGGCGACGCGCGGCTGCCCGATCGCGTGCTTGTGGGGAACCCAGCGCAGGAGTTCCTCGACGGCCTGGGGGACGAGGGACGGCCGCTCGCGCAGCCGGCCGGCCAGCCCTTCGTGGGTGAGCAGGGCGTACGCCATGTTGGCGGCGTTGTTGCGGACGGCGTGCCAGCCGTTGATCTGGAGCAGGGTGGCGAGGGCGAGGAGTTCCTCCTCGTCGATGCGGCCGGCGGCGACGGCGGCCGCCATCACGCTCATCAGGTCGTCCCGGGGCTCGGCCCGCCGCAGGGCCGCGAGCGCGCGGAAGTAGTCGCGCGCGGACTCCTTGACCCGTTTCACCCGTGCCGCGGCGGCCTCGTCGTGGGCCCGGGTGAAGATTACTTGCGTCCACTCGCGCCAGAGCGGCCGGTCCGCGGCGGGCACCCCGATCACCTCGCCGATGATCTCCAGCGGGAACGGCGATATGACGTGATGGACGAGGTCGGCCGGCGGACCCGCGTCCTCCAGGTCGTGGATCAGCCGGTCGAGCAGCGCCTGGGCCGGGCCCCGCAGCCGGTCGACGGCGCGCTGGCTGAACGCCTGGGCGACCACGGCCCGTACGCGCGCGTGCTCCGGCGGGTCCGCGTAACTGATGGCCCGGTCCAGGGGGATGGTGTGCTTGGTCATCTTGGGGGCGGAGCGGCCCAGGATGTCGCGGCTGAAGCGGGGGTCGGAGGTGACGAATCGGACGTCGTCGTACCGGGTCACCAGCCAGCAGTCGCCGTCCCCGTGCGGCACCCGGATGCGCGAGACCGGTGCCCGCAGCAGGGACTCTCGGAGGAAGGGGTCGAAGTCGAGCGCCGGTACGTCGGCACAGTCATAGAACCGGGAGCTGTCGCGGTCGGCCACGACGGCCTCCTTGCCTGGAGCACCTTGTGTCAAAGCTACGCGAGAAGGGACGAAGGGCAAGAGAGCCGACCAAAGGATGATTGTCGGACCGGCGGTTACTTGACAATTTTAAATGTTGGCATTTACATCTAAGTGATTGCTTGAGGACATCAAGCAATGGCCGGCACCCCTCCGCACCCAAGATCGAGGCACCATGCACCAGCCCGCCCCCGAGTCGCCCGCCGAGGCCGTCGCCCGGCTCCGCGCCACCTTCCGCACGGGCCGCACCAAGCCCGTCGGCTGGCGCGTCACCCAGCTGCGCAGCCTGCGCGCCATGCTCACCGAGCACGCCGCGGACCTCGTCGAGGCGCTCCACAAGGACCTGGGCAAGAGCTCCCACGAGGCATTCCGCACCGAGATCGACTTCACCGTCCGCGAGATCGACCACACCCTCGACCACCTCGACACCTGGCTGCGCCCCGAGCCGGCACCGGTCCCGGCGCACCTCGCCGGGGCGACGGCGTGGACGCAGTACGACCCGCTCGGCGTCGTCCTGGTCATCGCCCCCTGGAACTACCCGGCCCAGCTGCTGCTGACCCCCATGGTGGGCGCGCTGGCCGCGGGCAACGCGGTCGTCGCCAAGCCCAGCGAGCTGGCCCCGGCCACCTCCGCGGTCCTCGCCCGGCTGCTGCCCCGCCATCTCGACCCCGACGCGATCGCCGTCGTCGAGGGCGGAGTCCCCGAGACCACGGCGCTGCTGGCCGAGCGCTTCGACCACATCTTCTACACCGGCAACGGCACCGTCGGCCGCATCGTCATGACCGCCGCGGCCCGGCACCTCACCCCGGTCACCCTCGAACTCGGCGGCAAGTCCCCCGTGTTCGTCGACCGCGACACCGACCTGGAGACCGTCGCCGCCCGCCTCGCCTCCGGCAAGTTCCTCAACGCCGGCCAGACCTGCGTCGCCCCCGACTACGTCCTCACCGACCCCGACACGGCCCGCGCGCTCGAACCCGCCCTGGTCGGAGCCGTAGAGGCGCTGTACGGCACCGACCCGGCCACGTCCGAGCGGTACGGACGCATAGTCAACGAGCGCCACTTCGACCGCCTGACCGCCCTCCTCGGCTCCGGCCGCGTGGTGACCGGCGGCGCCGCCGACCGCGCCACGAAGTACCTGGCGCCCACGGTCCTCGCCGACGTCGACCCCGGCTCCCCGGTCATGAGCGAGGAGATCTTCGGCCCCATCCTCCCCGTCGTCACGGTCTCCGGCCTGGACGAGGCCATCGCCTTCATCAACGACCGCGACAAGCCGCTGGCGCTGTACGCCTTCACCGAATCCGACGAGACGCGGCGGCGCCTGGCGTCCGAGACCTCCTCCGGCGGCCTCGGCTTCGGCCTGCCCGTCGCCCATCTCACGGTCTCCGACCTGCCGTTCGGCGGCGTGGGCGAGAGCGGCATGGGCAGCTACCACGGCCGCTACTCGATCGAGACGTTCAGCCACCGGAAAGCGGTGCTGGAGAAGCCGCTGGGCTAAGGAAACCGCTGCCTGAACGCGGGGTTCCGGGGTCCCGTGGATCCGGGGTTCCGGGGGTTCCGGGGGCTTCGGGCGGCAGACTGGAGCGGGGAGGTGGTCGTCGTGAGGGTGATCGGCCTGATGTCCGGCACGTCGTACGACGCCGTCGACGCGGCGGCCGCCGATCTGCGCGTCGAGGCCGGCACCCTGCGCCTGACCCCGCTCGGCCTGATCAGCCAGGCGTACGACACCCGGCTGCGGAACGAACTCGCCGCCGCGCTGCCCCCGGCGGCCACGACACTGGAGACCGTGTGCCGCCTGGACGCCCGGATCGGCCAGGCGTTCGCCGAGCTCGCCGCGCGGGCCGACCGCGAGCTGTGCGACGGCCGTGCGGACCTCGTCGCCTCCCACGGACAGACCGTCTTCCACTGGACGGACGGCGGCCGTGTCCACGGCTCGCTCCAGATCGGGCAGCCCGCCTGGATCGCCGAACGCACCGGACGCCCGGTCGTCTCCGACTTCCGCCCCCGGGACATCGCGGCCGGCGGCCAGGGCGCCCCGCTGGTCGCCGTCGTGGACGTCATGTGGCTGCGCGACAGGCCCGGCCGCCCCGTCGCCCTCAACCTCGGCGGCATCGCCAACATCACCGTCCCCGGCGGCGACGGCCGGGAGCCGCTCGCGTACGATACCGGGCCCGCCAACGCCCTCGTCGACGCGGCCGTACGGCACCTCACCGGCGGCCGCCGGGACATCGACGCGGAGGGCGCCATGGCCGCCCGGGGCACCGTCCACCGGCCACTGCTGGAGCGGCTGCTCGCCGAGCCGTACTACGCCCGTCCCGCGCCCAAGACCACCGGCAAGGAGCTCTTCCACGAGGGGCACCTCCTGGCCGCCCTCGACGGGCTCGCCCTCCCCGCGCCGCTCCCCGCCGACGACGTCGTGGCCACCGTCACCGCCCTCGCCGCGCACACCGTGGCCGACGCCGTCCGCTCCCACGCCGGCACCGAAGTCATCGCCTCCGGCGGCGGTACCCGCAATCCGACGCTGATGAGGATGCTCGCCGCCGCCCTGCCCGGCATCCCCGTACGCACCTCCGACGCTCTGGGCCTGCCGGCGGCGGCCAAGGAGGCGTACGCCTTCGCCGTCCTGGGCTTCCTGACCCTGCACGGCCTCGCCGGGACGGTGCCCGCCTGCACGGGCGCCCGGCACGCGGCCGTCCTCGGCTCGCTCACCCCCGGGGCCGGACCGCTGCGACTGCCACCTCCGGTGCAGGGCGGGGCGCCCACGCGGCTGCGGGTGGACACGTCCACGACGTAAGGGGGCGTCAGCGGTCGGAAACGGTTGCGAGTTGGGCCGGATCGGCCTTTCGGTCAGGGGCCGGTCCGCCGGGCCCGTTCTTTCGGCCGAGACGGCGACGGCCGGACGGCCGAGGCGGCGGGGGAGCGGCCGGTGGTTGGGTGGGGTGGTTGTCCGGCGGGCCGACGGTGCCCCTGCCTGTCTCGCGGATTCCCGCGTCATGGAGCGTCATGGAGTGGAGGCAGCGGTGCTGCACGTGTTCTACCTGGTCGGTATCGCCGCCTTCGCGGCCAGCGGCGTCCTGGCCGCCCACGAGGCGCGCCTGGATCCCTTCGGCGGGCTGGTCCTGGCCTTCGCCGCCTCCATCTCCGGCGGCACGCTGCGCGATCTGATCCTCGGCCGGCACCCGCTGTACTGGACCCACGACTGGGTCCTGCTGGCCGTCATCGCGTCCGTCGCTGTGAGCACCATGCTCTTCCTGCGCCGCCGCGAGCTGCCGCGCCGCGCCCTGATGACCGTGGACGCGGTGGGACTGGCGGTCGTCACGGTGATCGGCGCCCGGGCCGCCGTCGACGCGGGCGTCACGCCGTTCGCCGTCGTCATGCTGGCCGTGCTGACCGGGGTGACCGGAGAGGTCGTCCGTGATCTGCTGTGCGGCCAGTTCCCGCCCATCCTGCTGCGCGAGGAGATCTACGCGACCGCGGCGGTCGCCGGCGCCTGCTGCTACCTGATCCTCCACCGGTCCGGAGCGGGAGCGGCCGTCACCGTCGTGGTGCCCGCCGCGCTGGTCTTCACCGTGCGCATGGCAGCCCTGTACTTCGGACTCCACCTGCCCCGGCTCGCCCGTGCCCGCTGACCTCGGCGAGCACGGGCGGAAGCGCCTGCGGCGTCAACCGGGCGGCGATTTCTCGTGCCGGACGACGCACAGGCCCCAGATGACGAAGGCACAAATGGCGATCACCACGATCGACCAGAGCGGGTAATAGGGAATGGACAGGAAATTGGCGAGGATGAGCAGCGCCGCGACGGCGATGCCGAGGATCCTGGCCCAGAGCGACATCTTGAACAGCCCGACGCCCACCATGATGGCGAGAATTCCCAGGAGCAGATGAATCCAGCCCCAGCTCGTCATATTGAATTTGAAGACGTAGTGGGGCGTGGAGACGAAGACGCTGTCATGGACGATACCCATGAGGCCCCGGAAGAGGTCCAGGAAGCCCACGATCAGCATCATCACGGCGGCGAAGAGGGTCAGCCCTTCGGCCGCGGCTTGGGATCTGTCGGTACGAGGGTCGAGGGGGGATGACATGGGCCCACCTCCTTCTCCTCCATCCTCGACCGGGTGCGGAGGTGATCGCTACGCGAGCCGGGGATCCCTGCGGGGATCGCCGCTCACGTGCTGTGCGGGGGCGATCGCGGTGGGTGGGTGAATCGGGTGCCGGATGTGAGGCCGCCCATGAGAGCTGGGTCACCTACGAGGTGGGGTAGTGGGGTGGCGGCCCGGCCATGGGGGCATTTCGGGCATTTGGGTTGTGGTCTGGACCTCGTTCCTGGGGGTGTCGCGTAGTAGGTCACACCTTTGCCAGCCGGATCCGCCGCCGCTAACAATTGCGGAGTCGCCTGGCGCCGTGGACCGAGAAACGGCGCATTTACTTCGCGCCAATGACGGCCACCGGCGGC
>NZ_JAILXP010000137.1 GCF_020740895.1 Streptomyces sp. UNOB3_S3 | reverse complement strand
ATGCTGGACGTCGCGGAGCGCATGTCGCGCGAGGAGCTGGAGGCGCTCCAGCGGGAGCGCCTGCGCGCCACGCTCCAGCATGTCTACGACAACGTCCCCTTCTACCGGCAGGCGTTCGACGCCGCCGGGCTGCGCCCGGAGGACTGCCGGTCGCCGGCCGATCTCGCCCGCTTCCCCTTCACCACCAAGGCGGATCTGCGCGCGCAGTACCCCTTCGGCATGTTCGCGGTCGACCGGTCGGAGATCCGGCGGCTGCACGCCTCCAGCGGCACCACGGGCACCCCGACCGTCGTCGGCTACACGGAGCGCGATCTTGACGTCTGGGCCGGCGTGGTGGCCCGTTCCCTCCGCGCGGCCGGTGTCCGGCCCGGCGACACGGTCCATGTGGCCTACGGGTACGGGCTGTTCACCGGCGGGCTCGGCGCCCACTACGGGGCCGAGCGGCTCGGCTGCACGGTCGTCCCCGCCTCCGGCGGCATGACCGCCCGCCAGGTGCGGCTGATCCACGACCTGCGCCCCGAGGTCATCATGGTGACCCCCTCGTACATGCTCACGCTGCTCGACGAGTTCGAGCGCCAGGGCATCGACCCCCGGGGCACCAGCCTCCGCGTCGGCGTCTTCGGCGCCGAGCCCTGGACCGAGGAGATGCGCCGCGAGATCGAGGAACGCTTCGCGATCGACGCCGTCGACATCTACGGGCTCTCCGAGGTGATCGGCCCCGGTGTCGCGCAGGAGTGCGTGGAGACCAAGGACGGCCCGCACCTGTGGGAGGACCACTTCTACCCGGAGATCGTCGACCCGGTCACCGGCGAGCCCCTCCCCGACGGCGCCCACGGGGAGCTGGTCCTCACCTCGCTCACCAAGGAGGCCATGCCGGTCATCCGCTACCGCACCCGTGACCTCACCCGGCTGCTGCCGGGCACCGCCCGGCCCGCCTTCCGGCGTATGGAGCGGATCACCGGCCGCTGCGACGACATGATCGTGCTGCGCGGGGTCAATCTCTTCCCCTCGCAGATCGAGGAGATCGTGCTGGACATCGCCGGTGTCGCACCCCACTTCCAGCTGCGGCTGACGCGCGAGGGCCGGCTGGACCGGCTCACGGTCCGCGCCGAGGCGCGGCCGGACGCGACCCCGGAGCGGCGCGCGGCGGCCGCCGCCGAGGTCGAGCGGCGGATCAGGGACGGCATCGGGGTGACGGCGGGCGTGGAGATCGTGGACCCCGAGACCCTGGAACGGTCCCAGGGCAAGCTCAAACGGATCGTCGACGAACGCCCGAAATGACGCCGGGGAGCGCCGCGGAGCACCACGGAGAAGGAGTCGTCGGCAAGGACTACGCGAACGCCGGCTTCGGCTCGGGCTGGGCCCAGGCCACCGACCAGGTGTACGAGCTCGCCAAGGGCTTCGTCACCCTGCGCGGGGAGAGATCGCGCCACTTCGGCCCCGAGGGCAAGGCCGACCCCGCCCTGTCCGAGGCGGGCGACAACCTCTCCAGCGATCTGTTCTTGCCACCCGAGGCCGCCGAAACGCTGCGCTGGGCGACATGGCCTGGCATGCCCCGGCACCGGCCGTCGCCGTCGGGGCAAACGCGCCAGCGGACCCTGCAGTCCCGACGGTTCCATCAGCACTCACCGGGACGGAGCCAGTTCGTCCTCCCTCGACACCGCTTACAGCAGCAGCTCGTGGACCAAGGCCGGGGACAAGCACGAGTGGCGGTGTGCCCTGGCGCTACACGTTACGAATCCTGTGCAACTGGGAGGCGTGTATGGCGGGTAGCCGGACCAAGGTGTCCTCGAAGGCGCCCTGGTGGGGCGTGAACGGGCGCCAGGGGCGCGGAGGCAGAGGGTAGTCGTCGCGCAGAACGCCTTCCGGGAGGGTTCCGGTCGCGGGCATCGGCGAGGTCTCGCCGGGGTGGGCGAGGTAGGCCCAGACCCCGCTGTCCAGCGGCACCACAGCCCCCTCGTCGCCTGGTGGACGCCAAGGGGCCCCTGTGAGGGGGTGGCGTGGGACGAGGAGGACGTCGGGGCGAAGCCGGGGCAGGGGGATGCCCGGGCCGGCCAGCCCTACGGACCGGGCTTCGGGCCCGGCGGGGAGGTACCGGCCCACGGCGTGGCCGAGCAACTCGAAGGCGGGACCATCGGGGAGGTGCACCGGGTGGCCCTCGGCGGCCACCATGAGATGGGCCAGCACGACTCCGATCGCCGCTTCCCAGCGACGGCTCCACGACCCGTCGGGTTCGACGGGCGGGACACGATGCTCAGCGCGTTCCAGATCGTTCCAGCCGGGAGGCGGACCGGCCGGGACTCCCGAAGGGCGGCGTACAACCGCCTCGGGCTCGAGCCACACCGTCTGCCACGATCCACAGTCGTCGACGCGGGTTGCCACGGCCCGCTCGCACCCCTCGCACGCCAGGTTGGGACCGGCCCGGCCATCGACACCCCGGCAGTACCCCTCGCACTTGTCGGGGATCAGGGTCATGGACCGGGAGTCGCCGGGGGCGATGACGATCCGGTTCCGCGCGCCGAAGGAGACCGAATACACCGGCGCGAACACGCCCTGCCGGGCCGCCGCTTCCGCACCGACCTCCTCCCACAGCCGCCAGGGCGGCCCCGTGGGCTCGGGTTCGACAGCGTACGTCGCGGACTCCATCAACGGAGGATGGAGTTCCTCCCACCCCCCGTAGTGGGTATGGACGGGGAGGGCCACCCGGGACACCGGCGCCGTCAGCTCCGTGCCACACCCAGCACACGCGAACACATCCAAAAAAGCACTCCTCGTTCCGATTCCCGGGGGATTGTGCCTGTCCGGCAGCGGAGAATCCACCGGATTTCGAACGCCTCGTAGGGTGCCCTTTCGGATCACCTCGCCGCGATTGTCATCCGGTCAGCAAGACGATCGCGCGAAACGGGATCGCACTGAGACCGGAAAGGATCGCGCCGTGACCATCAGACTGCACGACATCGACGGCGAGCATTCGCTGACGCTGGATGCCGGTGGCCTGGCTGCCGATGCCGCAGTAGTTGCCGCCGGGCACGAGCCGAACGGGTACTTCTGGGAAGCCCTCGTGCGGTTTGCCTGGCCGGACATTGCCGAGCGCCTCGATTTCGACAGCGAGGCCGGCATGTTCTGCGCCGTCGGCAGTTCGAGCCACCTCGCGCGGCTCAAAGCGGCCATTGAATCCGTCACCACGAGCCCCGAGGAAGTCATCAACGTCATTGCCCGTGCGCAGACGTCGGACTTCGAATTTGACGACTAGGTCCGTGCACAGGCCCGGGGAGCGCGGTGCGAGACCCTTTCCGGGGGTGCCCGACCGGGCTCCGCCCCGTGGCCGTGCCGCGTGCCAGGTCATCAAGGGGGCCCCGGTCACCCGGCGCCGGCTTCGGCGCCCGCACCGAACGAAGCCACATCCTCGGGGAGCATGTCCGGGCTGGTAGCTGGTACCCGGCACGTATTCGATGTGTGTTGTATTCCTCGCCTCGGCTGGCTACCGGCCGGGGCGGGCCAGCCGGGGCAAGGTGGGGGCTTTTGCCGGGGGCTGGGAGGTTCAGGTGCGCACGATCAGGCACAGCCGTCGAGCTGGATGCGCTCGCGCAGGGGCTGGAGCAGAGCTAGAGGGGGTCAGCGAAAAGACCGATGATCCGCCTTTCGGGTAATCGGCCGTTACGCAAGTGCAGCCTGTGTTGTTGGCGCGACGTCGCGCCTGGGTGGCCCAGCGCGGCACGACGACTGGAGGTCGATACCCATGAAGAAGTTCATCGTCGCCGAGGGGCGGCGACTTCACCGGCCGGACGAGCCCGTACGAGCCCGGGGCCCGGCGATCCGTTGCTGTCGTGCTCACGGGCGCCGCCCAGCGCGCAGTCCCGGTCGGCGCGGTAGCGCCGTGCCGTGCATCTACGCCCGCCACCAGAAGGAACAAGCGTGCCCATGAACCTCAAACGACTTCACGTGGAGAACAGCCGTTTCAAGACCACCGCAGCCGTCTCGGCAATCGCCGTCGGCCTGCTGGCCGGCCCGTTGCTGACGGCCCCCGCTGCCGACGCAGCCGGTACCGGCCCGCACCTGAACGGGCGCCCCGGCCCCCACAACTACCGGGTCCCCGCAGGAGTCCACCAGATCACGGCCTACCTCTGGGGCGCCGGCGCCGGTGGCGGCGGTGGCGGTGGCGGTGGCGGCACTACGGCGGCGGGGGCGGTGGCGCCGGTGGCTCCGGAGCCGGAGGCATGAGTGGTTCCTTCGTCACGTGCGCCTTCAACGTCAAGCCGGGTCAGATGCTCACGATCCACGTGGGCAAGGGCGGAGCCGGCGGAAAGACCAAGGGGCAGTTCTGGGACGGGACCTTGGCCGGTCGAGGAGGCGGCGAGTACAAGCAGCGACTTGGAGAGGGCGAGGACGGGAACACCGGCGGAACCGCCAAGAGTGGTAGCAGCACGACTGTCGGCACCGCCACGGTCAGCATCGCCCGTGCTCCCGGCGGTCAAGGTGGCTCCGAGGCAGGCATGGGAGGCATCGGAGGAGGCACCCGGGCCGGTGCGGACGGCGGGGGCGGTGGACGGCCCGCCGCGTCGGACACGTCTCTCCTGTACACCAAGTGCAACAGCACCACCAGGCCCTACCGGGCAGGGACAGGCACGAACGGGTCCAAGGGAGGGAACGGGAAGGACGGCAACAACAACCCCGACCGGAGCCGGCGAGGAGGAGAGGGCGGGAAGGGCACGGCTGGAGGCGCCGGCGGCAAGGCCTTCGACCTGAGCCAGGGGCTGGCGTCCGTCCCGCTGTCAGCCGGGAACGGCGGATCCGGCGGCCGTGGCGGCCAAGGAGGCGCAGGAGGCAACGGCATCGGACGCTTTGGCGAAAATGGCTACGTAGGTCACAACGGCACGCCCGGTGGCAGCGGTGCTGTCCTGATCACCACCACAGGGTAAGGTCCGCACCGGCTCGAAGGCCCCGCTGCAGGCAAGCCCCAGAAAGACCGTTCTCGCTGGAGAGGGCCCTACTCAGCTACGCGCCATGCAAATCCGGCCCGCGCCTGGTCCGCACACGCCGATCAAACCCGCGATACCGGCGGTACGAGGTGAGACAGAGCACAAACGGAAGGGGTGCCCCCAAATCCGGGACTGACGCCGCCGCGGAGGCTGCCTGCGCCCTGGCCGACGCTGCGGTCTCCTCCGGATGGAGCGTGACCGCCGTCGAGGAGCCCACCGAAGCCATCGACACTCTCGTGGCCACGCTGGCCGCCCTGGACCCGCAGGTCGCGCGTCTCCTCGCTCCAATCCCGGCCGCCACTGCCGCCCTGCGCCAGCGCATCGAGCGACCAGAACGGAGACCGAGGCGCCTCCGCCGCGCCGGCGGCGGCGCAGCCTCGGCCACGGTGCGCAGCCCTTGTAAGCCTGGTGCTATCGACTCACCCCGATCGGCTGAACCGCACTCCGGTCGCCCGGCCTGGCTTGTTCCGGCCATTACCCGGCGTTCGCGGGATGGCACACTCCCGGGCACGCGATTCTGGGAGTTCGCCGATGACGCGAGTGAAAGAGGCTCCGATGGGTGATCATCGCAAGCCCGAAGAGGATCTGAGCAAGGGCGAGCCGCCGCCCGGCAACAGTGACGGGCGGGTTCCTCCGCCGCCGCCCCCGTCCGGGACGCGTAGGAAGTAGAGGTCTAGTGCTCCAGTGTGAGGAACGGCGTGCCCGCCTGGCGGCCGTGATGGACAAGAGCGGGGCCAGGCCCGCGGACTCATCGTGGATCCGGGACGCCTTCGCGGCCCGTCCCCGGCACCTGTTCGCTCCTGATCGGCTGTGGTATTGGGACGGCCATGCCTACGTCCCAGTCGACCGGAAGGCCGACCCGCAGCGGTGGGCGGCCGAGGTCTACGCGGGGCCGGACGACCCGGCCATCACCCAGATCACCGGTGGTGTGCCGAGCTCCAGCCTGTCCTGCCCGGCAATCATTGCGGACATGCTCGACTCCGTCATGCTGGAGCCCGGCCACCGTGTCCTCGAACTCGGCGCCGGCCAGGGATACAACGCCGCCCTACTGGACTGGCGGACCGGCCCCGGCCTCGTCACCACCGTGGAGGTGGACCCCACCCTCGCCGCTGCCGCGCAGGACCGGTCGGAGGTCCTGGGCACAGGGGTGGCGGTGCAGACCGGCGACGGCGAGCTCGGCTGGCCCGACGGGGCCCCGTACGACAGGGTGGTGTCCACCTACGCGGTCGAGTCCGTGCCATGGGCGTGGATCGAGCAGACCCGTCCGGGCGGACGGATCGTCACCCCCTGGGGCCGGCTCGGGCACGTCGCGCTGACCGTCGCCGACGACGGCAAGTCGGCGACCGGATGGATGCAGGGCCTGGCCGCCTTCATGCCCAGCCGCACTACTCCCGAGGCCCGCCGCAGCTGGCGGCAGGTCCGCGGCGATAGGCCGACAGAAGACGAGCGCGCCCTCGCCCTCCCTCCTGGCCGGCGGAACGACGGCAACGTGCTGTTCGTCCTGCGCGTCTGCCTTCCCGACGTCGAGGTCTTCACGCGAACCGGCGACGACCACCGCGTTACCGGCTTCCTCCACGACGGCCACTCCTCCTGGGCCACCCTCACCGCCTGCGGGGGCGGCACGACCCTCGTCCGTCAAGGAGGGCCGCGCCGCCTGGCCGACGAAGCCGAGCGCGTCCTCGACGGCTGGGCGCAGCAGGGCGAGCCGTCGCTGTACGACTTCGGCATGACCGTACTGCCCGACACGCAGTTCACCTGGTGCAAGGACCCCGGGACCGGTCCCTATGGGTTGCCCCATCACGACCCGACGCTGAGCGGGAACAGGGCCTCATAGGGTGTGGTGAGCGGGCTCTACCGGTCTTCGTCGCCTTCGTGAAGTCCCCGCGCCCTTCGTGGTGGCCACCGGGACAGGCCTTGAGCCCGCAGCCCTCGCAGAGGATGAGTTCTCGTACTCATCCGCAGCTGGCCCGGCCCCGGCATACTGCCCGGGACCGCCATTCGCCCGGCGCAAGCATGAGGGATACGTCAAGTGGGCCTACTCCCGGCTGGTGGCCTGGGACGACGCCCGGGAAGCGGCCAACGTCGCCCTCTTCCGCATCTTCGGGCGCTGGGATTCCGAGATCGTCGGCATCACCGGCCTGACCGCCTCCACCGTCCGCTCACACCTCAAAGCCGGCCGCACCGCCCTGGCCACGATGGTCGGTCAGGACTGGCCAGCGAAAGGAACACCATGACCATCGACGACATCCTGCGCGGCATGCGCATCCGCACCCCCGCCTGCGCCTTGCTCCAGCAGCCGGAGGACCGGCACTGGCTCAGGGAGCGTATCGAGCGCGCCGAGCAGCGACGCGAGGCCACCGGCGTCCGCCGGACCTGGGCCGAACTGGCCGCCTTCGCCCAGGGCGAGGACGGGCCGTCACCGAACGGACGGCGGCTGCTCCGCCAGCACGTGCAGGCACTGTGCCGGTACCTGCTCACCGTCCCCGGCGCGCGCCGCCGCACCGGGCGCTTCGCCCACGCCGAGGACCTCACCGATCCCGCCGGTGCCCGAGGGCTGGGCTGCCTGGTCCACCTCACTGCCCGCAACGGCAGCGGCGCCCGGTTCTACTGGCATTACGCCGCGGGCATCGGCGATGCCACCGCCGCCTACCTCCTGGCCCTGGAGTCCCTCCTGCGTGGTGAGCACCGGGAAGCCGCCCACTGGGCCTCCGCCAACTTGAAGGCACAGGTCAAAGGGCTGGTGTGATCGGTGCTCAGGGTGCTCACGCTGGTCATGGGCGGCTGTCTGCGCAGTAGATCGCCCGTCAGCGGTTGATTGCCGGCCACGGATCCTCCGCGAAAACCCGTTGGCGGACCACGGCGGCCACTGCTACGTTTCCGGAGGCCGTGCGAGAGAACGAGGAGGTGGTACCCGTGAACGTTTCGACATGGGTGCTCCCCTCCGGGGTCGCGGTCGGGCGATAGGTCGTCCGGGAGCGCCGTTCAATGGCACTCCCGAAAGGCACGACCATGCGATTCACTTCTGAACAGCGTCTCGACGACGCTGTCCTCGAGCGCGAATTCACCCTCGATGAGATCCCCGGCATCCTGTGGACGCCCGCATCCGCGTCCGCACCGGCGCCGCTGATCCTGCTCAGCCCCCCGCCCCTCGGGCTGCGCAAGACGTACCCCCGGCTGGTGGCCCGGGCCCGCCACGCTGCGGCGGACGGCTTCGCCACGGCCACCATCGAGCTCCCCGGAAGCGGCGACCGGCCCCGCCTGCCCGCCGCCGAGCAGGCCCTCGCCGACCTGCGCCGGGCGATGGAGGCCGGCGAGCCGGTCAGCGACGAGGTCATCGACGCCCTCATCCTCCCCCTGGTCGACAGGGCGGTCCCGGAATGGCAGGCCGCCTTGGACGCCCTGCTCGCGCTGCCCGAAATCGGCGGCCCGGTCGGGTACTCGGGGGGAGTCATCTCCATCGGGACCCGGCTGGCGGTGGTCGAGCCGCGCATCTCGGCCGCCGTTCTGTTCGCCGGGAGTTTCGTCCCCCGGGCCATGTTCGAGGAAGCCCGCCAGGTCACCATTCCTCTGCACGTCCTGCTGCAGTGGGACGACGAAGGGAACGACCGGCAGGCGGCCCTGGACCTGTTCGACGCCTTCGGCTCCAAGGAGAAGACCCTGCACGCCAACATGGGCGGGCACACCGGCGTCCCGCAGTCCGCAGGCGACGAAGCGGGCCGATTCCTCGCCCGGCACCTGAAGTGACGCCGGCCGTCAGGCCACCAGCAGACGGTAGGCCGTGCTGGCCAGGATGCTGCTCACCTAGGGACAGGTCCCAGCCCTCCTCGGCTCTCTACACCACGGGCCCCTGCCAGAACTCTTGGCAGGGGCCCGTGCTGCCCGGAGCCATGAACTGCTCGATGTCCGCAGAGCTTCGGGTGCTGCCCAAACTCGTGTACGGGTGCTGTCGGCTCGTGAACAAAGCCACTCGATCACACCCTTTTCTGGAAGACCCCATCAATGGCCTTCTACGATCTGTGCATGCTGGATCCCGAGCTGCCGGAACGGATCACCGCGCGGCGCGCGGAACTGGACGAATTCGAAGAACAGCCGGCCAAGCAGTTGGCGGAGGTACGGGCCGAGCGGGACGAACTCGCCGTCGCCGAACGCGTCCTCGAGCGGATGAGCGAACAGATCGCTGACGAGCGCGCCTCGGCGATGCCGATGCCTGGTCAGGTGGGCGGCCAGGCGGTGATGCTGATCCCGCACCGCACGCCGGACGTCGAGGAGGCCGCACTGCCGCCGGATTACCAGCGCATCCTCGCCGTCGTGCGGCAGGCCGCACGTGCCGGTCGCCGCCCGGCCGTCCTGGTACGCGCTGCCGCTGCGGTACGAGCCGGCTGACCTCGGCGGGCTGCCGCTTCAGCGGTTCCTCGACGCAGTCCGCGCCGAAGGCGCCATCGAGGCCGACCGGCCGGGCTCGACCTGCCCCCTGGGCACTCATCCGCTGTTCCAGGCCCCCGGGGCCCTGCTGCCTGGATACGCTGGCCGCCAGGACTGCGCCGTCGGTGACCTCCCGGCGGCCGGATACGTGCATGCCACCACCTTCAAGCTGCCGGTATGGCACCGCGAGGAGGACGTCCGCCTCGCCGACGCCTGCACCGCGGCCGTCGCCAAAGTCGCCTCCCACGCGAAGGACCTGCTGTGAGTTCCCCCGACACCGCTCTGCTCGACGATCTCGCCCGCGCTGCCGAACGCGACGGCATCGCCAAGACCGTCGTCGGCGCCGTCATCGCCGACGACGGCAAGGTCCTGCTGCTGCACCGCCCGGCCGACGACTCTCGACACCTGGCGCGACCAGGCAGTCTGACCGGCTCCCGAGCCCGACCGGGCCCCGGTCGCCCCGCTCCCGGAGGGGGCGACCGGGGCCCACGGCCGTACGGGGCTGGCGCCATGCCCGGGGCGTACGCTGAAGCCATGGCCGGTCGAGTGCGCCGGTGCCGGTGGTGCCGGGAACCGATCCGGGCGGCAGCCCGCCCGGATGCCCCTACTGCGGCCCGGCCTGCGTGGGGCTACCGCCCCGGCCGTCGCGCCGCACGCATGCATCAACCACCGTGACATCCGGCCAGGACATCGGTCAGTCGATGCCTTCGACGATGCGGAAGTCGCGCTCGACGCCGTCGGAGAGGGCGACCAGCGCCTCCTGGTAGGCCGCACTCTCGCGCGCCGCGACGGCCTGCTCGAAGCTGTCGAACTCGACCAGGATGGTGCGCTCGGCGATTCCGGCGTCATGCGCCACGACCCGACCGCCACGGACGAGGGTCCGACCGCCCGCGGGCTCAACGGCCAGGCGGGCCAGCTTGTTGTAAGCAGCCAGCTTCTCAGGATTTGAAATGGTGCGGTAGACGCTGACCCAGTAGCCCTTGGGCATGGAACCTCCAGTGTTGGGATGAGTGCATCTGACTTACGGGTTGGTCTCGGACGAGCGTCGGCGGGCGAGGGCGAGGCTTGTCAGCTTCGTGATCGCCATGGCGCCGATGCCGACCAGCGCCGCGGTGGTGTAGGCGCTGTCGTCGGGGAAGGGGTGGCCTGGTCGGTGTACGGCGGTTCCAGCAGGGCTATCCGCGACACTGGCTCTCCCGTCGAGTTCGTTTCGAAATCAGAAACGCCGGGTGGATGCTAGTGTTTCGAATAACGAAACGCAAGGAGGGTCATGCCGACACCGCGCCCAGGAACACCGGTTCGTGGATCGACTACCGGCCGTCCCCTCATGGCCGCGATGGACCTGTTCGGCCGTCGGTGGGCGCTGCGAATTCTCTGGGAACTGCGTGCGGGTCCGCTCGGCGCCCGCGCGCTGCTGGCACGGTGCGAAGGGCTGTCATCCAGCGTCCTCTACCAGCGGCTCCGCGAACTCGCATCGAGCGGGATCATCGCCCCCTCGGCCGATGGCTACGAGCTGACTCGGCTGGGGACAGCACTCCGTGATGCCCTTCGTCCGCTCGACGAATGGGCGATCGCCTGGGCGCAGGAGCAGGAACACAACGATCAGGAGCCCACGGAGACGTGAAGGTCACGCCCGGCCAGGTGGAGCGGTGATGTGACAGCCGCCGACTCGGGACACGGGCTCACGCGGCCTGCGAGAAACCCTCGGTCGCCGGCTCGTCGCCGCGCAGAGGGGTGAAGTCGACGTCGTTACTGACTTTGCAGCGGTGTTGTCGTCAGAGTGTGAGACCGGTTGCGGTCAAACAACCGTCGATGAGGTGGCTGCGGTATTGGATCTGGCGGAGGCCGTGGCGTAGTACTCGGACGAGGTGGTCGGGGTCGGTGAAGGCGGTGTTGGCTCCAAGTGCCCGTCGTGCGGGCACCTGGTGGCTCCATCCGTGACGCCGGAGCGTCCGGGCGATGCCAGAAGAGCGTAAAGCTCTTGTGGAACCTGCGGCCGGTCAAGGTCTTGATCCTCGCCAGGGTCCACTTCTGGTCCGGCCGTGCGCGACCGGGCCCTTGCCCAGTTCTGCCTCCAGGGCCACGAACAACTCGTCGCTCGGTTTCGGCCGGCCGGCGGAACCTGTCGACCGGAGTGCGGCCTCTCCACCGGCTTCGTAGGCCTGCCGCCACCGCTGGACCGGCCGGACACTCACCCGTAACTGCTTGGCGACCAGCCCGTTCGACTGCCCGTCGGCAAACAATCGGGCCGCTTCCAGCCGGAATCAGAAGGCGGGAGCCCTCGGCACACAAGGAGCCGCCGGCGCTGAGGGGTCCAGGGCCCGCTTGACCAATCCGATCGCACGCGGGCTGTACGACATGCTCAGATGGGCGGAGAAGTCGACGAAGCAGCCCTCCTGCAAGGTGATGTTCTGCACCGTTGCTCCGGGGCCCGCCGTCATGAACGTGCTCTGCCAGGGGGTGGTGATCTCGTCGTACTTCGTGCCGATCACGGTGTAGTCGACCCCGGGAACGGTGTCCCCGTCGGCGTTGAGCTCCTTGATGAAGTCGGACTTCTCGTACTGCTGGATGCCCGCCTTCCCGAGGGGCTTCTCCCCGGACTCCAGCATGTGGAGCTTGTCGGCGAGGGTCTCGATGCCGCTCATGGTGGTGCCGTGGTTGGTCGCGCCGAGTTGGACGACCTTCTTGACCTTGTTCTTCGAGGGATCGCCCGTGTTCGCGCCACCGTCGGCCTTGAGATACCAGCGGGACAGGGTCCCGCCCTGGGAGTGGCCGACGAGGTCCACCTGCCCGGAGCCGCTGGCGGCGAGCACCTTGTCCACGAAGGCGGCCAGCTCCTTGGAGGACTTCTTGATGTCTCCGTAGCCCTTGACGTTGGGAGCGAGAGCCACTCCGGCGTCGTCGGTGTCGCCGAAGTCGAGGGCGTAGACGCAGTAGCCCTGGGCCTTCAACTCGGGGGACATCCGGGCCCAGTTGTTGTAGCGGTTCTCGTAGGTGCCGTGTACCAGGACGACCGGACGCGGGCGGGCGGCGCTGGGACGGCAGTTCCAGTCGTTGGCGCCCGGCGGATCGATGTCGAGGCGGAGGATGGAATAGCCCATGGCGGGAAGGAAATTGTCCTGCGCCGGGCCGGTCTCCGCTGCCGCGGACGTGGAGGTGGCCAAGACCGTCGCCGTGGCGGCGGCACAGACGGCGGTGGCGTATCTGGGTATGTGCAAGACGGCTCCTGAGGAGTGCGGAACTCGGACCACGCGCGATGTTTCTCAACAGTGCCGACCGAGGAGGGAACCCCGGGTGACCTCCCCCGACGCCCTCACCGGATGACGCACCGCCCCCCGGATCCGGTACCGCCCGAGGAGGATCCCGGGCCGTCGGCCTCGTGCCCCCGGGGCGACCTTCCCGGCCCTCGGTGTGCACGCCGAGGCGGGGGGCTCTAGAGGGAGGGAAGCACAAGCGCGTACTCACACCCCGCGAACAGCCGGATCATCACACAAGTCACACCCGGCCATCACATCTCTACAAGATCGCGTTACGAGCTCCATGTCCGCAGATCACTTGGGCGATGTGCGGTGGCAGACCGTTCATGATGGCGTCGGTCAGGCCCGTAGCGGCCAGGGCGCCCTGCTCTTCGACCGCTTCTGGCGGAAGTTCACCGCCACGGTCCCGGAAGGCCGGCTGTGGCGGGTGCCCTTCTCCCCCGCCTCCCCCGTGACCACTCCGAACACGCTCGACACCGGTGCGGACGGCTTCGCCCGCTGGAACGCCGCGCAGGGCGGCTACACCGAGGTGGGCATGGGCTCCAGCCACATCCAGGCGGTGGGCTGGGACGGCAGCGGCTGCCCCGTGGCAAGGACGCTGCTGACGTACTCCGAGTCCTCGAACACCGCGTCGCCGCACTACAGCGACCAGACCGAGCTGTTCTCTCGGGGACGCATGGTCAAGAGCCGGTTCCGCGAGAGGGACATCCTCGCGTCGCCGCAGCTGAAGGTGGTGCGGGTGAGCGAGCGCTGAGGCCTTCGTGAGCCGTGCCGTCCGACGCCCTCGCACGGGGCGTCAGACGGCGCGGTCCCGGCCGTGCCAGTACGGGTCGCGCAGCAGCCGCTTGTAGAGCTTGCCGTTGGGGTCGCGCGGCAGGGACGCGGTGAACTCCACGCTCCTGGGGCGCTTGTACCCGGCGAGCCGGGCGGCGCAGTGGCCGAGGAGCTCGGCGGCGAGGGCGGCGCCCGGGGAATGGCCGGGCTCCGGTTCGACGACGGCCTTCACCTCCTCGCCCCAGTCGTCGTGCGGGACGCCGAAGACGGCGGCGTCGGCGACGGCGGGGTGGGCCAGGAGCACGGACTCCACCTCGGCGGGGTAGATGTTGACGCCGCCCGAGATGATCAGGTCGATCTTGCGGTCGTGGAGGAAGAGATAGCCGTCCTCGTCGAGATGGCCGAGGTCGCCGACGGTGAAGAAGTCCCCGACGCGGCTGCGCCGGGTCTTGTCGGCGTCCTTGTGATAGGCGAAGGGGCCGGTGGTCATCCGCAGATAGACCGTGCCGACCTGCCCGGTGGGCACGGGCTCGCCGTCGTCGTCGAGCACGGCGATCTCGCTGATGGGCCAGGCCCGGCCGACCGTGCCGGGCTTGCGCAGCCACTCCTCGGACGTCGCGTACGCGCCGCCGCCCTCGCTGGCCGCGTAGTACTCCTCCACGCACCCGCCCCACCATTCGATCATCGCCCGTTTCATATGCTCCGGGCAGGGCGCGGCTCCGTGGATGGCGTGCCGCAACGAGGAGACGTCGTAGCCGGCCCGCACCCCGGCGGGCAGGGAGAGCAGCCGGCCGAACTGGGTGGGGACCATGTGCGTATGGGTGCAGCGGTGGGTGTCGATCAGCCGCAGCATCTCCTCGGGGGCCCATTTGTCCATGACCACCAGCCGGTGCCCGATGTGGAGGGACGCGGCCGCGAATTGCAGAACGGCGGTGTGGTAGAGCGGTGAGCACACCAGATGGACGTTGCCGTCGTGGGGCTTGATGCCGAAGATGCCGAGGAATCCGCCGAGATGGGCCTCCTCGGGCGGGATGCCGGGCAGCGGGCGGCGGATGCCGCGGGGGCGGCCGGTGGTACCGGAGGTGTAGTTCATGACCCAGCCGAGGGTCCGGCCGTCGGGCGGGGTGGCGGGCCGGCCGTCGAGGAGGGCGGCGTAGGGCCGGAAGCCGGCGATGTCCCCGACCGCGTACCGCCCGGAGGGCGGCAGCGCGGCCTCGTCGGCGGCGGCCCGCACGGCGTCCGCCCAGCGCTCGTGGGCGATGAGCGCCTTGGCGCCGGAGTCCGCGAGGATCCAGGCGATCTCCGGGGCGACGAGGTGGTGGTTGACGGGGACGAGGTAGAAGCCGGCCTGGGTGGCGGCGAGATGGGCGGTGAGGAATTCGGCGCCGTTGGGGAGGACGACGGCGAAGGCGTCGCCCTCGCGGAGGCCGGTGGCGCGGAGGGCGTGGACGAGGCGGTTGGCTTGCGCGTGCAGGTGGCCTGCGGTCCAGGTCTCACCGGACGGGGTGACCAGGACCTCCCGGTCGGGGTCGGTGGTGGCCTTGGCCCAGAAGCCGTTGCCCTTTTCCGTCATGGGGTCGTGTCCTCCTGGGGAGCGTCACCGGGTGCGGGCCGGTGGGTGGCGTTGTGCCCACCCTCCCCCAAGCTCTCGGCTTCGCTCGAGCAGGGGGGACCCCCATCGCCCTGCGGAACGATTGCCCACAACCGGTTCACGGCTCGTTCGAAGCCTCTCGTCAGGTCGTCCACCACCGCCTGGACGCTGCGGACCGTGTCCATCGATCCCACGATCTGGCCGACCGGGGTGCCCAGCAGGGGTATCACCTCGTGTTTCTGGATGCGGGAGAGCGCCTCGGCGACGAGCAGGCCCTGGAGGGGCATGGGCAGGGTGCCGGGGCCGGCGGGGTCGTCCCAGGCGTCGGTCCAGGGCGTGCGGAGCTGGCGGGCGGGCTTGCCGGTGAGGGCGCGGGAGCGGACGGTGTCCCCTGAGCCCGCGGCCAGGAGCTTGGCGGTCAGGGCGCGGGAGGCCAGACCGGCCTCCTCGGTGGTGAGCCAGATCGAGCCCAGCCAGACGCCCTGCGCGCCCAGCGCGAGCCCGGCGGCGATCTGTTCGCCGCTGCCGATGCCGCCCGCGGCCAGCACGGGCAGCGGGTCGACGGCCCGGACCACCTCGGGGGTGAGCACCATCGTGGCGATCTCACCGGTGTGGCCGCCCGCCTCGTAGCCCTGGGCGACGACGATGTCGACGCCCGCCGCCGCGTGCCGGATCGCGTGCCGGGCGCTGCCGGCGAGCGCGGCGACGAGGGTGCCCCGGCCGTGGGCGCGTTCGATGACGTCGGCGGGCGGCGGGCCGAGGGCGTTGGCGAGGAGGGCGAGCGGGTAGCCGAAGGCCACGTCGAGCTGGGTGCGGGCGACGTCCTCCAGCCAGCCGGTGATGCGCCAGCCGGAGCGTTCGCCCTCGGCCAGTTCGGGTACGCCGTGCTCGGCGAGCGTCCTGCGGACGAACTCCCGGTGCCCGTCGGGGATCATGGCCTCGATGTCGGCCTCGCCGAGGCCGGGGACGGTGCGGGCGGGCATGACGACGTCGAGCCCGTAGGGTCTGCCGTCGGTGTGGGCCTGCATCCAGTCGAGGTCGCGCTCGAGTTCGCCGGGCGCGGTGTAGCGCACCGCGCCGAGGACGCCGAGCCCTCCGGCGCGGCTGATCGCGGCGGCGACCGGGGGGAAGGGAGTGAAGCCGAAGAGGGCGTGCTCGATGCCCAGCCGGCGGCTCAGCTCGGTCCGCATGGGCGGCAGGATGCCGCAGGGAGGTGGCGGAGGGAAGCCACCGGGACAGTTTTTCTGACGCTACGTCAGATCGGTGCGATTGCCGGTCCCCCGGGTGGCGCGGGTCCGGCGGACCGCCGCGACCTGGCGGTAGAGCTCGACGGCCTCGGCCGAGCGGCCGAGCTGCTCCAGGCAGTGGGCCTCGTCGTGCCGGCTGGCCAGGGCGTCGGGGTGGTCCGCGCCCAGCACGCGCTGCCGGGCCTGGGCCACGTCGCGGTAGACGGCGAGGGCGTCCGCCCAGCGGCCGAGCCAGCCGAGGCCGACCGCCACCTCACGGCGGCTGACGAGGGTGTCGGGGTGGTCGGGGCCCAGCACCCGGGCGCGGATCGCGCAGACGTCGCGGGCCTCGGCGAGCGCCTCCTCCCAGCGGCCCAGGCGGCCGAGGTTGACGCCCAGGCCGTGCCGGGCGCGCAGGGTGTCGGGGTGGGCCGGTCCCTGGGCGCGGGCGCGGTCCTCGACCAGCTCGCGGTAGAGCTCCAGGGCCTCCTCGCTGCGGCCCAGCCGGCCCAGGCAGATCCCGGCCTCGTAGCGGGCGGCGAGGGTGTCGGGCTCGTCGGGGCCCAGCACCCGGGCGCGGGAGGCGGCGACCTCCTGGTAGGTGCGCAGCGCCTCGGCCCAGCGGCCGAGCTGGCCGAGCGCGTAGCCGACCTCGTAGCGGGTGACGAGGGTGTCGGGGTGCTCCCGGCCCAGGACCCGGGAGCGGGCGGCCGCGACGTCGCTCGCCATCCGGTAGGACTCCTCCAGCCGGCCCAGTCTGCTGAGGTTGAAGGCCAGGTTGTGGCGGCAGCGCAGGGTGTCGGGGTGGTCGGGGCCCATGACGTGCTCGCGGGCGGCGAGCACGGACGTGTAGACCTGGTGGGCCTCGAAGTGGCGGCCGAGCTGGCCGAGCACGTACGCGGTCTCCTGGCGGGCCGCCAGGGTGTCGGGGTGGTCGGGTCCCGTGGCGCGCTCGCGGCCCGCCGCCGTCCGGGCGAACTCCCGCAGGGCGTCCTGGGGGCGGCCCAGCCGGCTCAGGGCGAAGCCGAGCTCGTAGCGGGCGGCGAGGGTGTCGGGGTGGTCGGGGCCGGACAGCCGGTCGCGCTCGGTGGCGACGGCCCGCTGCACCTCGGCGGCCTCGGCCCAGCGGTCGAGGCGGGCCAGGCGCAGCCCCTCGCTGTAGCGCGCGGCGAGCTCGGTGGCGCGGGCGTCCGGGGGCGGGCGTTCGGAGCCGGAG
>NZ_JAILXP010000136.1 GCF_020740895.1 Streptomyces sp. UNOB3_S3 | reverse complement strand
CCGGTGCTTTCGGGCGGCTGGGACGCCGCGCGCTTCGCGGCGGCGCAGGGGATATGAGCCCGTGCGGACGGCGATAGCCCCGTCCGCACGCCACGACGCCATGCACGAGCGGGGCCGATGGCTGCACCCCACCATCGAAGTAACACCCCAGCCAAGCGGGAGTCCCGGCCACGGACGGTTCTTCGCCGGTGGGCTCAGAGGGTGGTGAAGTCAGTGGTGTGGTCGGTCGCCCAGGTGGTGAAGGGGCGGGCGGGGTGGCCGGTGAGGTGTTCGACGGTGTCGGTGAGGGTGACGGGTTCGCCGTCGTGGGATTCCCACCAGTCGAGGAGGGCGTCGGCGTAGACGGCGGGGATGTGGTCGGCCATCTCCTGCTTCCATTCCTCGCGGGTGACGTGATTGACCGTGACGGGTCGGCCGGTGACGGTGGCGAGTTGGTCGATCTGCTGGGCGAAGGTCATCGATTCGGGGCCGGTGAGGGTGTACCGGCCGCCGTGGTGGCGGGGATCGGTGAGGACGGCGTGGGCGGCTTCGGCGACGTCCTTCTCGTGGACGGGGTCGTTGTGGGCGCCGGGGAAGGGCAGGCTCACGGGCCGGCCGGCCTTGATGGGCCAGGCCCAGGCGCCGGCGTTGGAGGCGAATGAGCCCGGCCGCAGGATCGTCGTGGTGATCGGCGAGGCGAGCAGGGCGTTCTCGACGTCGAGGTGGGACCTGGCGAGCGGGTCGTCCTCGGGGTGGGGGCCCAGCACGCTGGAGGAGGACAGCAGCACGATGTGCGTCACTCCGGCCCGCTGGACGTGGTCGATGAAATCGGTGACGCGGTCGGGGCTGGCGTAGAGGAAGACGGCGGTGACGCCGGCCAGCGCGGCGGCGAAGGTGTCCGGGTCGGTGAGGTCGAGGCGGACGGCTTCGACGCTGCCGGGCGGGGTGAGGTCCTCGGGGCGGGCGGAGCCGATCCGGACGGGCAGGCCGTCGCGGTGGAGCAGGGCGGTCAGGTGGGCGGCGACCGCGCCGCGGCCTCCGGTGATCAGGATCATGACGTTCTTCCTTTAAACAGGACGAACACAATTCGTCGCGAACAGCGTTCGTTTCGACGGTAGGTAACGAACACTGTTCGTGTCAAACGGTGTTCGTTCCAGCGCTAGGCTTGCCCCATGAGCACGCAGCCCGTCAGCCGCCGCGCGCGGCCCGCCAAGGCCCCCCTCAGCCGCGACGTCATCGTGCGCACGGGGCTGGAGATCCTCGACCGGGACGGCCTGGACGCCCTGACCATGCGCCGCGTCGCCAAGGAACTCGACACCGGCCCCGCCTCGCTCTACGTCTACGTCGCCAACCGCGACGACCTCATGAACGCGATGCTCGACGAAGCCCTCGGGCAGGTCCGCCTGGCCTGGGAGGGCGCGTGGCGGGAACAGCTCCGGGCCCTGGCCACCGACGCCGTCGAGGCCATGAGCCGGCATGAGGGCCTGGCCGCCGTCGCCCTCGGCCAGATCCCCACCGGTGACAACGCCCTGCTCGTTCTCGACCGCGTGCTCGCCCTGCTCAAGCAGGGCGGCCTCGACGACACCACCGCCGCCTGGGCTGTCGACCTCCTCTGGCTCCACATCGCCGCGGCCGCCACCGAGCAGAGCGCCTACAACACCAAGGGAGCCGGCGAAGAGACCACCGTCTCCGCCGCCGACCGCCGCTACGCGGCCCTGCCCACCGACCGTTACCCGATGATCACGTCACTGCGTCAGGCCCTGTTCTCCCCCGGCGACCGTGACACCTGGGGGCTGAACGTCCTCATCAACGGCATCCTCCACACCCCCGCCCGCTGAACCCCGGCCGGTCAGGCGCAGCCACCCCCGGTCCTCAAACGGCCGACGGGCTGATTGCGTCCGCCCCGGGGAACAATCGCGGTAGCCGCCGTATCCCCGGGAAGGGGTGTGCCATGCCGCTCCGCAGTACCAGAACCCCCCACGACGCCGTGCATCATCCGGTCTTCGCCCAGGTCTGGGCGAAGCTGAGCCCCGTGCTGGACGACCGCGCCGGGATGGGTGAGCACCGGCGGGAGCTGCTGGCCGGGCTCTCGGGCCGGGTCATCGAGATCGGCGCCGGGAACGGGCTGAACTTCGCCCACTACCCCGCCACCGTGTCGGAGGTCGTGGCGATCGAGCCGGAGCGCCGGCTGCGCCGGCTGGCGGTGGACGCGGCCGTGCGGGCCGGGGTGCCCGTGGACGTGGTGCCGGGCGCCGCGGAGGCGCTGCCCGTCAAGAGCGAGGCGTTCGACGCGGCCGTGGTCTCCCTCGTGCTGTGCTCCGTCCGGGATGTGCGGCGCTCGCTGAGCGAGCTGCGGCGGGTCCTGAAGCCGGGCGGTGAGCTGCGGTTCTTCGAGCACGGCATCGCCCAGGGCCGGGTGCTCGCGCAGGTCCAGCGGGGGCTGGACCGGACGGTGTGGCCGCTGCTCTTCGGCGGCTGCCACACGGCCCGCGACCCGCTCGCCGCCCTGGACGGGGCGGGGTTCGAGCTCGGCGCGTACCGGCGGCTGCTGATGCCGCGCACCCGGGTGCCGATGCCCTCCGCGACCTGTGTGCTGGGGGTGGCGCGGCGGCCCGTCGAACCCACGAGGCGGTGAACGGAGGGACCCTCCGGTAAGTTGGTCGTCACACGACAACCGAGGGGGTTCCATGTCACGTCCGTTCCGTTTCGCGGTCAACATGCTGAACGGCGGTACGTCCGCCGAGTGGCGGGAGAAGTGCCGCCAGGCGGAGGCGCTCGGCTATGACGTCATCCTCGTGCCGGACCATCTCGGCATGCCCGCGCCCTTCCCCTCCCTGGTGGCGGCCGCCGAGGTCACGGAGCGGCCCGGAGTCGGCACGTTCGTGCTCAACGCCGGGTTCTGGAACCCCGCGCTGCTGGCCCGTGAGGTGGCCTCCACCGATCAGCTCACGGGCGGCCGCCTGGAGCTGGGGCTGGGCACCGGCTATGTGCGCGAGGAGCACGAGCGGGCCGGGCTGCCGTTCGGCTCGCCGCGCGAGCGGGTCGACCACCTGGAGCGCACGATCACCGAGCTCGGCCGGCTGCTCGCCGACCCGGAGCACCGGCCCGCGGCCGCCCAGTCGCCCCGGGTCCCGCTGCTGCTGGGCGGCAACGGCAATCGCGTGCTGCGGCTGACCGCCCGGCACGCGGACATCGCGGCCTTCACCGGCGCGACAGCGGACGCCGCCGGAAACCTCCGGCTGATCAGCCCGGACGCGCTGGCGGAGCGCGTCGCGGCCTACCAGGGTTTCGCGGCCGGCCGGGCCGAGCCCGCCGAGCTCAACTATCTGGTGCAGATCGTGGCGGACGGCTCCGACCGGCGCACCGAGGCCCGTAAGCTCCTCCCCCACGCCCCCGGCCTCACCGAGGACGACCTGCTGGCCCATCCCGCCGTCCTGACCGGCACGGCCCGGGACATGGCCGAGCAGCTGCGCGGCCACCGCGAGCGGTACGGGTTCACGTACTTCACCGTCCTGGAGCCCGCGCTGGAGACCTTCGCGCCGGTGATCGAGGAACTGCGAGGCTGATCACACCCGACCCGCTTTGCGGGTCCTTTACCATTGATGGTCACCATCGACAGCGATGGTGGCCATCGAACCGTTTCCCAGGGATCCGACCCTGTCATGAGTGAAAGGTGTGAGCGTCCGCCCATGGGCGAGCCCCCCAGTAGTCCCCGGAGCCGACATCGCGCGGTCCTTCCGCCCCTGCCCGATCATGGGACGGAGGTGAACCGATGACCGAAGTCCTCCTCCTGGTGGTGGCGCTGCTGCTGACGCTCGCGTGCGCCGTCTTCGTCGCGGCGGAGTTCTCCCTCACCACCGTCGAGCGCGCCGAGCTGGAGCGGGCGGCCGACAGCGGAGAGCGCGGCGCCGAGGGTGCCCTCAAGGCCGTCCGGAGCCTCACCTTCCAGCTGTCCGGAGCGCAGCTGGGCATCACGGTCACCGGCCTGATCATCGGCATGATCTCCAAGCCGTCCATCGCCGCGCTGCTCACCGGCCCGGTGGAGGCGCTCGGCCTGCCCGCCTCCGTGGCGTCCCAGACCGCTCTGGTCCTCGGCACGGTGATCTCCACCGTCGTGCTGATGGTCGTCGGCGAGCTGGTACCCAAGAACTGGGCGATCTCCCGGCCGCTGCCGGTCGCCAAGCGGGTCGCGGGCCCGCAGCGCGCGTTCAGCGCCGCCTTCCGCCCGCTGATCCGCCACCTCAACAACACCGCCAACCACGTCGTGCGCCGGCTGGGCCTGGAGCCCGCCGAGGAGCTCGCCACCGCGCGCGGGCCGCAGGAGCTGATCGCGCTGGCCCGGCACTCCGCCAAGGAGGGCGCGCTGGAGGCGGACACCGCCGAGCTGTTCGTCCGCACCCTGAACCTCGCCGACCTGACGGCGGAGAACGTGATGACCCCGCGCGTCCAGGTCATCGCGCTGGACGCCCGGGCCACCGTCGAGGACGTCGCCAACGCGACGCTCGCCACCGGCCTGTCCCGCTTCCCCGTCTACCGGGGCAGCCTCGACACGGTCGTCGGCACCGCCCACATCAAGGACGTCCTGGCCATACCGGCCGACGAGCGCCCGCGCCGCCCCGTCACCGCGATCCTGCGCGAGCCCGTGCTCGTCCCGGAGTCGCTGACCGTGGACCGGCTGCTGGACCGGCTCGCCGGCAAGCGCAGCATGGCCGTCGTCATCGACGAGTACGGCGGCACCGCCGGCGTCGCCACGCTGGAGGACATCATCGAGGAGGTCGTCGGCGAGGTGCGCGACGAGCACGACCCGCACGCGCTGCCCGACCTGGCCCCCGCGGGCCGGGACGCCGACGGCCGCAAGCTCTACGACGCCGACGGCGCGGCCCGCACCGACCAGCTGGAGCACATCGGGCTGCGCGCGCCGGAGGGCCCGTACGAGACCGTGGCCGGACTGATCGCCACCGAGCTCGGCCGGATCCCGGACGAGGGGGACACGATCGAGGTCGCGGGCTGGCGGATCCGGGTCACCGACGCCTCCGGGCGGCGGGCGGCCCGGGTGCTGCTGACGGCGCCCCCGCCGGAGCCGGAGGGCGGCGCGGCCGCCGAGGGGGGTGCGGACCGATGACGCTGGTCCAGCTGCTGATCGGGCTGGCGACGCTGGTCGCCAACGCCTTCTTCGTGGGCGCGGAGTTCGGCATGATCTCCGTGCGCCGCGGCCAGATCGAGCCCTACGCGGAGGCCGGCGACCGCCGGGCCCGCAGCGTCCTGTGGGGCCTGAAGCACATCTCGGCCCTGATGGCGGCGGCCCAGCTCGGCATCACGCTGTGCACGCTGGTCCTCGGTGTGGTCGCCGAGCCCGCCATCGCGCATCTGACGACGCCGCTGTTCGAGGCGGTGGGGATACCGGACGGGATGATCCATCCGCTGTCCTTCGTGATCGCGCTGGCCGTGGCCACCTATCTCCACATGCTCTTCGGCGAGATGGTGCCGAAGAACATCGCGCTCGCCGAGCCGGTGCGCACCGCGCTGCTGCTCGGCCCGCCGCTGGTGACGCTGGCGCGGGCCCTGCGGCCGTTCGTCTTCGCCATCAACCGGCTGGCGAACGCGGTGCTGAAGCTGCTGCGCGTCGAGCCGAAGGACGAGGTGACGGCCGTCTTCTCGGACGACCAGCTCGCCCGGATGGTCGCCGACTCCAGCGCCGCGGAGCTGCTGGACCGGCGGGCCACCGAGAGGCTGCGGAGCGCCCTGGAGCTGGGCAAGCGCCCGGTCCAGGACGTGGTGATGCCGCTGGAGCGCGTGGTCAGCACCCACTTCGGGGTGACCCCCGAGGAGCTGGAGCGGCTCTCCGCCACCTCCGGCTACTCGCGCTTCCCCGTGGTCGACGACGGGAGCCGCATCCTGGGCTATCTGCACGTCAAGGACGCGCTGGACGCCAAGCCGCGCGACATGCCCTTCCCGCTGCGGCGGATGCGCCCGATCGCCCGCGTCCGGGCGGACACCCCGCTGGACGACGTGATCACGGCCATGAGCGGCACCGGTGCCCACCTCGCGGCGGTCATCGGCGAGGACAACCGGCTGGCCGGGCTGGTGACGCTGGAGGACGTGCTGCGCGAGCTGGTCGGCGCCCGGCCGTGATCCCGGCGCCCGCTACGGGCGCCCGTGACCGGCGGTTCCGCATGGCGGGGCGATAGGATCGCCCCGCCATGCCGATGAATGCCGCGTACACCCACCCCGCGCCGTACACCAGCTTCGTCGCCGTCGGAGACTCCTTCACCGAAGGCATGTCCGACGGCCTGCCGGACGGTTCCTACCGCGGCTGGGCGGATCTTCTCGCCGCCCGGCTCGCGGCCCGCACCACCGGCTTCCGCTACGCGAACCTGGCGGTGCGCGGCAAGCTGATCGGCCAGATCGCCGACGAACAGGCCGGCCCGGCCGCCGCCATGGGCGCGGACCTGGTGACGCTGGTGGGCGGGCTCAACGACGTCCTGCGCCCCAAGTGCGACGTGGACCTCGTCTGCGCCCGCCTCGCCGAGGCGGCCGACAGGCTGGCCCCGAGCTGCCGGCAGCTGGTGCTGATGCGCAGCCCGGGGCGGCGGGGACCGGTGGCGGAGCGGTTCCGGCCGCGCATGGAGCACCTCTTCGGCTTCGTCGAGGACCTGGCCGAGCGGCACGGCGCCGTGGTCGTCGACCTCTTCGGCGCCGACGTCCTGGGCGACCCCCGGCTGTGGGCCGAGGACCGGCTGCACCTCAACGGGGAGGGGCACCGGCGGGTGGCCGAGGCGGTCTGGCAGGCGCTGGGCCACCCGGCGGAGTCCGACTGGCGGGCGCCCCTGCCCCCGGCCGTACGCCCCGGCTGGACCGCCCGCCGCGCGGCCGACGCGCGCTTCGCGCGGGAGCACCTGGCCCCGTGGATCGGCCGCCGGCTGACCGGCCGCTCCTCGGGCGACGGCCGGCCGCCCAAGCGCGCCGAGCTGCTGCCGTACGACGTCCCGGCCGCCTCGTCCCCGGGGCTCTCGTAGCAAGCCACAAACCGGGGCGGGGCGTCCGTCTGCGCGAACCGCCAGTAGACTTCGGTCACGTGACTGCAAAGCCCCGCATCCCCAACGTCCTCGCCGGCCGCTACGCCTCCCCCGAGCTGGCCGTGCTGTGGTCCCCCGAACACAAGGTGAAGCTGGAGCGCCGGCTGTGGCTGGCCGTGCTCCGCGCGCAGAAGGACCTGGGGATCGAGGTGCCGGACGCCGCCCTCGCCGACTACGAGCGGGTCCTCGACCAGGTCGACCTGGTCTCGATCGCCGAGCGCGAGAAGATCACGCGGCACGACGTGAAGGCCCGCATCGAGGAGTTCAACGCCCTCGCCGGCCATGAGCACGTCCACAAGGGCATGACCTCCCGCGACCTCACCGAGAACGTCGAGCAGCTCCAGATCCGGCTCTCCCTGGAGCTGGTCCGCGACCGCGTCGTGGCCGTCCTGGCCCGGATCGGCAAGCTGGCCGCCGACCACGCCGAGCTGGTCGTCGCGGGCCGCTCGCACAACGTCGCCGCGCAGGCCACCACGCTGGGCAAGCGCTTCGCGACCACCGCCGACGAGCTGCTGGTGGCCTTCGGCCGTACCGAGGAGCTCCTCGCCCGCTACCCGCTGCGCGGCGTCAAGGGCCCGGTCGGCACCGCCCAGGACATGCTCGACCTGCTCGGCGGCGACACGGAGAAGCTCGCGGAGCTGGAGCGCCGGACCGCCGAGCACCTCGGCTTCGCCCACGCCTTCACCTCCGTCGGCCAGGTCTACCCGCGCTCCCTCGACTACGACGTCGTCACCGCGCTGGTCCAGCTGGCCGCCGCGCCGTCCTCGCTCGCCAAGACGATCCGTCTGATGGCCGGCCACGAGCTGGTCACCGAGGGCTTCAAGCCCGGCCAGGTCGGCTCGTCCGCGATGCCGCACAAGATGAACACCCGCTCCTGCGAGCGCGTCAACGGCCTGATGGTGATCCTGCGCGGCTACGCCTCGATGACCGGCGAGCTGGCGGGCGACCAGTGGAACGAGGGCGACGTCTCCTGCTCCGTGGTACGCCGCGTGGCGCTGCCGGACGCGTTCTTCGCGCTCGACGGCCTGCTGGAGACCTTCCTGACCGTCCTCGACGAGTTCGGCGCCTTCCCGGCCGTCGTCGCCCGTGAGCTGGACCGCTACCTCCCCTTCCTCGCCACCACCAAGGTGCTGATGGGCGCGGTGCGGGCCGGTGTCGGCCGCGAGGTCGCGCACGAGGTCATCAAGGAGCACGCGGTGGCCTCCGCGCTGGCGATGCGCGAGCAGGGCGCCGAGCGCAACGAGCTGCTGGACAAGCTGGCCGCCGACGAGCGCATCCCGCTGGACCGCGCCGGGCTCGACGCGCTGATGGCCGACAAGCTGTCCTTCACGGGCGCGGCGGCCGACCAGGTCGCCACCGTGGTCTCCCGCATCGAGGAGATCGCCAAGCGGTACCCGGAGGCGGCCGCCTACGCGCCGGGGTCCATCCTCTGAGGATGACTCCCGAAGAGCTGGAGGCCGCCCGCGACCGTCTCGTCCCCGACGTGGTCGCGGACGGCCTCGACGTCCTGTTCTGCGGCATCAACCCCGGGCTGATGACCGCCGCCACGGGCCATCACTTCGCCCGACCCGGCAACCGCTTCTGGCCCGTCCTCCACGCCTCCGGCTTCACCCCCCGCCAGTTGGCGCCGGCGGAGCAGGGCGAGCTGCCCGGCTACGGGCTCGGGATCACCAATGTGGTGGCCCGGGCCTCCGCGCGGGCCGACGAGCTGACGGACGAGGAGTACCGGGAGGGCGGGCGCCTTCTCGTGGAGAAGGTCCTCCTGCTGCGGCCGAAATGGCTGGCGATAGCCGGAGTGACGGCCTATCGCGTCGCCTTCGGCGACAAGAAGGCGAGGATCGGGCCGCAGGAGCGGACGATCGGGGACACCCGGATCTGGGCGCTGCCTAACCCCAGCGGCCTCAACGCGCACTGGACGCTGCCGCGGATGGCCGAGGAGTACGGGCGGCTGCGCGCCGCCGTGGGCAACGGATAAGCCCTGGCGCTCGCTCCCTCGACTCCCACCGGCTACGATCCGTCGGCAAAGGGAGCGCAAAGCTAGGAGGCGGGCACGTGGGGCGGCTCACCGGCGGGGATCCGTCGCTGCTGCGGCGGATCAATTCGGCCGTGGTGCTGCACGCGCTGCGCGCCGCCGAGGCCCCCACGCTCACGGACCTGGTCAAGGTGACGGGCCTGTCCCGGCCGACCGTCGAAGGCGTGGTCGAGGGGCTGATCGACACCGGTCTGGTGGTGGAGGCGGCCGTCGACGAGGGCGCGACGCGCCGTCAGGGCCGGCCCGCCCGGCGGTTCCGCTTCCGGGTGGAGGCCGGGCATCTGCTGGGCATCGAGATCGGCCCGCACCGCGTCGCCGCGCTGATGGCCGACCTGGGCGGACGCGTCATGGGCTCCGCTCAGGTGGAGGTCTCCGCGACGGCGTCGGCCGACGAGCGCCTGGAGCGGGTGCGGGTGGCCGTCGCCGATCTCCTCAAGCGCGCGGGCGTGGCGTGCGGTTCGCTGCGCGCCGTGGGCGTGGCCACCCCCGGCATCGTGGAGGCGGACGGCACCGTACGGCTGGGCACGGCGCTGCCGGGCTGGACGGGGCTGCCGCTCGGGGAGCGGCTGCGCCGCTCGTTCCGCTGCCCGGTGCTGGTGGAGAACGACGCCAACGCGGCCGCCGTGGCCGAGCACTGGAAGGGCGCGGCCCGGGAGTCCGACGACGTCGTGTTCGTGCTGGCCGGGCTGAGCCCGGGCGCCGGCGCGCTGATCGGCGGGCGGCTGCACCGGGGCTTCGGGGGCGCGGCCGGGGAGATCGGCGCGCTGCATCTGCTGGGCCGTGAGGCCACCCCCGAGGAGGTCCTCTCCCCCACCGGGGAACCGCTGCATCCGCTGGACGAGGCCCAGGTGGCCGAGGTGTTCGCGCTCGCGGCGCGGGGGGACGAACGCGCCCGGGCCGCCGTGGAGCGGTATCTGCGCCGGCTCGTCCACGACGTGGCGGCGCTGGTGCTGGCGCTGGACCCGGAGCTGGTCGTGGTCGGCGGCTGGGCCGCCGGCCTGGACGGCGTCCTGGAGCCACTGCGCACCCAGCTGACCCGTTACTGTCTGCGGCCGCCGCTGGTGGCCCAGTCGCTGCTGGGCGAGGCGGCGGTGGCCACGGGGGCGCTGCGCCTGGCCCTCGACCACGTCGAGAAGCAGCTCTTCGCGGTCGAGAGCACGGTCACCGCCCGGCGGTGACCGGCGGCCGGACGGCCGGCGGCGCGTCAGCCCGCCAGGAGCTGCACGGCGGGGGCCGTGGCGTCCCCGAAGGTCAGCCGGCAGGTGTCGGCGCGGTACGTGGCCACGGCGACGGCGGCGGTGCGCCCGCCCGAGAAGTAGCGCGTGGTGACGACGAGGACGGGGGAACCGGGCAGCCGGTCGAGCTGCTTGGCGTCGTCGGCGCGGGCCGAGCCGAGCTCCACGGCCTGGTCCTGCCCCTCCAGCCGCAGCCGCTGGAGTTCGCGCAGCACGGCGTGGGCGCGGGCCGCGCCGGTGGGCGGCTCGTCCGTGGCGATGCCGGGCACGCTGACGGCGGGCACGTACAGCACCTCGGTGGCGACCGGCTGGCCGCGCGTCTTGCGGGTGCGGCGGACGGTGTGCAGCGATATGGCCGGATCCACGCCGAGGAGCCGGGCCACGGCGGCCGGCGGTTCCTGCTCGGTGCCGTCGACGGGCTGCCAGGCGTCACCCGGGGCACCGGGCCAGGAGTGCTCGGTGTCGGTGACCGCGACGCCCATCCGGGGCGGGGCGACGGTGGTGCCGACGCCGCGCCGGCGCTGCAGCCGGCCCTCCAGCTCCAACTGCTCCAGCGCCTGACGGAGCGTGGCCCGGGCGACGCCGAAACGGGCCGCGAGCTCACGCTCGTTGGGCAAGATCTCGCCCACCGCGAACTCGGAGTCGAGTGCGTCGCTGAGGACGGTTTTCAGGTGCCAGTACTTGGGCTCCGGCACCGATTCCAGCTGCGTGCTCCCCACCCTGACCCTCCGAAAGGCTTTTCGCGCGCTTATTTATTAAAGGTTGTTGCAGTATGCCTGCGACCATAGGGCGGTGGGCGTACTTGGTCAAGACCAATGGCGTCGCGAACCGGCCACTGTCAGTGCCGTCGGATACCGTCGGATACGGTTATTGATCACCAGTACGAGTCGGCCGAAATCGGCGGAACGGCAAGGGGGCGGACGATGCGGCAGGTCCCGGACCAGGTCACGGTGGTCACCGGAGCGAGCAGGGGCATCGGCGCCGCGGTCGCGCTGCGGCTGGCGCGCGCGGGCCACGCGGTGGCCATCGGTTACGAACGCTCGGCGGAGGCCGCGGAGAAGACGGCGGAGGCGGTGCGCGCGGAAGGCGTCCAGGCGGTCGCCCTGCGGGTCGACACCAGCTCCGAGAGCGATGTCGACGCCTTCTTCGAGACGGTGAAGGAGCGGCTGGGCGCGGTCACCGGCCTCGTCAACAACGCGGGGATCACAGGGCTGTTGGGCCGCTTCACGGAGACACCCGTGGAGCAGATGCGCCGCGTGGTCGACGTCAATGTCACCGGTGCGCTGATCTGCGCCCGGCGGGCGGCGCTGGAGATGTCGACGAGCCTCGGCGGGCGGGGCGGCGCCATCGTGAACATCTCCTCGGCCGCCGCCACCCTGGGCAGCCCGGGCGAGTACGTCCACTACGCGGCGAGCAAGGCCGCCGTGGACGCCATGACGATGGGTCTGTCCAAGGAGCTGGCCACCGAGGGCATACGGGTCAACTCCGTCCAGCCCGGCATGATCGTCACGGACATCCACGCCGCGATGGGCGACCCCGAGCGCCCCTGGCGCAAGGCCGGCGGGATACCGATGGGCCGCCCCGGGGAGCCGGAGGAGGTCGCCGGGGCCGTGGCGTGGCTGCTGTCGCCGGAGGCGTCGTACACCACGGGCGCGGTGCTGCGCGTGGCCGGCGGGCTGTAGCCGGCGGCCGGCCCGCTCCGATACCCCGGCCGGGGCGTCAGGGCAGTACCCCCGTCAGCTTGTCGGGGTTGCGCATGACGTGGATCTCCATGATGAGCCCGTCGGCCGTCTCGACGCTGACGACGCTGTCGGGCAGCCCCCGGGACAGCAGCAGCACCGCCGGGCCGCCGTTGACCTCGACGACGCGGACCTCCGCCTCGGGCAGCGGCCTGGCAGCGATGGCCAGCAGGAAACGGGCGACCTTGTCGGCGCTCTCCAGCACGCGCAGCGGGCCCTTGGCCTTGCCGCCACTGTCGCCCACGAGGCGGACGCCGGGGGCGAGGAGGGCGAGCATGTCCTCGACGCTACCGCCGGCGGCCGCCGCGAGGAACCGTTCGGTGAGTTCGCGGCGGCGCGCGGTGCCGGTGTCGAAGCGCGGTCTGCGCTCCGCCACATGGCGGCGGGCCCGCCCGGCGAGCTGCCGCACGGCGGCCTCCGACCGGTCGATGGCCTCGGCGATGTCCGCGTAGGGGAAGCCGAAGGCCTCGCGGAGGACGAAGACCGCGCGCTCCAGCGGGGAGAGCGATTCGAGGACGACGAGCAGGGCGAGGGAGACGGTGTCGGCGAGCACGGCCCGTTCGGCGGTGTCGGGGACGGTCGCGCCGAAGTCGGTGGCGACGGGCTCGGGGAGCCACGGCCCCACATAGGTCTCGCGCCGCGTCTGCGCCAGACGCAGCCGGTCGAGGGCGAGCCGGGTGGTGACGCGCACGAGATAGCCGCGGGGGTCGCGGACGTCCTCGCGGTCCGCCGCCGACCAGCGCAGCCACGCCTCCTGGACGACGTCCTCCGCGTCGGCGAACCGGCCGAGCATGCGGTAGGCCACCGCGCCCAGGGTGGCGCGGTGTTCCTCGAAGACGTCGAGCAGGTCATCCGTTGCGTTCACCTCCTCATCCCAGCGGAGGGACAGGTGATTGTCCACGTGAACCGGGTCTCACCGGCTGCCCGCCGCCGGAGCTCACGCCCACGCTCTACCCAGCGGTAACCGTTGCTGACATCCTGTCTAAGCGGCCTTGGCGAAGTCCGGTGCGGTTCGGTGGCGCCCCGAAGGGGCGCGGGGAACTGCGCGACCAGCCACGACGCACCAGCAGATGACGTACCGGACTTCCAGCGGAGCGCTTGGGTACGTCGCCCCACGGATGACGAGGAGCCGCCCATGGCCGAGAAGATCTCCTTTCCCGTCGACACGCCCTCCGGACCGCGCACGGCCACGGTGGTGTACGAACGCCTCGGCGGCGGGGAGCCCATGGTCCTGCTGCACGGGATCGGCCACCATCTCCAGGTCTGGGACCCGGTGCTGGGCCTGCTCGCCGCCGAGCGGGACGTCGTCGCCGTCGACCTGCCGGGCTTCGGGCTCTCGCCCGGGCTGCCCGGCGGGATCTCCTACGACCTCAAGGGCGTCATCCCCGTGCTCGGCGCGCTCTTCGAGGCCCTGGGCCTGGACCGGCCGCACGTCGTGGGCAACTCCCTCGGCGGCCTGATCGCCCTGGAGCTGGGGCACCGCAAGCTCGTACGGTCCGTCACGGCGCTCTCCCCCGCCGGGTTCTGGACCGAGGGCGAGCGCCGGTGGGCGTACGCGGTGCTGCGGTCCCTGCGGACGGGCGCGTCGCGGATGCCCGAGCCCACGGTGGCCCGGCTGGCCCGCTCGGCCGCGGGGCGCGCCGCGCTGACCGGCTCCATCTACGCCCGGCCGGGCCGCCGTTCGCCCGACGCGGTGGTCGCCGAGTCACGGGCGATGCGCGAGGCGACGGGGTTCGAGGCCACCCTCGCCGCCGGGCGCTCGCTGCTCTACACCCACGACGTGCCGGACCTGCCGGTCACCATCGCCTGGGGCACCGGTGACCGGGTGCTCCCGCGGCGCCAGGGGGTGCGGGCGAAGAAGGTGATCCCCGGGGCCCGGCTGGTCCGTCTCCCCGGCTGTGGTCATGTGCCGATGAACGACGACCCCGCGCTCGTCGCCCGTGTCGCACTGGACACCTCGCGCTGAGCGCTGTTCACGGGGTGTTCGACTGCCGGGCACATGGCCCCGGTAGGAACGGGACGACCGGTGGAGGACGAGCCGGCCGGGCCGTGAGGGCCCGGCCGGGCACAGGAGGTTTCGGTTGATGGGGAAGGCGTACGGGCCCGGGGTCGGCCGGCGGTCGGTGCTGCGGGGCTCTCTGGCCGCCGCCGGGGCGGCCGCGCTGCCACCGCTCGCGGCGGCGCCCGCACGGGCGTTGTCCGCGCCCGCGCAGCTGCTGTCGGGGCGGCCGAGCGCCGACTGGGGTGTGCAGGCCGGTGATGTGACGGCCTCGTCGGGGCTGGTGTGGGCGCGCTCGGACCGCCCGGCCCGGATGATCGTGGAGACCTCGGCGACCGAGTCGTTCCGTGATGTCCACCGCTGGACCGGGCCGGTGGTCGGCCCCGGCACGGACTTCACCGGCCGGACGGCCCTGCGCGGCCTGCCCGCCGGGGAGCGCGTCCACTACCGGGTGGTCCTCGCCGACCCGGACGACCCCCGGCGCACGAGCCGCCCGGTGTACGGCTCGTTCCGCACCGTCTCCGCGCGCCGCGAGGACGTCCGGTTCGTATGGTCGGGCGACCTCGCGGGGCAGGGCTGGGGCATCAACCCCGACCGGGGCGGCTACCGGATCTTCGAGCACATGCGCCGGCTGGACCCGGACTTCTTCCTGTGCAGCGGCGACAACATCTACGCCGACAACCCCATCCCCGCGACCGTGGCCCTGCCCGGCGGCGGCACCTGGCGGAACATCACCACGGAGGAGAAGTCGAAGGTCGCCGAGACCCTGGCGGAGTTCCGGGGCGCCTTCCGCTACAACCTGCTCGACGAGAACCTCCGTCGCTTCAACGCCCAGGTGCCCACCGTCGTGCAGTGGGACGACCACGAGGTGCACAACAACTGGTACCCCGGCCAGCTCCTGGACGACGCGCGCTACACGGAGAAGCGGGCCGACGTCCTCTCCGCGCGCTCGCTGAAGGCGTTCTCCGAGTACTTCCCGATCTCCACCCTCACCCCCGACGCCGACGGGCGCGTCCACCGGGTGCTGCGCCACGGCCCGCTGCTGGACGTCTTCGTCCTGGACATGCGCACCTACCGCAACGCCAACTCGCCGAACCGGTGGCCCGACGACACCCAGGGCATCCTGGGCGAGCGCCAGCTGCGCTGGCTCAAGCGGGAGCTGTCGCGCTCCCGCGCGGTGTGGAAGGTGATCGCCTCCGACATGCCGCTGGGGCTGGTGGTCACGGACGGCCCGGTGAACTTCGAGGCGGTCGCGCAGGGCGACCCGGGCGCGCCGCTGGGCCGTGAGCTCCAGATCGCCGAGCTGCTGCGGCACATCAAGCACCGGCGGATCACGGGCACGGTCTGGTTGACGGCGGACGTCCACTACACCTCGGCGCAGCACTACGCCCCGGAGCGGGCGGCGTTCAAGGACTTCGCGCCGTTCTGGGAGTTCGTCTCGGGCCCGCTGAACGCGGGCGGCTTCCCGACGGTGAAACTGGACGGCACCTTCGGGCCGGAGCAGCCCTTCGTCAAGGCGCCCGCGACGGCGAACGTCCCGCCCGGGCAGGACAGCCAGTTCTTCGGCGAGGTGGCCATCGACGGGGGCAGCGGCGAGCTGACCGTGCGGCTGCGGAGCGAGACCGGCGGGGTGCTGTTCACCAAGGTGCTCCAACCGGGGCGCGTCGGACAGTGACGCCCTCGCGGCGCGGTGGGATGGTGGCGGTCTCACCCCGTCGCGAGGAAGGTGCGGTGCCGTGGCCGAACAGGTGGATGTCGTCGTCATCGGGATGGGCCCCGGCGGCGAGCACGTCGCGGGCGGTCTGGCGGAGGCCGGGCTGGACGTGGTGGGCGTCGAGGCCGAGCTGGTCGGCGGCGAGTGCCCGTACTGGGCCTGTGTACCCAGCAAGATGATGATCCGCGCCGGGAATCTGCTGGCCGAGGGCCGCCGGATCCCCGGTATGGCGGGCTCGGCTCGGGTCGACGCGGACTGGGCCCCGCTCGCCGCCCGGATCCGGGACGACGCCACCGACGACTGGGACGACCGGGTCGCCGCCGACCGGTTCACCGGGAAGGGCGGCCGGCTGGTGCGCGGGCGGGGGCGGCTCGCCGGGCCGGGGAAGGTCGCGGTCGGCGACGAGGTCTTCGGGGCCCGGCGCGGGATCGTCGTCGCCACGGGCAGCAAGCCGCAGCTCCCGCCGGTGCCGGGCCTCGACTCCGTGCCGTACTGGACCAACCGGGACGCGATCGCCGCGAAGGAGCCGCCGCGGTCGCTGCTGGTGCTGGGCGGCGGGGCGATCGGTGTGGAGCTCTCCCAGGTCTACGCCCGTTTCGGTACGCGCGTCACCGTCGTCGAGGCGATGGACCACCTGATCCCCGCCGAGGAGCCGGAGGCGGGCGAGCTGCTGGCCGGGGTGCTGCGCGCCGAGGGGCTGACGCTGCGGACGGACACCCGGGCGGCGCGGGTGCGGCACGACGGCGACGCGTTCGTACTGGAGCTGGCGGACGGCTCGGAACTGACGGGTGATCAGCTGCTGGTGGCCACCGGCCGCCGCGCGGACCTCTCCGGTCTCGGGCTGGACACCGTCGGCCTCGACCCGCAGGGCAGGGCGCTGCCGACGGACGGCCGGATGCGGGTGGCGCCGGGGCTGTGGGCACTGGGCGATGTGACCGGGCACGGGGCCTTCACCCATGTGGCGATGTACGAGGCGGACATCGTGCTCCGCGACATCCTCGGCCGAGGCGGCCCGGACGCCGACTATCGCGCCCTGCCCCGGGTGACCTTCACCGACCCGGAGGTCGGCGCGGTGGGCCTGACCGAGCGGCAGGCCCGCGACAAGGGGCTACGGGTGCGCACGGGGTGCTCGAAGGTGCCGGACTCGACGCGCGGCTGGATCCACAAGGCGGGCAACGAGGGCCTGGTCAAACTGGTCGAGGACGCCGACCGGGGGGTGCTGGTCGGCGCGACGGCGATGGGGCCCATGGGCGGCGAGGTGATGTACGGCCTGGCGGTGGCGGTCCAGGCGGAGGTGCCCGTGGCCACGCTCCGGCACATGATCTACGCCTATCCCACCTTCCACCGGGGAGTGGAGGACGCGCTGCGTGACCTTGGCGCGTAAACATCAGGAAAATTAACCCAGCGGGCACAGAAGCGAACAGAAGCGTCCTTTACTCATCGGACACAGGGCGTTCGTGATCACGCAACACCGCTCCGCCAGGGTGGCGGCATGACCGACGAGACCATCGCGAAGAGCTCCCACCGGCACCACTGGCGCCGGGACCTGGTGGAACTGGCCGCCCTGTTCAGCGCGGTCGCCATCGCCGACTCGGTCGCCGACACCGTCGTCCACGGCCCCGACGGCCCCGTCCTGCTGGGCGCCTCCGCCGCGGCGCTGCTGGCCACGGCCGCCTTCCACACCTGGTGGTCACGGCGCCGCGACCACGCGCCCCCGGCGGACCCGCCCC